>CAVHOL010000029.1:0-29997 GCA_963637655.1 bacterium | reverse complement strand
CATCAAAAACAGATGAATTCAAGGAAGATTTTCGAGAGCTTAACTTTACACCCTATCAATTTAATTATACGCCCCCTACAGGGGCAATGGTCAAAACATAACCCTAAATCGTAGGGGCGCGCCCCTACGCTATATTATGCCGTCCCTACGGGACTCATTGCTTGCGATATTTGTACCGGACACCAACAATTGTTTGGGAATGCCGTCACTACGGGACTTGTTGCTTGCGATAAATAATACCGGACACCAATAACAAAAACAACATCCGCAATACCACTCTACGGATATTGCGGATTTTTCCTTCTGTCGGGGGCGGACCGTCACTCGAACATACGCTCCCATTCCTGGAAACGTGCCAGGCCGTCCTCACCGTGTTTGGCGACACTGCGCTCGGCCTCGGCTATGGTCTTGATGCGCTCGGGATGTGACTTGGAATAGAATTTGTCAGCATAGCAGATGACCTGCTCTTCCAGCGTCTCGGGCAAGAAGTCCTGGTGCGGCAGAGGCAGGTGCTGTTCCTCGATCTGGCGCAGGGTGATGCCGGCTCCGGTATGCCGCTCGCATACACGCGCATGACGGGGAAGCCCTTCGGCCCGGAGCAGCAGTCCGCCGTCGTATCCGTGCAGGATGTAGGGGTCTGTACCGCAGCAATAGATGCCCGGCGCATCGGTCTTGAAGATGCCCAGGTCGTGGAGCATGGCACCCTCCTCCACAAAGCGGCGGTCGAGCGGCAGTTCGGGATGGCGGTCGCAGATGGCCAGCGCCCGGTCGGCCACATCGCGGCTGTGGCGGAGGAAAAGCCGCCGGAGATCATTGTCCTCGGGATAATATTTGTCGATGATGGACTGATAGTCTACATTTTCCATTTTTACTTTCTTGATTGACAGGATGGTCTTGTTTTGCAGAGTTCCCTATAATGTACTTCCGCCGACATGCCTTTGCGCAAAAACAGCAAAAGAACCGCCGGCAGGGCGCATCGGGGGAAACACAAAAAAAGCGGGACGCAGTCTTCTCATCAAGTCCGTCGTCCCGCTATATTGTTGTTACAGATTAGTGCTCACTTAGTGTTCGCGCTCGATCCATGCGAGGGTCTGTCCCTTCTGGACCTTCGAACCCTGCTTTGCGCCGATCTCGACAAGTTTGCCGCCGAGGTCAGCCGGTACAGCCACAAACTCGCCCCACGGGGCCATGATGTAGCAGAACACGTCGCCCTCCTTGTACTCCTTGCCGATGAACGGTTCGACGGCAGGCGCACATTCGCCTTCGCCGCTGAACTCCCAGAACACCTGACCCTTGACAGGAGCGACAACGGCATCGGCCTTGGCGTGCTTGAACTCGGCCAGCTGCTCGGGAGAGAGCGTTGTGCCGAGCTTGGCGTCCTTGGCCTTCTGGAGGTCGGCCAGGAAATTCTTCTTGGCCTGTCCGCTCTTGTAGTTGCGGTACTGCTCGGGGTGCATGGCCAGCTCGAAGAGCTCCTCGTCGTCCTGTCCGTACTCCCAACCGTTCTCGTCCATCTCCTTGCGGAAGGTGTCGAGCGCGTCGGTGAGCAGCGTGTGGGCGTCGACGTCAGTGAACTCGCGGCCCTGCTTCTCGGCCAGCTCTACCAGCTCGGGAGCGATGGTGCCGGGTATCTTGCCCGACTTGCCGAGGATCATGCCCCACATGGAGTCGTCCATCATGACGAAGCGGCCCTTGCCCTGCTCGATGGTGAGGAGGTTCATCAGGGCAATGTTCTTCACATACTGCGAGAACGGGGTCACCAATGGAGGATAGCCTACGCGCGGCCATACATATTCCACCTCATCGAAGAGCTTGATGAGCAGGTCGTCCATCGACAGCTCGGCGTCGCCCTTCTTCTTGCGTACATTGTTGATAGTGCTGCGCATGCCGCCGAGGTCGGCCATCATAGATCCCATCATGCCGCCGGGCAGGCCGCAGCCGAGAAGGAGCGAGCTCATGATCTTGTTCTGCGGATTGATGAAGTAGCCCAACCAGTCGTCGATAAACTCCTGGGTGAGTGCGCGGGCCTGCATGTAGGCGCTCATATTGATGTCGGGCACGTCGAAGCCCTCGTTGCGGAGCATGCTCTGTACGGAGATGATGTCCGGATGCACCTTGCCCCAGGAAAGCGGTTCGATGGCGGTGTCGATGATGTCGGCGCCATTGTTGCAGACCTCGAGGATGCTGGCCATGGACAGTCCGGGGCCGGAGTGGCCGTGGTACTGTATGATGATCTCGGGATACTTCTCCTTGATCATCTTGGTGAGCTTGCCGAGGAAAGCGGGCTGGCCTACGCCGGCCATGTCCTTGAGACAGATCTCCTCAGCACCGGCAGCGATGAGCTGGTCGGCGATGCCCATGTAGTACTCCAATGTGTGTACGGGAGAGTTGGTGATACAGAGGGCGCACTGGGGGGTCATGCCGCCTTCCTTGGCCCAGCGGATGGAAGGTATGATATTGCGGACGTCGTTGAGTCCGTCGAAGATACGGGTGATATTGGTACCCTGCTTGGCCTTGACCTTGTACATCAGGGCGCGCACGTCGTCAGGTACGGGGTACATGCGGAGGGCGTTGAGACCGCGGTCGAGCATGTGGGTCTTGATGCCAACCTCATTGAAGGGCTTGCAGAAGGCGCGGACAGCATCGTTGGGGTTCTCGCCGGCCAGAAGATTGACCTGCTCGAAGGCACCGCCGTTGGTCTCCACACGGGCGAAGCAGCCCATTTCGATGATTACCGGAGCGATGCGCTCCAACTGATCCTTGCGTGGCTGGAACTTGCCGGAAGACTGCCACATGTCCCGATAGACGAGACTGAACTGGATTTTCTTTTTCATCTCTATTTCGTATTTTCTATATGCTGTTGTTTATCAATCTGCAAAATTAGCCAAAAATTTCCGATTTGTCGTGCGGCTCACCCGTTTTTTACCATTACTTAGTATTGGCGGAGACAGATTGACACCGGAGAACCGTCAGCGTCCCATGTCGTGCGCAGCGAAGCGCGTCTCGGCCATCCGCTCATACTTGGTGCCCGGCCGTCCGTAGTTGGCAAAGGGATAGATGCTGATGCCGCCGCGGGGAGTAAACAGTCCTGTCACCTCGATGTACTTGGGGTCCATCAGCCGGATAAGGTCTTTCATGATGATGTTGACACAGTCCTCATGGAAATCGCCGTGGTTGCGGAAACTGAAGAGATAGAGCTTCAGGCTCTTGCTCTCCACCATGCGCACGTCGGGCACATAGGCGATGCGTATTTCCGCAAAGTCGGGCTGCCCGGTGATGGGACAGAGCGACGTGAACTCGGGGCAGTTGAACCGCACCCAGTAGTCGTTGTCCTGATGTTTGTTGACAAATGTCTCGAGCACTTCCGGAGCATAGTCGTCGCGGTAGCGCGTCTTGGCGCCGAGAGCCTGCAGGCCCTCGTCCTTTCTGTTTTCTGTATTGTCCATATCGATTGGTCGTAGGCGTGTTCTAAAAATTACACGCATTATCAAATTCTATTTTGACGGAATTCAAAAATCCATCAAAGGAATTTTTTAGAATCCGCCCGTAATGATTGACGTGGCAAAGACGGCCACACGTCATTGGGGTGTCAGTCGCCGAGGCTGAAGATTCTCCAGATGCTGTAGTTGATGTCGGTATCGTACACATCCTCTCCCTCATGCCGTTTGGCAGCCCGCACGACGCGTATGGTGACGGGGAGCACGATGATCTCGTAGAGGGTCTTGAGCGCCACCTGCGAGAGCACAAACTTGGGCAGTTCGCCGGTCGGCACCACTCCGCCCAGGGCGAGGGGGAAGAAGATGACCGAGTCGGCCAGTTCGCCGTACACCGTACTGAGGATGGCGCGCAGCGAAAAATTGCGTCCGCCCGACGACACCTTCATACGGCTCATCACATAGGCATTGACAAACGAGCCGGCGATGAACGCCACGAACGAGGCCAAGGCGATGCGCGGGGCAAGACCGAACACGGCATGGAAGCCCTCGCCGTTGTGCCAATAGGGTGCAGCGGGCAAGGCGTCGGCCAGCGCGCCGAAGGCCACAAAGAGGAAGTTCGTCGCAAACCCCACCCATATCAGCAGACGGGCCTTGCGGTAGCCCCACACTTCGCACACGCAGTCGTTGATGATGTAGGAAATCGGAAATACGATCAGTCCGCCGGTGATATTGAGCGGTCCGAGAGCGATCTGCTTTGTTTCGAGCACGTTTGCCGTAATCAGACAAACGCAGAAGAGTATGCTGAAAAGCATGAACAGCACACTCACATTCTGTCTTTTGTTGTTCACTGTCTTGTTTTTTAAGAGGTTTACCAAGCACTCTGCCGCCATGCGGCGGCGAAAAAAGTCGCGCAAAGGTACTAAAAATTGTGCACAACGGCAGACTGTCGCCTCCGATTTCCGGCGGAAAGCACCCGTTTTTCATTTCTTTTAAGAACCGGAGTATCCGTATTTCTCGCAAATATGCGTAATTTTGCCGTCATTCCGTGCGCACCCGGCCATGCCATACGGCCAGCCACGCACCGGATACACCCTCACAAAAGAAATCAAAAAACGATACAAGATGAAAAAAATGTTTGCAGCCGCTGCCGTTGCGCTGGCGGCACTGTCAGCCCAGGCACAGAACGTGACCTACACCGTCAAGGGCACCTGCCCTGCCGACGTGAAGAAAGTATACATCGTAGACCTTGCCAAGCAGTACACCCCCATCGACAGCGCTACGGTGAAGAGCGGCACGTTTGCCTTCACGGGCAGCAGCGACAAGGACGCCGCCTTCGGCATCGGCACTGAAGGATCGAAGTCGTTTGTCGTCTTCTTCAACGACGGAACGCCCATCACCGCCGACCTCGCCGCCGGCACCATCAAGGGTTCGGCCCTCAACGAGCGTCTCAACGCCTACGACAAGGAGATCAACAAGGTGAGCGACTCCATACAGGCGGCCTTCCAGAAATTCTACGACGCCAAGGCCGCCGGCAAGAGCGACGACGAACTGAAGGCCCTCGCCATGCAGATCACCATGGAGACCGGCCCGCTCAACGAGCGCCAGGTGGCCCTCGCCAAGAAGGCCGTCGAGGAGAACCGCGACAACCTCATCCCCGTGGTCTACCTCACCGACGTGATGTACGAGTACGATGGCCAGCAGCTGCTCGACCTGCTCTCGCCGAAGAACGTGTACATGAACCACCCGCTCGCAGCCGGTGCCAAGCACTACCTCGCCACCATGGAGAAGAAGATCTCGCTGCTCGGCCAACCGTTTGTCGACCTCACCATGGCCGGTCTCGACGGCCAGCAGCACAAGCTGAGCGAGTACTGCGGCAAGGGCAACTGGGTGCTCGTAGACTTCTGGGCTTCCTGGTGCGGCCCCTGCCGTGCAGAGATGCCCAACGTGAAGGAGAACTACGAGAAATACCACGCCAAGGGATTCAATGTCGTCGGCATCTCCTTCGACAACAAGGCTGATGCCTGGAAGGGAGCTGTCGAGAAGATGGGCATCAACTGGGTGCACATGTCCGACCTGCAGGGCTGGCGCTGCGCCGCCTCCGAGCCTTACGGCATCTCCTCCATCCCCGCAAGCGTGCTGGTCGACCCGTCAGGCAAGATCGTAGGCTACGACCTTCGCGGAGAGAAACTGGGCGAGAAGCTCAAGGAGATATACGGTTTTTAGACAAGTGCTGAAGCGACAGCCATACCCGCCATACAGAAAAGAGGTGCAGGGATCCGGGCAATGCCCGTCCCTGCACCTCTTTTCCGTTTCAGTGCCACCGCCTCATGTCGGCCGGTCCTCGTCAACACCGAGATAACGGCCCACATCGGCCACGATACGGCGGTAGGGTTCCGACATGATGTAGCCCACATTCTTCTTGAGCATGAAGGTCACGTCGGCCACGCTCGACGAGTAGCAGGAGAGCTCGTTGCGGCGCTGGGTGTCGTGCTTGCTCTGCTGTCCGATCTCGGTTTCGCGCTCGCGCACAAGCGAGGAACAGATCTTGCGGAGCATCGGCACGACCACCTTGTCGAACAGATGGTGGCCCTGTATGTACAGGTATGTGGTCTCGGGCGTGACCCCCAGTCGCAGGAGCTCGTCGCGGAGCGCGGCTACCCCCTCACGGGCCTCGGGATACTGACGGCGCAGTTGCGCCTCCCGCCGCTCGGCCTTGTGGCGCACATGGGCCACACAGTCCATCGCGGAAGAGACGGAGAAGGTGCCGATGTCGATGACGCGCAGAAAGTCGGTGAGCGTGAAGCGGCCGTACTCGCCGGTACGGTAAAACCATATATTCCACACGAAAAGCGGGAAGATGGCCCTGGAGAACTCGCTGAAATACCCCACAAAGTCAAACGACAGATGGTCGTTGAGCGTCACCGCCACGCACACGTCGTGCAACGACGGGGCATAGCATTGCATGTTCTCTATGGCGTAGGCATAGGAGTGGAAGACATACGGATTGTCGAGTATCGACCGCGACGACCCGGTATGGCGCTGCATGAGCCAGTCGTAGTCGGCATCGACACAGGCGATCATGTCGCTGCCCACCCGGGCGGCCACAAGGCTCATGACCGCCGCCTTCTTGCCCCGCTCCAGGTGCTCAAGCCGCGAGGGCAGCATCACCTCGAAGTAGCGCGTACTGTCCTCGAAGCGCGTCAGTATCGACCGCCAGAAGAACACGTCGTCGTAGCTCTCCACATAGGCCACGATACGGCGGCGCGCACGCCGGGAGTTGAGCCGGTTGGCCGCGGCCACATAGTCAGACGAGATATTGTCGCGCAGTCGGTGGCTCATAGGCTTTCGTTTTGGTCGGAGATGTCGCTCACCTCTGTCACGCGGTCGGCCCAGCCGTTCATGATGACCGCCGGACTGTGGGTGGTGAGGATGATCTGCACATTGGGGTTGAGGTCGAGTATGAGGTCGATGAGCCGTTGCTGCCAGTCTACGTGCAGGCTCACCTCGGGCTCGTCCATGAAGAGCACGTAGTTGCGGTTGTCCTCCACGAGCACCGTCAGCAGGATGGCGAGCATCTGCTTCTCGCCGCTCGACAGCTGATAGGGCTGTAGCGTCTCGCCGATCTGCGCAAAGCGTATCTCGTTCTCGGTACGGATGATGCGTTTTCCGGTATCGCGAAACAGGTCGTCGATGATGTCCTGAAACCGCTTTTTGGGTGTCGAGAGGGCCTGCGCACGCTCGGCGGCATCGGGCGCGCCGCTCTGCAGGACTTCTATGATGCGGTTGCCGATGTTCACCTGGTAGTCGAGATACTTGCGCTGCAGCTGGAAGAGCTGCACGTCGAGCTCGGTGGCAAGGTTGACCAGCGAACTGCTGAGCGTATTGATGGTGTCGGCATTGATCAGCGGGCGGTCGAACGAGCGTATCACGTCAAACCGTATCCACTTGGCGTCTTCGGGCTCCACCTTCAGATGCACGCCCTTGAGGGTATGGCTAGGGAACTCTCCGCCGGCGCTCAGACCCTTGACCACCTTGTTGAGGATGGTGCTTTTGCCCACGCCGTTGATGCCGCTGAGGATGTTCACCTGCCGGTCAAGGTTCCACACGATATGGTGGCGGCCGCTCCACAGCGAGTCTATTTCTATCTGTCGGATGTAGTCTGCGTATTTCTGCATAGTATGTTTGGGATTTTGAAGGTACGGCAATTCCGTTTGTATACGGCGAAGATAGCAAATAAACCGCGATGTTGTATCGCGGAGGAAGGGCAACGCGGCGCTTTTTCAGATTTTTTCAGACTTGAGCTGTCCGGAGGCCGGACGGCAAGGGGATACTTTACCGCAACAATATGTACCGCATATCAGAAAAACTCAGTACCTTTGCACTGCCATACACCCGAACCGGGTGACAAAAACACACATTATCACTATGGACGGTTCTACAGAAGGAACCGCCCTTATCAAGAAAGGAAAAAATGACCATGAGTGAAAAGAAACTGCACTTTGAGACACTCCAGCTGCACGTAGGACAGGAACAGGCCGACCCCGCCACCGATGCCCGTGCCGTGCCCATCTACCAGACCACATCATACGTATTCCGCAACTCGCAACACGCTGCCGACCGCTTCGCCCTGCGCGATGCCGGCAACATCTACGGACGTCTGACCAACTCCACACAAGCCGTGTTCGAAGACCGCATGGCAGCCCTTGAAGGCGGCACCGTCGGGCTGGCCGTAGCCTCAGGTGCGGCCGCCGTGACCTACGCCCTGCAGAACATCCTCGCCGCCGGCGACCATATCGTAGCAGCCGACAACATGTACGGCGGCTCGTTCAACCTCATCACCCACACGCTCGCCATCCAGGGCATCACCAATACCATCGTCTGCGTGAACGACCTCGAGGCGCTCGAGGCCGCTATCCAGCCCAACACCAAGGTAATCTACGCCGAGACCTTCGGCAACCCCAACTCTGACGTGACCAACCTCGAGGGCGTGGCCGCCGTAGCCCACCGCCACCATCTGCCCTTCATTGTCGACAACACCTTCGGCACACCCTTCCTCATCCGACCGCTCGAGCACGGAGCCGACGTGGTGGTGCACTCCGCCACCAAGTTTATCGGCGGACATGGCAGCAGCCTCGGCGGCGTAATCGTCGACGGCGGCTCGTTTGACTGGAAGGCCAACGCCGACAAGTTCCCCTCCCTGGGCAAGCCCGACCCCAGCTACCACGGCGCCGTCTTTGCCGACGTGGCCGGCAAGGCAGCCTTTGTGACCCGCATACGCGCCGTCATCCTGCGCGACACCGGCGCCACCATATCCCCCTTCAACGCCTGGATACTCCTGCAGGGCCTTGAGACCCTGTCGCTCCGTGTGGAGCGCCATGTATACAACGCCCTGCGCGTGGTAGACTATCTGGCCCACCATCCCAAGGTGGCCAAGGTCAACCATCCGTCACTGCCCGACCATCCCGACCATGCGCTCTACAACCGCTACTTCCCCAACGGCGGCGGCAGCATCTTCACCTTCGAAATCAAGGGCGGCGAGAAGGAAGCATGGGAATTCATCGACAGCCTCAAGATCTTCTCCCTGTTGGCCAACGTGGCCGATGTGAAGAGCCTCGTGATACACCCCTACACCACTACCCACTCGCAGATGACGCCCGAGGAACTGCAACAACAGCACATCACACCCTCGACCATCCGTCTGAGCATAGGCACCGAGCACATCGACGACATCATCGATGATCTCGAGCAGGCTTTTGAGAAAATCTGAGAAAACGCACGCGCGTAATTCAATAATCGAGTAGGAGGAAAACAAAATGGTTTTCTTCCTACTTTCGTTTTCTGAAATCTTCCACCACCGTGCGTGCCGTCGGTGTACGGCGGGTTCTGTATTGGGAACCTATCAAGATATTTTGAACTATTCTAAATCCAGGTCCAATTCGCGGACCATCTGTTTCACCACTTCCACCTTGACAGAGGAAGCATCCTCTTTGTCGTAGATGAGCAGGAATACCACCTGTCCGTCAAGCTGTTGCGTGAGAATATTGCACGTGATGACCCTGGCACCACCAGATTTGCCCTTGCCTTTTGACTTGATAGCCATCCTTATCTTTCGGATATTCTTGGTTATCTCGTCGCCTTGCAACGGGTTCTGCTTGATGCTTTCAATAAAATCCAAGTAGTCTTTCTTGAAACTTGGATATTTTTTGGCGAGGCGTTTCGCCTCTCTTGCAAAGTCGCCTGAAACCGAAACAGTGATGTTACAACTCATCGGCCAAACTTTCTGCGGACAGAAGGATACGTTTGCCATCGATGGCTTCCTTGACTTCTGTCAATGCGTTTTTGAGTTCCGTTATCAGGTCACGAGGAACTGCAACAGGTTTGCTGTCTTCCGGAGAGATGCGAAAACTGCCGGCGCGCGACTTCAGAACTACGTGCTCGCCAGCTTTTGCCATGTTCAGATATTTCGTCTGGTTTACACGAAAATCCCTTGTACTGACCACTATCATAATGATATAGCTTATTAGTTAGGATACAAAGGTATATAATTTATTTCTTCTTGGCAACCATTTCATACCATTTTGGATGCCAAAGTCGTATTTTGAAAAAAGCATCACTTCTCCTTCACCGTCGCTATGACCCCGAGCATCTCTCCGCCATACTTTTCTATTCGCGCGGCCCCGAGACCGGGTATGCGCGACAGTTCGGCCAGCGACCGGGGACGGAGATTGGCGACAGCCACAAGCGTGCGCTGCGGCACAACGCAGTAGGACGGGATGCCGCGGTCCTTGGCCGTCTGCTTGCGCCATGCGGACAGGGCTTCGAGCGTGGCCTGGTGGAGCACTTTTTGCTGGGAATCTGCAGCCGTAGCGGAAGCGGAAGGTGCGTCGGATTTGCGCCGACTCTTGACAGGCTTTTCGTCATCGCCGAGCACGGCCATAGCCCGCTCATGGAGATAAGTGTCCACCGAGAAGGTGTTTTCGGAGAAGAAGCGGAGCAGGCGGCGGCTCACGTTGGCCTTTTCCTCGAGCGTCGACAGCGCCTCGTCGTAACGCCGCTTGACCTCTTTGTTGGCAATCTCCACCTTCGACTTCTTGACAAGCGAGACAATCTCCTCCACCTGCGTCAGAAAGTAGGCGGCGCCCTTGTGTATGCGTTCCTGCAGCGCGGCATCAGAAGCATAGTCGGCCGACGCGGCAATCATCTGCACATACTGTGTCTGGAACCGTTCGGCCACACCGCCTATCTTTTCCGTCGCGAGGGCGTGGCGCGCCTTGTATTCGGAAGTGAGCTTCGGATAGGTACGCCCGAGATGTTCGGTCTGCAGACGCATGAGCGTGTAGAGCGTCGTGAGCAGCGGCGAGAAGCCGAACAGCTCGTCGACCAGCGCACGGAAATACTCCCGCTGCATCGTCACGAGCGCACCGGCATCGGGGGTCAGCTGGCGCGACGAGGTGGCATAGTCGTCGACGGCACGGTCGCGGATGATGGCGTTGCGCGGCAGCGGCGAACTGAGCACAAGTCCTTCTAACGACCGGCAGCGGCTCAGCGCCACATAGGTCTGCCCGTGGGCAAAGGCGGAATGGGCGTCGATGATGGCACGGTCGAACGTGAGACCCTGGCTTTTGTGTATGGTGATGGCCCAGGCGGTCTTCACCGGATACTGGCGGAACACGCCGTCGACCTCTTCGGTGATCTCCTTGGTCTTCTCGTTGAGCACATAGCGGCTGTTCTCCCACTCCTCGCGGCCGACCTCAATTTCGCTGCCGCCATCCTCGGGGCGCACCGTGAAACCATTGGAAGAGATGGCCGACACATGACCGATCATGCCGTTGTAGTACCGTTTTTCCGAGGAGGAGTCGTTCTTGACAAACATCACCTGTGCCCCCTTCTTCAGCGTCAGCACCTCATCGGTAGGAAAGAGCATGTCGGGGTATTTGCCCTCGATCTCGGCCCTGAAGGAAAATGCCTGACCCGACAGGGCCGCCAGTTCACGGTCGTTGACGGCCTGGGCCTGGGCATTGTGCGTGGTGAGACGGATGAAGCCCTCGTCGGCCGCCGGAGAGAAGTCGGGACGGCAACGGGCATTGAGCGTGGCCAGCACACTGTCGTCGGCAGTATTGTCGCGCACGCGGTTGAGCAGTTCTACAAAGCGGGCATCGCTCTGACGGTATATCTGCTGCAGTTCGACCACCGCATAGTGGGTGCGGCGCAGGGCAAGACTGCTGAAGAAGTATGGCGTGTCGTAATAGCGGCCTAGCAGCGCCCATTCCTCCTCCTTGGCGACGGGCGCCAGCTGGCCGAGATCGCCGATCATCACCAGCTGCACGCCGCCGAAGGGACGGCTGTCGCGACGGTAGCGGCGCAGCACACTGTCGACCGCATCGAGCAGATCGGCACGTACCATACTGATCTCGTCGATCACAAGCAGGTCGAGACTGCGTATCAGACGTATCTTCTGCTTGCTGAAACGGTACTTGCCCTCCTGCGAGGCATAGGTAGCATCGGGCACGAAGGGAGCAAACGGCAACTGGAAGAAGGAGTGTATCGTCACACCCTCGGCATTGATGGCGGCGATACCTGTCGGGGCGACGACCACCATCCGCTTGGGCGACTCGCGCCGGAGCTGCCGCAGAAAGGTGGTCTTTCCCGTTCCGGCCCGTCCGGTGAGAAAAAGATGGGAGTTTGTGGTCTCGATGATATTCCATGCGAGCCGTGCTTCTTCATTCATCATGATGTGTAAGAAAAAAATGTTGCGGATACCAGAAATGACGGTTTGCCAATGACAAAGTTACGCAAAAAAGCGGTGACTGCCCCCGCCGCTCCCCACAAAATGCAGTCTGCGCAGAGAAAACACGTTCTGCGCACAATAATATATACCAAAAAGCGTTATAACCCTGTGCACCCCTTATGGCCCTGCACCAAATACACAGACAAAGTACAACTGACACGACATGATCGACTATATCAAAGGTGAACTCACCGAACTGACCCCCGCCGAGGCCGTAGTAGAAGCCTACGGTGTGGGCTACTCCCTCAACATATCGCTCAACACCTACACCGCCATACAAGGCAAGCACGAGACCAAGCTCTACGTACACGAGGCGCTCGTGACGGGCGGACGCGACGATTCCTACACGCTGTACGGATTTGCCAGCAAACAGGAGCGCGCGCTCTACCGCCTGCTCATCACCGTGTCGGGCGTGGGAGCCAACACCGCCCGCATGATACTCTCCGCCGCCTCTCCCGCCGACCTGGGCAATGCCATCGCCGGCGGCAACGAGCGGCTGCTCAAGGGGGTCAAGGGCATCGGACTGAAGACCGCACAGCGCATCATCGTCGATCTCAAGGACAAGGTGATGAGCCTCGGTCTGGCCGCAGAGGTCAACGTGGCCGACGCCGGCGGTGCCGCCGTCAATGCAGGCGTGCGCGACGAGGCCGTATCGGCACTCACCATGCTGGGCTTCTCGCCCGCTCCCTCGGCCAAGGTGGTCACCGCCATCCTGCAGGAGCAGCCGTCCCTGCCCGTAGAGCAGGTGGTAAAACTGGCCCTCAAGCAAATAAAGTAAAAATCCCGCATCCCCGCGCCCGCCATACACTCAGGATACAAGCGTAACAGAAAGAAACAAGAGTGATTTTCAAAAGACAATCATACACCATACTCCTCATCGCGCTGGTCGCCACCGTGGCCTGCTATGCCATCGGCATGCCCTTCCGGCAGGATGACCCCACCCGCCGCCGGTCGCGCTATACCACCCGCCGGCAACCGAAGCCCGACGACAAGTCACGGGCCAAGAAAGACACGCTCGCCATCATCGCACAGCCGGAGCTGGAAAACGAGGACACCATACCCGACTCGCTCCTTCACCCGCGGTGGAAGGTGCAGCGCACCCTTCCCATCACCGTGGCCGATCTCGACCAGAACGGCGCCGACCTGCACCGTCCGGAGAACCTCAAGCAGGACGTGGTATACAACGACACGCTCAACCGCTACATCATCGGGTCAAAAATAGGCGACAGCTACCTCAACACGCCCATCATGATGACACCCGAGGAGTACCGCAAGTGGAGCGAGCAGAAAGCCTTCGACCGCTTCTTCCGCAAGAAGAACGACGAGATCTACCAGGCCAAGGGCAAGGAGAAGTTCGACTTCACCGACATGCACTTCAGTCTCGGACCCGCCGAAAAGATATTCGGACCCGGCGGCGTGCGCATCAAGACCCAAGGTACGGCCGAGCTGAAATTCGGCGTCACGCTGAAAAACATCGACAACCCCTCGCTCCCCATCCGCAACCGCAAGACGACGGCCATGGACTTCGATGAGAAGATCAACCTCAACGTCAACGGACGCGTGGGCGACAAGGTGAACATGAACCTCAACTACAACACCGACGCTACCTTCGACTTCGACTCGCAGAACTTCAAGCTCAAGTACGACGGCAAGGAAGACGAGATCATCAAGCTCGTCGAGGCGGGCAACATCTCATTCCCCTCCAACTCCTCGCTCGTCAAGGGCGCCTCCTCGCTCTTCGGTCTGCGCACCGACCTGCAGTTCGGGCGGCTGAAGATGCAGCTCGTGGCCTCGCAGAAGAAGTCGACCACCAAGAGCGTGTCCTCGAAAGGCGGCAAACAGTTTACGCCCTTCGAGATCGATGCCGCCAACTATGAGGAGAACCGCCACTTCTTCCTCTCCCAATACTTCCGCGACCGCTACGACGCAGGCATGAAGACCCTGCCCAACGTCACCACCGGCATCAACATCAACCGTGTCGAGGTATGGGTGACCAACAAGACCGGAACGACCTCCAACACCCGCAGCGTCGTCGCCCTGACCGACCTCGGCGAGAACAGCCGCGTGTCGAACGCCAACTGGAGCGTCACCGGACAGCCCGTGCCGTGCAACGCCGCCAACACCGAGTATGCCTCCATGGTCGGCACGTACAGCGCCGCCCGCGACATCGACCAGACATCCACCATACTCGAGGGCATACCGCAGTTCTCCGGCGGCACCGACTACGAGAAGCTCCAGAGTGCACGCCTGCTCACCTCCTCTGAATACACGCTCAACAAGTCGCTGGGCTACATCTCGCTCAAGACCACCCTGCAGAGCGACCAGGTGCTCGCCGTGGCCTACGAGTACACCTACGGCGGCGTGACCTACCAGGTGGGCGAGTTTGCCTCCGACATCACCGACGTCAACCAGGCCCTGTTTGTCAAATCGCTCAAGAACACCAGCAACAATCCCTCGCAGGGCAACTGGGACCTGATGATGAAAAACGTGTACTACCTCGCCTCCTCCATCGAGAAGGAGAAGTTCCGCCTCGACGTCAAGTTCCAGAGCGACACGGCCGGCGTCTACCTCACCTACATCCCCGAACCGCAGGTGAAGAGCCAGACCCTCATCAAGGTGCTCGGCGCCGACCGCCTCGACAACAACCTCAAGGCCCACCCCAACGGCTACTTCGACTATGTGGAAGGCTACACCGTATCAAACGGACGCGTGTTCTTCCCCGTGGCCGAACCGTTCGGACAATACCTCAAAAACTACCTCGTAGACAAGGGCATACCCGAAGCGAAAGCCGCTCAGTACGCCTTCACCGAGCTGTACGACTCTACCAAGACCGTCGCCAAGCAGATCGCCGAGAAAGACAAGTACATGCTCGTCGGCCAGTTCCGCGGCACGTCGGCCAATGTCATCTCCCTCGGCTCGTACAATGTGCCGCAAGGATCGGTCGTCGTCACCGCCGGAGGCATGACCCTCACCGAAGGGTCTGACTACTCGGTAGACTACAGTGCGGGCGAGGTGACCATCCTCAACCAGAGCATCATCGACGCCGGAACGTCGGTCAACGTGTCGCTCGAGAGCAACACTGACTACGCCCAGGAGCGCAAGACGATGTTCGGCATGAACTGGGAGTATACCTTCTCCAAGAACTTCCAGCTCAGCGGTACCCTGCAGCATCTCTCCGAACAGGCGCTCACCACGAAGGTGTCGATGGGATCGGAACCCCTCAACAACACCATCTGGGGCCTCAACATCAACTGGAAGAAGGAGAGCCAGTGGCTCACCAACGTGCTCGACAAGATTCCCCTGCTCCACCTGACGCAGCCCTCCTCGATCTCCTTCACGGGCGAGTTCGCGCAGCTCATCGCCGGACAGAGCCACGGCACACAGGACAATGCCTCCTACCTCGACGACTTCGAAAACACCAAGAGCACCATCGACGTGAGCACACCTACCTCATGGGTACTGTCGAGCGTACCGTCGATGTTCCCCGAGTCGAGCGACAAGACCACCCTACGCAGCGGCTACAACCGCTCGCTGCTGGCCTGGTACACCATCGACCCGCTCTTCACGCGGCGCAGTTCGTCGCTCACCCCGTCGCACATCAAGAGCGACCTCGAGCAGCTCTCCAACTTCTACGTGCGCGAGGTCTACTCCCGCGAGCTCTTCCCCAACCGCGACCAGAGCAGCTACAATGGTTCGGTGCCCACGCTGAGCATACTCAACCTCGCCTACTACCCCAACGAGCGCGGCCCCTACAACTTCAATCCCGACCTCAACTACGACGGCACACTCAACAACCCCACCCAGCACTGGGGCGGCATGATGCGCAAGCTCGACACCAACGACTTTGAGACGGCCAACATCGAGTACATCGAGTTCTGGATGCTCGACCCCTTCATCTATACCCGCGAAGACGGTACGGCCTCCGACCACGGCGGCGACTTCTACATCAACCTCGGCGAGGTGAGCGAGGACGTGCTGCGCGACGGCAAGAAATTCTACGAGAGCGGCATGCCCGTCGACGGTTCCAGCAACTTCACCACCACCCAGTGGGGAAAGATACCCAACCAGGCCACCGTCACCTACGCCTTCGCCACCTCAGCCGGAGCACGCGCCAAGCAGGACGTGGGACTCAACGGACTCAACGATGAGGAGGAGCTGTCGTTCGCCCCCTACCAGGACTTCCTCACCTCCATACAGGGCAAGGTGAGCCAGGCCGTGCTCGACTCCATCCGCAAAGACCCCGCCGCCGACGACTACCACTACTTCCGCGGCAGCGACTACGACCAGATCGAGGCCTCCATCCTGCGCCGCTACAAGTACATCAACAATCCGCAGGGCAACTCGCCCGACAACGACTCGCGCACCGAGGGCTACGACACGTCCTACAAGACCACTCCCGACGTGGAGGACATCAACCAGGACTACACGCTCAACGAGTACGAGAAGTACTACCAGTACCACGTCTCCATCCGGCCGGAAGACCTGGAGGTGGGACGCAACTTCATCGTCGACAAGCGCGAGACCTACCCCACCCTGCGCAACGGCAAGAACGACACGAAGGCCACCTGGTACCAGTTCCGCATACCGCTCGACGACTTCGAGCAGAAGTTCGGCAATGTCAGCGACTTCACCAGCATACGCTTCATGCGCATGTTCCTCACCGGATTCAAGAAGCCCATCGTGCTGCGCTTCGGCACGTTCGACCTTGTACGCGGCGAATGGCGCGTCTATGAGCAGAACCTCGACAACAGTGCATCGCAGCAGGGCAAGCTTGCCGTGAGCGCCGTCAACATAGAGGAGAACAACACCAAGACTCCGGTCAACTATGTGCTGCCTCCCGGCATACAGCGCGGTCAGGACCCCACACAGCCCCAGCTCGTGGAAAACAACGAGCAGGCGCTCTCCATGACCCTCACCGGCCTGGCTACCGGCGAGTCGAAGGCGGTATACAAGAACACCACACTCGACCTCCGGCAGTACAAGCGGCTGCAGATGTTCGCCCACCTCAACCAGATGGAACCGAACGCCACCGCCCTCGAAGACAACCAGCTCTCTGTCTTCATCCGCCTCGGAAGCGACTACAAGAGCAACTACTACGAGTACGAGATTCCGCTGAAGGTCACCCCCAACGGCACCTACGACCGCTACTCCCGCTCCGACTGCGAGCGTGTGTGGCCTACCGACAACATGCTCGACGTGGCCCTCAGCGTATTCACGCAGATCAAGAAGGAGCGCAACATCGCCAAAGCACAGGGACGCGCCTCCTACAACCGGCCCTACACCGCCTACGACAGCGACCGGCCCAACAACAAGATCACCGTCATGGGTAACCCCTCGCTCGGCGAGGTCAAGACGATGATGATCGGTGTACGCAACAACGCCGGCGACGTCAAGAGCGGCGAGGTGTGGGTCAACGAGCTGCGCCTGCGCGAATACAACAACAGCGGCGGATGGGCCGCACAGGGCAACCTCAACATGCAGCTCTCCGACCTCGGTACGCTCAACCTGCAGGGACGCTACACCTCGTCGGGATTCGGCGGGCTCGAAGAGGGGGTCAGCCAGCGGTCTACCGACGACTACAAGACCTACACCTTCACCACCAGCCTCGAGCTGGGCAAGTTCTTCCCCGACAAGGCCAAGGTCACCGCCCCGCTCTACTACTCGGTGACCAAGGAGGAGACCCGTCCGAAGTACAACCCGCTCGACACCGACATGGAACTCAAGGACGCCCTCGACGGCGCAGCCAACCAGCATGAGCGCGACTCCATCGAGAGCATCGCCGTGACCAAAACCACGACCACCAACTTCTCGCTCTCCAACGTGCGCGTCGGCATACAGAACAAGCGCCATCCCATGCCCTACGACCCGGCCAACTTCTCCTTCTCCTACAGCCACAGCCACCGCTACACGCAGGGCGAGACCACGGTCTATGAGAAGGAGGACAACTGGCGCGGATCGCTCAACTACTCGTGGACACCGGTCTACAAGGCTTTCGAACCCTTCAAGAAGCTCAAGAGCCGCAGCAAGTGGCTCGAGATCTTCAAGAAGTTCGGACTCAACTGGCTGCCGCAGAACCTCGGATTCAACACCGAGATCACCCGCAGCTACTACGAGCTGCAGGAGCGCGACATGGACAACCTGCAAAATTCGGAGCTCCCGCTCACCTTCAGCGAGCAGTTCCTCTGGAACCGCGACTTCACCCTACGCTGGGACCTCACCAAGAACATACACATGAACTTCCAGAGTGCCACCCACGCCGAGATCGAAGAGCCCTACACACCGGTCAACAAGTCGCTCTACCCCGACCGCTACTCGGCCTGGAAAGACTCTGTATGGACCAGCATCAAGCACTTCGGCACGCCGCTCGACTACACCCAGTCGTTCTCGCTCTCCTACCAGCTGCCGCTCAATCTTGTCCCGGTGTTCGACTGGATCAACTCCGACGCCAGCTACCAGTCATCGTACAACTGGGTACGCGGCAGCGACCTTGAGGACGGCACGTCGCTGGGCAACACGGTCAGCATGAACCGCACGCTCAACATCAACGGCACGTTCAATCTTGAGCGTCTCTACAACCACGTTCCGTTCCTCAAGAAAGTCAACGACAAGTTCAACCGGACGGCCTCCACCTCCAACCGCAACAAGACCCGCACGCCGGCCAACAAGAACAACAAGGACAAAACCAAGAACTCGCCCAAGGACAACAAGAATACCGGCAACGACAAGGCCAACCGTATGCTGCCCAAAAACAAGCAGGCCTTCGAGCGCGAGGTCACCCTCAAGCCCGACACGGTCATCAGTGTGGCACACAACAAGAAGAGCCGCCGCATCGTCGTCACGGCACGCACCGAGGACGGACGCGCCTTCAACCTGAAGTACCGCAAGGTAGGCGACAACAGCATACGCATCCTCAACAAGGTGGACTCCGCCCTCAAGCTCAAGATCACCGTCACTCCCAAAGCACCGCTCGAAGAGAAGGGATGGTACAAGATAGCACAGGGATTCACCCGCGTGCTCATGCTCGTGCGCAACGTCAGCCTGTCCTACCGCAACCAGTACTCCATGGCCCTGCCTGGCTTCATGCCCACCGTGGGCGACGCCTTCGGACAGCGGCGCAACGGCGGGGCGCTGGCACCGGGCCTCGACTTCGCCTTCGGCTTTGTCGGCGACTCCTACATCGACCGTGCCAGCGACCGCGGATGGCTGCTCATGAGCGACTCCGTGGCCACGCCCGCCACGACCAGCAAGACCGAGGATCTGCAGATACGCGCCACGCTCGAGCCGGTCAAGGGATTCAAGATCGACCTCAACGCCAGCCGCACACAGACCACCGCCAAGAGCATACAGTATATGTATGTGGGCAACCCCACCACTCAGAGCGGCACGTTCACCATGACCACGCTCTCGCTCGGCAGTGCCTTCGAGGGCACCGGCAACGCCAACAACGGCTACCACTCGCCCACCTTCGAGCGTTTCTGCGCCTCGCTCGAAGGCTTCCGCCAGCGCGTCGAGGCACGCTACGCCGGTGCAGTATACCCAGAGGGCAGCACGCTCGCCGGACAGACCTTCGACGCCGCCAACGGCGGGGTCAACAAGTACAGTGCCGACGTGATGATCCCCGCCTTCATCTCCTCCTACACGAGCATGGGCGGCAAGTCGCTCGACATCTTCCCTTCGCTCTCGCGCCTGCTCCCCAACTGGACCGTGCGCTACAGCGGACTGTCCAAGCTGCCGTGGTTCCGCGACGTATTCAAGAGCGTCAACATCAACCACGCCTACAAGAGCATCTTCGCCGTGGGATCGTACAGCACCTACAGCACCTACATGGAGTACATGAACGGACTCGGTTTCGTCAACGACGCCACCACCGGCAATCCTGTCCCCAACTCCATGTTCAACGTGTCGACCGTCAGCATCAACGAGGCCTTCTCGCCGCTGCTCGGCATCGACGTAACCCTGCAGAACAACATGACCGTCAAGCTCGAATACCGCACCACACGCGTGCTCAACCTGAGCATGACCAGCGTGCAGATCAATGAGGCTTCCAGCCACGACTGGGTGCTCGGGGCAGGATACACCATCAACAACTTCAACCCCTTCGGCGGACGCAACCACCGCGCTGTCAAGAGCAAGTCGAAAGGCAAGGACAAGAACCAGACCACAATCACCAATACCAACAACCGCCGCAACGGCACCAACAACGACCTCCGCCTGCGCCTCGACCTGAGTTACCGCCGGCAGGCCGCCATCAGCCGAGACATCGCCACCGTGACCAGCACCGCCAGCAGCGGCAACTCGGCCTTCAAGCTGTCCTTCTCGGCCGACTACACGCTCTCGCGACTGCTCACCATGAGTTTCTACTACGACCGGCAGACCAACACGCCTCTGCTCTCCAGCAGCAGCTACCCGACCACTACACAGGACTTCGGTCTCAGCATGAAGTTCTCGCTCACGCGATAGCCGCCGGCCCGTATGCCCGATACAGAATACACTTTTTATAACCATCATCACCGATTCCTGCCCGCTCAGTCTGCGGGCAGGATATTTTTTGTCTATCTTTGCAAAGGGATTGGCCACACCACGGCCATCACAGACTGCACTATGGAGAAAAACATCATCAGCGTCGCAACCATCGACGAATACCACCGTTTGCTCGGCATCGAGACCCTCAACCCTCTGGTCAGCGTCATCGACCTGTCGGAAGCCCGGCCCCTACGCCACTTCAAGACCCTCATGGGCTTCTACGCCATCTTCCTCAAAGACGTGAAGTGCGGCGACCTCATCTACGGCCGGCAGCACTACGACTACCAGGCCGGCACCGTAGTGTGTCTCGCACCGGGCCAGATCATCGGCAAGGAAGACAACGGCGAGGTGTTCCAGCCCAAAGGATGGGCCTTGCTTTTCCATCCCGACCTGCTGCACGGCACCTCCCTCGGGCGCAACATGCGCGAATACCGGTTCTTCGCCTACGAGTCGAACGAGGCCCTGCACCTCTCCGACCGTGAGCGCACCATAGTCGTCGACTGTCTGAAGAAAATACAGGACGAGATACAGCACGACATCGACCGGATGAGCCGCCGCATCATCACCAAGGGCATCGAGATGCTCCTCGACTACTGTCTGCGCTTCTACGAGCGGCAGTTTATCACCCGCGAAAACGTCAACAGCGACATACTCACCCGTTTCGAAAACCTGCTCGACGACTACTTCGCCGACAGCAAAGCACGCCAGCAGGGCCTGCCCACCGTGAAGTACTGCGCCACCGAGCTATGCCTCTCGCCCAACTACTTCGGCGACCTCATCAAGAAGGAGACAGGACACACCGCCCAGGACTACATCCAAGCCAAGGTCATGAACTTCGCCAAGGAGCGCGTGCTCGACCCCACAAAGTCAATCAGCCAGATCTCCTACGACCTCGGTTTCCAGTACCCCCAGCACTTCACCCGGATGTTCAAGAAAAGCGTCGGCCTCACCCCCAGCAAATACCGCACACAAGTGTCGGGCAAGTAGACCCGGCCGACACACCGCCCATGACATTCTGACGAAAGCCAAAACGGATGTATACCGGTTTCAGGGCACGGACGTTCCGGCATTTGGCCCGAATACCAAAATGCCACTTTCATGCATCACGGTTAATAAGCACAAAAGGCACAACCCATAGAAGGGTTGTGCCTTGATATTTGTTGTATTGTCTGTCTACTGCAAAGATACTACTTTCCTTTTGACTTAGGATATGTATCGGGGTCCAAGATGAACTGTTGGATAAGAGGCTTGTAGCTTTCTATTTGTTGTTCAATGAGATACCTTGTATGTTTATTCCAGGGGAAATTGCACATTGGTTCATCAGAAGCAATATTTAGATAATACTTTGCATCATCTAACTTACCAAAGACAGAATTGAAGCCTTCATTGTATATTTCCTCATAGTTGTCTTTGACAAATTGTTTCATTTCCTCATCAGGGCAAAATGCAAGATGAGGCAATAAACTACCCCAAACAATATATAGGTACTTTATGCTCGTATTTGAAACACAGGTAATAGTAAAGAGTACCTCTTCTCCGTCTATCTCCATCATTCTAATCCTACATTATGAAATCCGCCCAATTCTCACATTCCCAATAAAAATGTATTTCGTCATTTTCCTCTTTTGTCATTTCTCCTTTCTTGAGCTTCTCATCACATTCATCAAGGTAGCTTCTGACTTCTTTCTCATGTTTGCGGGTTTCTCTTAGCCCCCAAATAAGCAAAAGTAGTAATACCATAGCGATTATAGTAAAAGGTATAATTATCCACAATGGATGAAAATGCGACATATAGATAAACCCAACGAGGAAAAGGATACCCAATACTTTTTGTTTCATTTTTACCATGTTAAAGTTTCGTATTTGTATTTTTTTGTACCACTATTTTTTTGTCTAGAGAATACCTGTTCTAGCGTTTCATTATTGGGGTACCAATATATAGTTTGGTCAGGAAGTAGGGTTTCTTGAGTAAAAGGTATCCCTCCAAAGCCATCAACTAAGTCAACATTTTTTATGCTTTGAGAGCACGTAAATTCAACCAACAGGTGCAAATTTAAGAATAAACTCTGAAGAATTCTTCTCTTGGCGTGGAGAATTTCAGTTTTTCTCTAAAGGGCCAAACAACAAATGCATGGCTTGAACGTTTTTCCACAACTACGCAAAAAGATTTCGTCTTTTTGTCGTAACTTTGCATCCGAAATTCAGACAAACAGAATATTGTTGTCCAAGAAATTATTTCTTTTTGTTGTCCTGTAGATTTCTCATGTATTCTTTCTCGTAGGCTCTTGCCAGCATTGACCTTTGGTAATATGGGTATATTATGGCATCAGTGTTTCCTCTTCAAGGACAGGTGGTGCCTGGCTTCGTTCCTGGTGGATAGATTACCTGCAACTTCCTTGCCAAGGCTTCATAGTCTATATCAAGACTCTTTGCCTTTTCATCACTCTCAAGGAGTATGTTTGCCACAAGTTTCTTGGTATTGTCGGAGAGAACCATGTCATACTTGTCAAAGACATTCTTTTCCTATTATGCCTTTTTCAACAAGTCTGTCAAGGGTATATTTTACGTCATAATAGCCTATGAGCATCACAAGGAATTCTCCCATAGTGAGGTGTTCTCTTTTGAATACCTCTGTATTGATTGTTATCTTCATGTTGTTTGTCTTTATAAATGCAAAAAGCACAACCCATAGAGAGTTGTGCCTTGATATTTGTTGTATTGTATGTCTACCGCAAAGATACTACTTTCCTTTCAACATACTTGGACAATCTAATGAAATCGTAAAGTTGTCATTCAAGGTGTTTGATTTATGCCTGGTATATAATAGTAGTATAAAGGTTTGACAAGTGCCCAACAATCCAATTGGGTCCTTTCTCCTTGGAAATTCCACAATAAATCAATACCTCTTGGAAGTTCATATACCTCATAAAACAAATGATTGTCACCTTTGCAAAGGAAAAGGTAGGTACCTGTTTTCTGGACTATAGGATTTTCTTCTATCTTTACCCATTCACCTGCATTGATTACAGTGGGTTCAATAGGCAGTTCATCTTTATGTCTCATAGCCCAATTACATAGTATTTTCCACTTTTTGTGTTGATACCATTCAATTATATCTGATAATCTCCAAATCATAGTTTGCCTCCAAATGCTTTTTTCTTTGAAAATCCTACGGAATATGGTTTATAGTCTACTGAAGGAGCACCCTCTGGTTTAGTGTATTTGATTAACTTTTCCAATCCTAGTATTTCTTCCTCAGGGTCTCCATAGAATAAGTAGTGTCTAAAGTTAGGACTATAGGGATACTGAGTAGGGAACATATATGACCCTGCATTTGCTTGTGCATCCAAAAAAGTTGGAGCCACAGGACTATACCTTCTTATTACTCTACCTCTATGTTTGTATGCTGCCCCTCCTTTAACCTTTCCATGCTCTCTAACTATTTCGGGGATTTTCCCATCATAAATCTTTGGTTCATCTGTTGTTACAGAAGGGTTAAAGTCATTATTAACTTTATCAGGTAGCCTTTTAAAGCGGAAGTCATTCATTTCAAGCATCTTTGATCTATTAGGGTCATAAGTTATGGGCCTTTGAAGTATTCCTATATAACCATCTGTATCTGTATATTGTTTTGACAAATCAAGAGAGTTAGAGGTATAAAGCACTGGGTTATGTTCAGGATTTCCTCCTGAATTATGTGCTCTTGGAATATGGGGGTGAGTTAAACAATATTCAGCAACTTGTTCATCTGTCCATTCCGCAGGAGCACCATAATATTTCCTTGCTTCTGTAATTGAAATACCTCTTGTAAATCTATTATGTTGCCTTACAAGCTGATTCGTCAGTTTATCTAGTTTGTCATCATCAAAAATCAATCCTATTCTTGGATGATATTCCGTATATCCATATCTTTCAATGAATTTTTTGAGGTTATTATAATCATTGACGTTTCTTGCAAGATGTGCTCCAGTTTCATACATAGACTTACCTACTTGAGCCAAAGGCATCAAGTCCATTGCAGTTTGAGGAGTAAACCTTCCATTCTGAACATCTCGCAGTCCATTTGCTGCAAAGACTGAAGACAGTCCTGCATTTACCCAAGGAAGCCAAGTACTGTTGTTTGCTGCATTGGACACTAATCCCAAGCCATTTGTAATGCCTTGACCTAAAGCAGTTCCTGCAAGGGCATCACCTGCACCAGCAACAAAGGGTGCTGCAGCCACTGCAAAGGGTGCTGACCCTGCTGCATAGCCCCATGCTGTAAGGTTGGGATGTTCCTTTTCCCAGGCTGCATGTGCTTCTGCTCCTCTCAATGTACTTTCCCTCAGATTTCTGTTGTATTCTCTGTGGGGAGCATTGAGGACTTTTGTTGCATCATTGCTCATGGTAAGATAGTCTGCAAAATAGTCTGAAGCAGTCTTGTATTTTGGTGCAGTGACTGTGACTTCTGGCAATGTATGTGTAGGCATTACCTTTACTGCTTTGCCATTCTGCATGGCGTGATACTGTCCATAGGCATCTGTGAAGATGGTTCCACCTACCTCATTTCCATTCTCATCCAATACTGTTGCATTGGCAGTGGGATATTCCTCTCCCATATACATTATGGGATCGGTGTATCTGAATTGTCTCTTTTTTGCCATATAATTAAAATTTTCCAGCAAAGATAATAAGAAATGAGGCAGGAGAAAATACGTTTAGTAAAGCACTTAGGCGTTCTTAGCGTTTTGCTTATGGACTCTTTTTGTATAGAGCCGACCTACAAGTGCAAATTTAAGAATAAACCCTGAAAAATTCTTCTCTTGGCGTGGAGAATTTCAGTTTTTCTCTAAAGGGCCAAACAACAAATGCATGGCTTGAACGTTTTTCCACAACTACGCAAAAAGATTTCGTCTTTTTGTCGTAACTTTGCATCCGCAATTCAGACAAACAGTATATAAAGGCGGTTCTATAGATAACAGAATCCTGTAAGGAATGAAACCGAATATGCACATAACATCACGGTCTTTTGTCCAAAGCTACCGACGCTTTGAACAAATCAGTTGTGTGCATACGTTTAGTACGCCATGTACAGCCGGTACAGGATTCCCAAGTCATCAGCATAGTTGTTTCTATCGGGCATAACAAGGATAGCCCGGGGATATAATAGAGAACATATAGGATAGTTGGAGTTTCCGTACCGAGGAGACTCCAACTATTTTTTTTGCACTAAAGGCGGGTTCTTTTAGAACACGCCTAAATGAAAAAAGAACCATGCCAGCAAACAAGAATGCCTTGATAAGGTACAAGACGATAGACAACTGCCTGAGAAACAGACACAGAAGATGGACGCTCGACGATCTTGTCGACGCATGCTCTGATGCCCTCTACGATATGGAAGGCATCACCAAGGGCGTATGCGCCAGAACAGTACAGATGGACATGCAGACCATGAGGTCCGACAAACTTGGCTACAACGCGCCGATAGAAGTCTACGACAGAATATTCTACAGGTACGCAGACCCCGACTACTCCATAACGGACATGCCGTTGACCCTAGAAGACTGCAAACTGATAAAGAAAGCCATACTCCTTCTGAAAACCAAAGAGAAAAAGGAAAACGACGAGACCGTCAAGGTGCTTTCCAAAGTGGAAGGCAGGCTGAGGTCTATACTGAATTTCGTATGACAGAACAATGGGCATAAAAGCACATTTCAACAAACTGAAGGCTTCTTCTCTAGCGTCATGCTGTGAAGAAGCCTTTATTGAGGCGTTAGCTATTGGGACAAAGTGTTTTTGGGGAGAATTTGACAGGTTTCAGACCTTCGGCCACCAGGACCACTGGCGTTAGAAAAACTCCGGGTGGATTCGAACCACCACCTCCGGATCTGAAATCCGGCATGCTGCCATTACACCACGGAAATGTATCCTTGTCGCCCCAGAAGGAATCGAACCCTCACCAACAGGACCAAAACCTGATGTGCTACATTATACCATAGGGCAATGAGAAGGATGGAGGCTGAAGAATTCGAACCTTTGATACGGCTACCGCCTGTCGGTTCTCAAGACCGGTACAGCCAACCGGCTCCGTCCAACCTCCTTGTATGTGACTCGTGAGAGATTCGAACTCCCGACCCCGACGTTCGTAGCGTCGTGCTCTGATCCAACTGAGCTAACGAGCCATGTTTGCGGAAGCGGAAGGATTCGAACCTTCGGAACCATCGGGTTCAGTACGTTAGCAGTGTACCGGTTTAAGGCACTCACCCACACTTCCTTTGTTTTGACGATGCAAAGTTACACAGGCCGGATGAAGTCTTTTTTCGTAGCAAAAAAAATTTCAAAAAAAGATTTCCATGGGAAAGACGGCTCTC
This sequence comes from bacterium, assembly GCA_963637655.1. Lineage (GTDB taxonomy): Bacteria > Bacteroidota > Bacteroidia > Bacteroidales > Bacteroidaceae > Prevotella. Next base: position 2,899 of record CAVHOL010000029.1, on the reverse strand, counting down.
ACGGGATGCAATTTCAACGCTCAGACCGAGCAGGCCGCGCACCTTCTCGCCCGCGTCAATCCGCCGCTTCGCCTTCTCGCTGGTCACCTCGTCCGCACTGCCGACCATCTTCACCCCGGCACCCGTCTTCTTCGACACCTCGGCGACATGAGAGACGACACGGGACACCGCATCACCGTCCTCACGCTTCGATCTATCAACATTGCCCTCGCCAACTTTTTCCTCACCACGTTCGCCCACAAACTGGAAGCGGATGTCGTTGTTGTCCGCGTCAAACGTGCCCACGTTGTCCGTCGCACTCTTGATTTGGTTCGGTTCGGCAACGATTGCAGCATGGCCAGTCCCTCTTTCAGTCTCAGCGGTTACAAATACTCCATCAACACCATCTTCCAAGTCTATATGCCCAGGCTCGTAACTCTCCGTGTATGGGTGATTTATATTCAAAAACACTTCATAATTTTCGGAGCCACGTTCAAATCCTGTAACATAATTTTGGGCGATTGCATCAGCAAAATATATAGCATTGCCTATTCCTTTTTTAAACTCCGTTATGTCTTTTTCGGCAGTATTGTGTATCATCACCAACGGCTCGCCATTCTCATCGACAACTTTCGACGAATTTGTTTGCAGGATAGAACGCAATTTGGTATCTTTGCCACCAAGAGAGGCATTCCCATTTTCATCAAACGTGGTAGATAAAGCGTCAATGTTGTCAATGAGAGTGCCTTTCTCTATTTCAGTCAAGGCGTGGTCGTAGTATTTGCTACCGCCTTTTACACCAACTGTTATCTTTACCGTGTAATCCGTTCCGCCAATCTTCAAGCCGCACACATAATAACGGTAAGAGTCATATTTACCATTCCCTTTCTCGTTCGGCAACTCCTCTATAAATATAGATTTACTGATAAGTTCGGGTATAGCTATAAGACTTTTTAGATGTGCTTCATTGCCCATACTATGAGAGGTTGCTTTTTGAGCACCATCTTTGCGCACCTCTATATGTTCGCCAGTGTCCTCGTTGGTGTACTCTCCACGCAGATTGTCTTTTATCCACGCCTTGGCACTATCACGGTTCAGTTCATACTTGCCCTTGTATTCTTCACCCGTGATTTCAATCGGTTCTCTCTTGCGTAGCTTCTCTATACGTGCAGCCTTCTCCCAGTCACCAAACCAGTTCTTGAAAGCCTTAGTTCTCGCTTGTGCCCATTGGCGTTCGTTCAAGTGCGTAGGCTCACCGTTGGGTGCTTTCATATACGTGCCATCTGCCTTGGCCTTGGCTATTATGTCCTTGGTTTCGGCTTCCTCGCTCATGCGCAACTTGCCGTCCGTCTTCCCGAACTTCCTCGGGTCTACGCCATCCAGCAAGTCCATCATCACCCGGTCGGCCACGTCCTCGGCGCTTGTATAGTGGACGTGCAGGAAGTCACACACGCCCTCCCAAAACTTGTCAAGCGCCTTCTTTACACGCTCGATTGCGCTGATAGCCTCCGCTTTGCCGAAGGCATCGCCGGCCTTCACCTTCCCGGCCTCCGCACGCAGACGCTCCGCACCCTTGCGGCCCGAATACCTCGCAATCACCTCGTCGGCAATCTCGTCGTCAGTCTTCAGTTCCGGATAGAGTTTCTTCACCTCGTCCCAAACGACAGTGTCCTTCATCAGCCCGACCACATTCTTCCATTCCTCCGCATTGCCTCTGCGCAGAGACTCCGCCCACAGGTGCGCATACTCATGCACCGCAGTCTCGCTTGTCGCAATACGCGGGTCAAGGTATATCCGTCCGCCGACGGTAAAGCCGTAGGCCTCCCCGTCCTTGGTGCGGAAGAAACGCACATGGTCGGTAATCTTGGCGTCAGCCTCGTTGAAGATGACGTAGCACTCACCGTCATTTGCATTATAATAGTGGACTCCGTCCAAACCTATACTCTTCAGAAATTCGCTTGCGGACTTCTTGGAACCGAGTCTGTGGACCAAGGCGTCAAGAATATCTCTGCCCGTCATGGTGTCTTTGCCCAGTCCGTCCACCCCAAGTTTAGCCAAAGCGCTGTCGATACCGCGTCTTAACTTGGTTCTTGCGCCATAATCCTCGCTTTCTCCCAAATAGTTCCGCCCGTTATTGCGAGGTATGTCAACCTCATAAAGATTGGCCGAATATGGCTGCGCCCCAGAAGCGTGACGAATCACCTTGTTCAAGACCTCATTGCAGAATTCTTTTTCTTCGGGTCTTGCTCCCGGGGCATTCGCATCTGCATAAAGACTGTTTTCAAGTTCTGTCAAATCGTCTTCTCTGCCAGTACGTATGATCTCCAGTATTTTCTCAAGCCTGCTTCTGTATGGATTGTTCCATTTGCGCTCAAGCCAATTCCTGAACGTCTCAGGATAACTCTCTTCCAAGTCATCCATAATGTCTTCCACAGACGTTTCTTGGCCATACCATTCCAGACTTGACTCTTGGCTGTTCTTTTCCCGTGAAACCGACCTTGCATATCCTCTCGCCTTCCCTTCGCTGACTACCACATACGTTCCCCATCCGTGCGCCTGCAGACCTTCACCTTCGCCCATATGACTATGGTCAAAGTGGTCAAAGTCCGCAGCGCTGCCATGGTACGCCTTCTGCGCCTTCACGCCCTTTCCGTTCATCCAGTCAAGCACCCTCTGGCCTATCTTCGCGTCCAGTCTCGTGGGTATCCTGTTCTTCCCGTTCAGTCTACCCACAAGCACGTCACGGATAACCCGCTCGTTATGGGACAACGATCCGTCATCTTCCCGTCTTGACCGGTCAACACCCTCGCCAACTTTTTCCTCGGATACCTTGGCGGTTTCAGAAGGATTGGGTATATTTGCAGAAGAAACAGAAGACAAATCCGAAATCTGCGTAGCTTGGCTATTAGCGTCGGTGAGT
>CAVHOL010000028.1:0-30210 GCA_963637655.1 bacterium | reverse complement strand
TCAAAATCCGCATTTTTTAGTAGGTGCGGTGTCCCACCGCACAGTGAGGAGGACAAGTCCCGTAGGGACGACATAATATAGGATAGGGCCTTCTTGCTTAGGCAAGCGACAAAGTCGAGCGGGCCCTATCTCAAATGATTCGCGCTAACGTTGCCCCTGTAGGGGGCGTATAATTCATCCGCATTCAATTTAATTATGCGCCCCCTACAGGGGCAGCGGTAATATGCAACCGTAACGTAGGGCCGAGGCCCTACGCTATATTATGCCGCCCCTACGGGGCTGGATGTTGCCCTGGGCTGGGATCGTGATGCCCTTGCACGGCTGGTTTATGCAATGTGGCCTTGCGACTTTCCGTTGTTCCGCCCCCGCTTTGTGCAAAAGATTATTAACCGCGCGTACATTATTGCGTGCGTGTGGCGGGTATGCGGGCGATAATGCGTATTTTTGCAGACTGAATTTCGGAAAACAGTGAATTTCGGAAAGATGAACAGTTATACACTCAACGTGAGGGGACGGCTCGTCGACCTCTCCAGCCCGCAGGTGATGGGCATACTCAATGCCACGCCCGACTCCTTCTTTGCCGGCAGCCGCAAGCAGACCGAGGCCGAGATCGCCGGCCGTGCCAACCAGATCATAGCCGAGGGCGGCACGATGATCGACGTGGGCGCCTTCTCCACCCGTCCCGGCGCCGCCGAGGTGAGCGAGGAGGAGGAGACGGCGCGCCTCCGCCGTGCCCTGGCCATCGTGCGCAGGGAGCAGCCCGGGGCCGTGGTGTCGGTAGACACCTACCGCCCGGAGGTGGCGCGGCGCTGCGTCGAGGAGTTCGGCGCCGACATCATCAACGACGTGTCAGAGGGCGGCATCACCGGTATCGTGGACACCCCGATACACGAGCGCGGCGACATGTTCGCCACCGTCGCCCGCCTGGGCGTGCCCTACATCCTCATGTCGGTACGGCCTACCATGGCCCAGATGCTCCGCCACTTCGCCGCCGAGGTGCAGCGGCTGCGCGACCTCGGTGCCAAGGACATCATCCTCGACCCCGGCTTCGGCTTCGGCAAGACGCTCGACGACAACTATGCCGTGATGCGCGACCTGCCGCAGCTGCAGACCCTCGGCCTGCCCGTGCTCGCCGGCGTGTCGCGCAAGAGCATGGTGTTCCGCCTGGTGGGCGGCGACCCCACGACCGCCCTCAACGGCACGACCGCCCTCCATGCGCTCGCCATAGAGCGCGGCGCGTCGATACTGCGCGTGCACGACGTGCGCGAGGCCGTCGAGACCGTCAAGATCACCTGCAAATGCATAGACCCCCATGTTTGAATTCGGCATAAAGGACATCGTCGACATCGTGCTCGTGGCACTGATGCTGTACTACATCTACCGTCTGATGAAGGAGAGCCGCTCGCTCAACGTCTTCATCGGCATCATCGTGTTTGTCATCGTGTGGCTCTGCGTCACCCAGATCCTGGAGATGAGGCTGCTCGGCGCCATCATGGACAAGCTGGTGAGCGTGGGCGTGATCGGACTGATCGTGCTCTTCCAGGAGGAGATACGCAAGTTTCTCTACTCCCTCGGCGCCCACCGCCGCTTCAAGGCCATCACCCGCATCTTCGGCGGCAAGAAGCAGGACAAGGCGGCCGACAAGCGCACCATCATGCCCATCGTCATGGCCTGCATGGACATGTCGCGCGCCAAGGTGGGCGCGCTCATCATCATAGAGCGCGGCATCAGGCTCGACGACATCGCCGACACGGGCGAGCTGATCGACGCCAATGTCAACCAGCGCCTCATCGAGAACATCTTCTTCAAGAACTCGCCTCTGCACGACGGCGCCATGATCATCACCGACAAGCGCATACGCGCCGCCGGCTGCATACTGCCCGTGTCGCACAACCACGACATACCCAAGGAGCTGGGCCTGCGCCACCGCGCCGCCCTCGGCATGTCGCAGGCCAGCGACGCCATCGCCATCGTCGTGTCTGAGGAGACCGGCGGCATATCGGTCGCCATACGCGGCAACTTCCGCCTGCGCCTCTCGGCCGAAGCGCTTGAGAGCATCCTCACCAAGGAGATGCAGTAGGCTGACGGAAGGAAAAACAAAGGAATGCCCTAAAGCATAATGCCCTAAAGCATAGTACACGAAAAACAGAAAAGACCTATGGACTGGATCAACGGACTGTTCACCGTACACTCGGCCGTACAGGCAGTAGTCGTGCTGTCGCTCATCATATCGTCGGGGCTCGCCCTCGGCAAACTGCACATACGGGGCATATCGCTCGGCGTGGCCTTCGTGTTCTTCATGGGCATCGTGGCCGGCAACGTGGGCGTCAGCGCCGACGCCGCCATGCTCAGCTTCGCCGAGACCTTCGGCCTGTCGCTCTTCGTGTACAGTCTCGGCCTGCACGTGGGCCCCAACTTCTTCGGACTGATGCGACACGAGGGCATCGCCCTCAACCTGTGGGGCTTTGCCGTCATCGCCCTCGGCACGGTCATGGCCCTGTCGCTGACACTGGTCACTCCGGTCGGCGTGCCCGACATGGTGGGCATACTCTGCGGCGCCACCACCAACACGCCCGCCCTCGGCGCCGCACAGCAGGCCCTGCAGAACGCCGGACTGTCCAGCACGGGCGCCGCCCTGGCCTGCGCCGTGACCTATCCGCTCGGCGTCGTGGGCGTGATCGTCGCCATGGTGCTCCTGCGCAAGACGCTCGTCAGGGAGAAAGACCTGCAGCCCCGGCACAACGGCGAGGAGGACGTGACCTACGTTGCACAGTTTGTCGTCATCAACCCCGCCCTCGCCGGCAAGACCGTAGGGCAGATCTCGGCCTCCACCCACCGCCACTTCATCATCTCGCGCATCTGGCGCGGCGGAAAGGTCATCGTGCCCCTCTCCGACACGCAGCTCCATATCAACGACAATGTGCTCGTCGTCACCACCCGCGACCAGGCCCCGGCCATGGAGATACTCTTCGGCGAGCGCGTGGAGAAGGACTGGAACGGCAAGCAGATCGACTGGAACGCCATCGACTCCAGCGTGGAGAGCCGCGTGATTGTCGTCACCCGCACCGAGCTCAACGGACGCCGCCTCGGCCGCCTGCACATGCGCGAAACCTACGGCGTGAACGTCAGCCGAGTGGTGCGCGGCGACATCAAGCTGCTGGCCACCGAGAACCTGCGCCTGCAGTACGGCGACCGCGTCACCATCGTGGGCAAGCCCGAGGACATCGACCATGCCGAGACCTTCCTGGGCAATGCCGTGCAGGTGCTCAACGAGCCCAACCTCGGCGCCATCTTCATCGGCCTGCTTCTCGGCCTTGCCCTCGGCATGATACCCGTCGCCCTGCCCGGCATGTCGGCGCCCGTGCGCCTGGGCATCGCCGGCGGACCGATCGTGATGGGCATACTCGTGGGGGCGCTCGGACCGAAGACCCACTTCATCAGCTACACCACGCGCTCGGCCTCGCTCATGCTCCGCAAGCTCGGCCTCTCGCTCTACCTCGCCTGTCTCGGCCTCGAGTCGGGAAGCGACTTCCTGGGCACGGTCATCCGTCCCGAAGGTCTGCTGTGGGTGGCGCTGGGCTTTGCCGTCACTGTCGTGCCTACCTATATCTTGGGGGCGGTGGCGCTGCGCACGGGCAAGTTCGACTTCGGCAGCATCTGCGGCGTGCTCTGCGGATCGATGGCCAACCCGATGGCGCTGACCTACGCCACCGACTCGCTCGAGGGCGACACCGCCGCCGTGAGCTATACCTCGGTGTATCCGCTGGGCATGTTCGTCAGGGTCGTCATCGCACAGGTCATCGTCATGTGCATCACCTGACATTGACTTTTTCTCCTCTCCCTTTTGTCTTTCCTCCCGTAACCCCTTTTCGCGCTTTTCCCTTTTTCCGCGCCCAGTCCTTTTCACCTTCCCTACACAAAAAAATGGAACAGCTCCTGCACTACGTCTGGAAGCACCGGCTCTATCCCCTTGCTCCCCTTGCCACTACCGACGGTCTGGCGGTGGAGGTGATCGACCCCGGCCTGCACAACCGCAATGCCGGGCCTGACTTCTTCAATGCCAAGGTGCGCATCGGCGGTACGCTGTGGGTGGGCAATGTGGAGATACACACCCGTGCCTCGGACTGGTACACCCACGGCCACGACGGCGACGCGCGCTACGACAATGTCGTGCTGCATGTCGTGGAGGAGGCCGACGGGGAGACGGTCACCCGTGCGGGCCGCCGTCTGCCGCAGCTCTGCCTGCCCGTGCCTGAATATGTGCGCGAGGGCTACGGCGAACTGATGCAGGACGACCACTATCCGCCCTGCCGCACGGTGACGGCCGTGCTGCCGCGCATCACCGTGCGCTCATGGCTCACGGCCCTCGGCACGGAGCGTCTGTCGGAGAAGGCCGACGCCATCGCCGCCCGTGCCGCCCGTCACGGCGGTTCGTGGGAGGACGCCGCCTTTGTCACGCTGGCCCGCGCCTTCGGGTTCGGGGTCAACTCCGACGCCTTCGAGCAGTGGGCCGAGTCGCTGCCGATGGGGGCGGTGGCCCATCACCGCGACGACCGCTTCCAGGTGGAGGCGATATTTCTCGGGCAGGCCGGCCTGCTCTCTACGGACACCGTGTCTGCGCGCCACCGTGCCGCGGCGGAGGCCGATCCGTACTTCCGGCGCCTCGTCTCGGAGTATGCCTACCTGAAGCACAAGTTCTCCCTTGCGCCCATCGACGGCCGTCTGTGGCGCTTTCTCCGTCTGCGTCCGCAGAACTTCCCCTACATACGCCTCTCTCAGCTGGCCGGAATCTATGTGTCCCGCCGCTTCTCCATGTCGCAGCTGGCCGACTGTGCCTCTCTGGCCGACGTGCGCAGCCTCTTTGCCGCCGACGTGTCGGAGTACTGGCGCACGCACTACACCTTCGGCGTGGAGAGCCGCCCCTCTGACAAGCGCCTCTCGGCGGCGTCGGCCGACGTGCTGGCCGTCAACGTGGCCCAGCCCCTGCTCTTCGCCTATGGCCGCCACCGCCACGACGGGCAGCTCACGGAGCGTGCCCTCTCCCTGCTCGACGACATGCGTCCCGAGGACAACGCCGTCGTGCGGGCCTGGCGCGAGTGCGGCGTCACGGCCGAAACGGCAGCCGACAGCCAGGCGCTTGTCGAGCTGAAGAGCCGGTACTGTGACCGCCGCGACTGCCTCCGCTGCCGGTTCGGGTACGAGTATTTGAAGAAGGGGAAGAAGTAGGGGCGGAAAGTTGGGCAATTGTGGTCAATGCCGGCCCCTGAAAGGGGCGCATAATATAGCGTAGGGGCTTGCCCCTACGTTTTTCGGATGATTTCATTCCAATCGCCCCTGTAGGGGGCGCATAATTAAATTGAATATGGATGAATTATGCGCCCCCTACAGGGGCAACGCATTGTGTAGCAACATAAACGTAGGGGTGAACCCCTACGCTATATTATGTGCCCCCTACAGGGGCATGGACAAATGCGGCGTTTTGTATGTCTGCAAATGGAGTTTCGTCTGCAAATGTGTCGCCCGTATGTCTGCAAATGGAGTTTCGTCTGCAAACGTCGGATCGTGTGCCATCGGGAAATTCGGATATTGCGGATTGTGTCCCATTGTGGGGCGCAATCCGCAATATCCGTTTGTCTGTCCATTCCCGTTTTTCTTTATTCCGGCCGTATGCTGACGGCGAATCCGCCTGCGGCCGCTTCCCTGATTTTCAGTACGGTCTTGGCGTTGACCTTCTTGCGGGTGATGGTGTATGCCTGCGGGTTGGTCTTGTAGTCGGCGTCGGGTGCGTCCTGGTATATGGTGGCGACGTACTTGCGGCCCTTGTCGAGGAAACCGAGGCTGACGGTGGCCGTGCGGCTGTCCTTGCCGGTGACGCCGCCCACAAACCAGTTGTCGGTGCCCTTGGCCTTTCTTGCGGCGGTGATGTACTCCATGGGCTCGGCCTCAAGGTAGACGGACTTGTCCCAGTCGAGGGCCACGTCCTTGATAAACTGGAAGGCGTCCATGTGCTTCTCGTAGTTTTCGGGGAAGTCGGCCGCCATCTGCAGCGGACTGTACATCGTGACGTAGAGGGCGAGCTGTCCGCAGATGGTGGAGTTGACGTGCGAGCCGTCGGCGCACTCCATCTCGAAGATGCCGGGGGTGTAGTCCATCGGTCCGCCCTGCAGTCGGGTGAAGGGCAGCATGGCCGTGTGTCCGGGGGTGATGCCGCCCACGGCCTGGAACTCGGTGCCGCGCGCGCACTCGTTGCCGATCAGGTTGGGCCAGGTGCGGCAGAGTCCGGTGGGGCGCACGGCCTCGTGTGCGTCGACCATGATGTGGTAGTCGGCGGCGCGCTTGACGCAGTGCAGGTAGTGGTTGACCTCGATCTGGCTGTAGTGGTATTCGCCTCTTGGGATGATGTCGCCCACGTATCCGCTCTTGACGGCGTCGTAGCCGTAGTCCTTCATGAGCTGGTAGGCGCGGTCAAGGTATTTCTCGTAGTTCATGACCGATGAGGAGGTCTCGTGGTGCATGATGAGCTTCACGCCCCGGGCGTGCGCGTACTCGTTGAGGGCCTTGATGTCGAAGTCGGGGTAGGGGGTGATGAAGTCGAAGACGTCTTCCTTCATCTTGCCGCTCCAGTCTTCCCATCCTACGTTCCATCCTTCGACGAGTACGCCGTCGAAGCCGTGCCTTGCCGCGAAGTCGATGTAGCGCTTCACGTTGTCGTTGTTGGCGGCGTGGTGTCCTGTCGGGGTGGTATGGGTATAGTCGGTCTCGCCGATTGTCACGGAGGGGAGGTCGTTGGTGTAGTGCCAGCCCGACTTGCCGGAGATCATCTCCCACCATACGCCGACATACTTGACGGGGTGTATCCATGAGGTGTCGGTCAGCTTGCAGGGCTCGTTGAGGTTGAGGATGAGGTCGGAGGAGAGCATGTCGCGTGCGTCGCGGGAGATGATCATGGTGCGCCACGGACTGTTGCAGGGGGTGTGCACGTATCCCTTCATGCCCTGTGCGTCGGGGGTGAGCCATGAGGTGAAGACGAGGGTCTTCTCGTCGAGGTTGAGGTGCATGCAGGGATAGTCTACGAGGGCGGCCTCGTGGAGGTTGATGTAGATGCCGTCGTCGGTCTTGAGCTGCAGGGAGGTCTGCACGGCGGTCTCGGAGAAGGGGTGCTGCGAGACGTTGTACTTGGCGGCGTCCTTGAAGGCGGCGCGTATGCCCGACAGGCGGGTCTTGGTGAACTCGTACTCCTGGGTGTCGTAGTCGCCCGGTATCCACCATGCCGTATGGTCGCCGGTCATGGCAAACTCGGTGCGCTCCTCCCGGATGACGAAGTAGTTGAGCTCGCCCTTCTGCGGAAACTCGTAGCGGAAGCCCACGCCGTCGTCGTAGACGCGGAAGTGGATGTTCATGTAGCGGTCGGTGGCGTCCTGGCGGAGCTTCACCAGAAGGTCGTTGTAGTGGTTGCGTATGTCCTTGTTTTCTCCCCATACCGGGCTCCAGGTCTCGTCGAAGGATGACGTTTCCTCGCCGATGACGGTGAACCCGTCGAGCAGGTCTTTCTCTCCCTTGGCCAGGCTGTAGCCCAGCCGGCTGGGCTTGATGACGGTTTCGCCGCCGTAGGATACGGTGTAGGTGGGTACTGTGGCGTCGAGGGTGAACTGTACCCTGACGGTGCCGTCGGGTGAGGTGATGTCTCCTGCCTCGGATGTCAGACAGAAGGCCAGCAGAAGGCCGGCAAGCATGGATAGTCTTTTCATAGCAGTAGCAGTTTGGTATAGGTATAGTAGGTATCGTATGTACGGCAAATGTCTCTCCCCCTCTTCGGGGACTGTGGTGCGCGTGGCTGTCTGTTGTCTGAGTGTGCGTGTCACCTGAGCGTGCGGAACACGCGCCGCACGGGGTACCATGCCGCTCCCCATCCTATGGCGAGCACGGTGACGAGTATGAGTGCCACGTCGCCGTAGTGTACGCTTACGGGGTAGGCGTTGACGATGAAGGTGCCGCTGGAGCTGCCCATGGCCACCAGTCCGTACTTCTGCTGCAGCCAGCAGAGCAGGAGGCCGACGAGGATGCCGGCCACGGCTCCCACGGCCGAGATCATGCGCCCCTCGTAGAGGAAGATGCGCATCACCTGCCGGTCGGTGGCGCCGAGCGAGCGGAGCACGCCCGCATCGTTGCGCTTGTCGATGATGAGCATCGAGAGCGAGGCGATGATGTTGAAGCAGGCCACCATGAGGATGAAGGTCAGGAAGATGTAGGCGATGGCCTTCTCGATCTGCATGATGCGGAAGGTGTCGGCCTGCTGCTCGAAGCGGTCGAGCACACGGTATTTCTCTCCGCCGATATGGCGCATGGCCTTCTTGACGGACTGGAGGTTGGATCCGGGCTTGAGGCGGAACTCGAGGGCCGACACCATGCCGTCCTGTCCGAACAGGCTGCGGGCGAAGTCGATGGAGGTGATGATGTAGTCGCGGTCGTAGTGGCTGTTCTGCACGGCGAAGACCACGCCGGGCGAGTTGAGCGAGTCGACGACGAAGCCCTCGTCGGCCGTGGCCATGTCGACGAGCTGCCCTTCGCGCTGCGGGGCGTAGATCTTGAGGTATCCGTCCCACTGTGCGGTCAGGCCGAGGGTCTGGGCCAGGCGTATGCCGGGCACGCCGAAGCGCAGGTTGGCGGCGCTCAGCAGGAAGGTGCCGTCGCCGTAGAGTATGTCGTCGATGCGGGTGAGCCGCTGGAAGGTGTTGTCCACGCCCAGCACGTTGACCATAGCCTGGCGGCCGCCGTAGACGGCGAGCGCCTGGTCCTCCACCACCTCGGTGGCCACGTCGACCTCGGGCAGCGCCTTCATGCGCACGAGCAGCGGATCGTCGGCCGGGGCGGTCTTGCCCATGACGGGCACTACCTTGATCTGCGGGTCGAAATTGGTGAGCAGCGAGGCCACCAGGTCGTGGAACCCGTTGAACACCGACAGCACGATGACCATCGCCATCGTGGCCACGGCCACGCCTGCCATCGAGATGGCGGAGATGACGTTGATCATGTTCGTCGACTTCTTCGAGAACAGGTAGCGGCGGGCTATGAGCAGGGGGAAGTTCATTTCTTGAGCAGCTCGTCTATGCGCTCGATGTAGTCGAGCGAGTCGTCGATGAAGAAGCGCAGTTCGGGGATGATGCGCAGCTGGTTGCGCACGCGCGTGCCCAGCTCGTAGCGCAGGGTCTTCTCGCTGCGCGTGATGTTGGCGATGATCTCGTCGCCGCGCTCGGAGGGGAAGATGCTCAGGTAGGCGGTGCAGATGCTCAGGTCGGGCGACACGCGGCAGCGGGTCACGCTGACCATCACGCCGTGCATCATGCGGGTCTGTGACTGGAAGATGAGGCTCAGTTCTTTCTGCAGAAGCCGGGCTATACGGTTTTGTCTTGTCTCTTGCATGGGATATGTCGTTGTTTGCGGCGTGGGCGTAGAGGTGCCACGCACTGTTGTATTGAAGGCGTGTTCTAAAATTCCACGCATTATTAAATTCTACTTTCTGACAGGTATGCTCTTTGTGTCTTTTTGACTTTATCCGGTATCTTTTTTGTATTCCTTCAGTCGCATAGCCCGCTATGCTCCTTCAGCAAGACAAAAAATCTACTCGGCTAAAATTCAAAAATCCATCAAAGGTAATTTTTAGAACCCGCCTGAAGTCTGTAGGGTAGGGGATAAATGTCTTGCAAACTTACTCATTTTTTTCATAATAATCCCTTGCAGTACCTAAAAAAAGCCAAAACGTGGTGTGCGGTCGGCTACTTATTGCTAAATTTGCGTCCGGCGGATGCCGTTCTGCGCCCGGCAGACATTTTTCCCGGCGACAACGGCATGCCCGTCAATATAACCATATGCCCCGACAATAAGAAACACCGACAATCATCATGGACATCAAGAAACACAAGGGGTGGCTCATCGCAGCCGCCGTAGCCGTGGTCGTCCTGCTCTGGGCAGGATCTGTATACAACTCGCTCGTCAGCCAGGAGGAGGCCGTGGGCAACCAGTGGGCCGACGTGGAGACGCAGTACCAGCGCCGTGCCGACCTCGTGCCCAATCTCGTGGCTACCGTCAAGGGCTATGCCGCCCACGAGCAGCAGACGCTCGAGGCCGTCGTCAAGGCCCGCAGCGAGGCTACGCAGACCCATATCGACGCCGCCGACCTCACGCCCGAGAAGATGGCGGCCTACCAGCAGGCGCAGAGCAACCTCTCGGGTGCGCTCGGCCGTCTGCTCCTGGTGCAGGAGAAATATCCCGACCTCAAGGCCAACGAGAATTTCCTTGACCTCCAGGCCCAGCTTGAGGGCACCGAGAACCGTATCTCGGTGGCCCGCCGCGACTTCAATGCCGTGGCCCGCGAGTACAATGTAGCCATCCGCCGTTTCCCGGCCAATATCCTCGCTTCCCTGTTCGGCTTCTCGGCCAAGAGCTATTTCGAGGCAGAGAAGGGGGCCGAGAAAGCGCCTGAAGTGAAGTTCTGATGCGCCGCTCCGTACTGTTCCCGCTTCTTTTGGCCGTGCTGCTTGCCGTCGTTCCGGCGGCGGCACTGGGCCGTGCCGACACGCTGCGCACGGTGTACGCCCCGCAGGACGTGCCCAACGTGCGGCTTGCCGACGTGCGCCGCCATGTGAGCGACCCTTCCGCCCTGCTATCCCCTTCCGCCCGCGACAGTGTCGACCGCATGCTCACGCATCTGGAGTCGGCCACCGGCATCCAGGTGGCCGTGGCCGTCGTGCCGTCGGTAGGCGGGAGCACGCTCCTCTACTACTCCATGGCGCTCTTCCGGGAGTGGGGCATCGGCGAGAAGCGGAGCAACAACGGACTGCTCATCCTCCTTGTCGGCGACAGGGCGAAGGTACGGTTCACTACGGGCTACGGGCTCGAGGGCGCGCTGCCCGACATCCTCTGCAAGCGCATTCAGCGCACGTACATGGTGCCCCGCCTGCAGCGGCGCGACTTCGACGGTGCGCTCGTGGCCGGCACGCGGGCTGTCTGTGCCGTGCTGGGCAAGGCATCAGCCGGGCGCGACAGTGCGGAGCCTGACGGCGAGGGCGTATCGGTGCTTCCCGTGCTGCTCTTCATCGCCGCGGGCGTGGCGGTGTTCCTCTTCCTGTCCAAGCGGCTTTCCGACCGCGAGCGCCGCTGTCCGCGCTGCGGACGCACGGCCCTGCGCCGCATCTCCTCCGAGGAGTGCCGTCTGGGCTACGGACGCCGTGTGCGGCGCGACACGTATGTATGCTCGGAGTGCGGCCATATCGTCGTGCGCGACCATCCGCTCGACGGCGGCGGCACGGGCGGTACGGGTGCCCTGCTCACCGGCATGTTTCTCGGCTCGATGATGGGCCGGCGCGGCGGCGGGTACGGCGGAGGAAGTTTCGGAGGAAGTTTCGGAGGCGGCGACTCGGGCGGCGGAGGGGCCGAGTCGTAGGGGGAGGCGGACATCCGTAAATCGGCGGATGTCAGTGTCCCTGTACTCTCAGTTCATGGATGAGGTCCTCGAGTATATATTGGTCGCTCATCAGTTGCAGGCCCGTCTTGGGGTTGGTCAGCTGTTGGTACACTTCGGTGGAATAAAACAAGTCGAGCGCACGTTCTGCGCTGATGTGCAGAGCCTCGGCCAACAGCATGATGATACGGCTTTGCTTGCGCCACAACACGTTGTCTCTCATAGGCTATTCCTCATTTACAATGGTTGACGAAACGAATGTCAGATATTTGTCGACGACGTTCTGGTTGAGAATGCACAGTTGGTGGTTGACTGTCTTGTATTGCAATTGTCCCAGCGCCTGTTCTGCGGTGATGACGCCGTTTTCATAATCTTCCACCGTGTCGATGACATTGTCGTTGGCTACGCCGCCCTGCACAATGTCGTACTGCTTCTGCATGATGCCTCCTCTGCGGCAGTCGACGACATAGTCCAGCCATTCGAGGTTGTAGGTGTCGAATGTCTTGACTGTATAGTTGTCTTGTTTTGCCGCCTCCAGGTCCAGTAAGAACGTGGAGACCACGGCGCGCGCCCTTTTTCTCCTTTCGGCTATTACGTTGGCCCATGCTTCGGCTTGTGTTTCCAGCTTGGTGAGGTAGAAGCCCTGGCCGAAGTCTACCTTTGTCCTTCCCAGCTTTACAAGTGGAGCGGCCACTTCAGTATTTGATCCGTGGAACAATTTCATCATGATTCTGCCTCCCAGTTCAACAGTGTTTCACTGATGTCTTCTGCCACCCACTGCAGGCTTTGCGTATGTAGCTGCTCATAGTGCTTGAACAGGCGGTTGTGTATGAGTCCCTGCTCCTGCAGACGGTCATGCATGTCTTTGCCCGAGATGCCCAGGCGCCTTGCTCCGCTCTCAATGGCCATGACGGCAAAGTGGACGTGGCGGTATGTATCGTTGTTTTGGATGTCCATATTGTTTTTTAGGCGTGTTCTAAAAATTCCACGCATTATCAAATTCTATTTTGACGGGTATGCTCTTTGTGTCTTTTTGTTTTTATCCGGCATCTTTTTCGTCATTCTTCAGTCGCATAGCCCGCTATGCTCCTTCAGAAAGACAGAAAAATCTGCCCGGCTAAAATTCAAAAATCCATCAAAGGTAATTTTTAGAACCCGCCTTTTAGTATCCACCCGTAATCGTACAGGTACAAAAATACTCGTTTTTTCGGAAACGGCCGGGTCAAATCCGGCTTTTTCTCACCGTACCGCCACGTTTTGCCCGCTGACGGCGACGTGCGGCGTGCATCCGCGTCCGTCGGCGTCGCTGTAGGACACGGTGACGGTCTGCTCTTCGCCGGGCATGAGGTGGAAGTAGTTGTCGGAGTAGACGGCGGGGAGTATCTGTTCACCGTCGTCGCCGAGGAGATTGAGCCGTATCATGAGGGCCGGGGTGAAGGTGGGGTTGCGCAGGGTGACGGTGACGGTGTGGCGGTCGCCGTCGGTGGCGGTCTGCTGCGACGTCTCGAGGGCCACCTGCGGCAGGGCGGCGAGCTGTTTCCATCCGTCGGCCGAGCGGCTTTCGGCGTAGGTGTTCATGTCGACGGCGCGGCCGTTCTCGATGAGCGTCAGTCGCACGAAGTAGACGTCGAGGCCGGGGTCGGCGAGCGTGAAGGGCACGAGGGTGGTGTCGGCCGGCACGTCGAGGTCGGTCTCGCGGCTGCACATCACGCGTCCGTCGAGTCCGATGCAGCGGGCGTCGAGGGTGAGGCGGCGCCCGCGGGGCAGGATGTTGGCCACGGCCACTTCGCGTGTCACGGGGTTGTACAGGGCGTGCAGCGGGCGGCAGGCTTCCTTCACGGCGAAGTAGGCGGCGGTGGGCTCGAGGTAGTAGTCGTAGGTAGACCACGACATGTTGGGCCAGCAGGGGTGGGTCATCCAGATGAGCAGGCCGTGGCGGCGCAGCTGGGTGGCCTCGAACATGGCGCGGTAGCCGTCGTAGTTGAGCCACTGGGCGAGGGTGGTGAAGGAGCGGGCGTCGCTTTGGGGGCCGAAGCGCTGCTCGAGCAGGTCGATGAAGGAGCGTCCGGCCTGTGCGCCGCCCATCGTGAAGTCGTGCTGTGCCCAGGCCAGTCCGACGGGCCACAGGCTGTCAGGCTCGAGCATGCGGCAGAGGCTCTCGTAGGTGGGGATGTTGGGCATGCCCTCCTCGGAGTGTATCTTGGAGGAGACGTGGGTGAAGTAGTAGTCGGTGGGCATGAGCTGGTAGGGGCCGTGTCCGCTGGCGCCGCCGTCGGCCGAGCTGGGCATGTAGCCGAGCTGCGGGTGGAGCTGGGCTATCTGCTGCCGCAGGGCCTTGTCGAGGCTCTCGGGCGGGAATCCCTCGTTGCGTCCCACATAGACGGCCACCGAGGGATGGCGGCGTATGCGGGCGATGAGGTCGGCGGAGTTGTCGAGAAACATGCGCTCGTCGGCCGGGTCGGGTCCGTCCCAGGGGTTGGCGAGCCAGAAGTCCTGCCATACGAGTATGCCGTAGCGGTCGCAGGCGTCGTAGAACTCGTCGTCGCCGATTTGTCCCACCCAGTTGCGCACGATGTTGCAGTGCATCTCCCGGTGGTAGCGCAGGGCGGCGTCGTACTCGCGTGCGCGGTAGTTGAGGTTGGCTTCGCTGAATCCCCAGTTGCCGCCCAGGGGCGTGATGCGGCGGCCGTTGACGTAGAAGGTGGCGGTGGTGTCGAGGTCGCAGTAGGCCATCTGTCGTATGCCGGCCTTGTAGCCGATGCTGTCGAGCAGGGTGCCGTCGGCGTCGGTCACGGTGTAGCCGGCGTCGTAGAGGTAGGGTTCGCCGTAGCCGTTGGGCCACCACAGGCGCATGCGGCGGTGGCTCAGCTGGGTGTATGTCTCGGGTGCGAAGGCTACCTCGCGGCGCTCGCCGGCGGCGAGCGTGAGTGCCTGTTCGTAGGCGATGTCGCCGATCCATCCCTTGACGGTGAGGCGGCGGGGCGTGGCTGATGTGTTGGCCAGGACGACGGCGGGGGTCATCGTGGCGAGCGTGTCGCTGCCTGAGAGTGTGGTGGTGACGACGGGGTCGGCGAGCGAGGCGCCGCCGTCGAAGGTGAGGCGCACATCGTTCCAGATGCCGGTCTGGCGTCCGGGTGTGCTGGTGATCCAGTCCCAGCCTATGGAGGCGTGGAAGGTGGGGTTGTCCTGTCCGAGGGCGCCGCCGTTGAGGTCGGTGCTGGTCTCGTTTTTCACCTTCACCGCGCCGAAGTGGGCGGGGCGTATGACGTGTACCTCGAGCATGTGGTCGCCGGGCGACATCAGCGGGGTGACGTCGAAGCGTGCGCGGCGGAAGGCGCCGTCGATCTGTCCGAGGCGTGTGCCGTCAAACCATACCTCGGCCTTCCAGTTGATGCCGTCGAAGTCGAGGTAGGCGCGGCGTCCGGCGGGGAGTGCGGTGCCGCGCACGCGGGCCTTGTAGCGGAAGTCGGAGCAGAAGAAGCTTTCGGAGATCTGGCGCATGTTATTGGCGTAGATGTTGTCGGGCACTGCTCCGGCGTTGATGTAGCTCGTGAGCACCGTGCCGGGCACGGTGGCCGGCAGCCACTGCGTGTCGCCCTCGCGGCACACCTGCCAGCCGGTGATGGCGGTGCTGTCGTCGCGGACGGCGGCGGTGAGTCCTCCGCGGCCCCACACCTGCATCTCGGAGAGTACGAAGAGGCGGCTCTTGTCGGGCAAGTCCATGGTGAGTCGCACGTAGCGGGCGCGGCCTTTGCAGGCGATGTTGTCGATGAGGCCCTTGCCGCCGGGCAGGGCGGCGGCAGCGGTCCATGTGCTGCCGTCGTCGGAGAACTGTATCTCTCCGGCGCGTGCCTTGTGTATCCAGTGCAGGGTGACGCGGTCGATGTCGCACGCCGTGCCGAGGTCGACGTATATCCAGGGTTTTTCTGTGACAGTGCCGGAGGCAGTGCCGCTTCCAGTGTCTGTGGCGGCTACAGCAAAAGCGCTGGCGAAGTGTTCGGCGGGCATCCATTGCTCGCCTGTGGCGTAGATGCGCCAGTAGGCGCAGCCGGGCATGTCGAACTGCAGGCGCACGTGGCTGTACCTGCCTCTGCGGGTGATGGGGATGAGGGTGTCGAGGCGGCGCAGGGGCAGGCGCACGGCGTCTTCGCGCTTGTTGGGGTCGGAGCTGACCATCTGCCGGGTGGCCTGTCCGGGCAGGCCGTTGCCCGTGAGCTGTCCGGCCTGCTGCCAGTGGCGTCCGTCGTGCGAGACGAGCACGGTGACGGTGTATCCGGCGGTGGCCCGGCCGGTATGGTAGGCTATCTCGCAGTGCAGGGGCAGGGTGTCGAGGCTGACGTCCATGCCGGCCCAGTCGTACTGTATGTAGGTGTGCTCTCCGCGGACGTAGTTGCTGGTGTGCTCGTGGCCGTCGATGGTCTTCTCCTTGTCGCGCAGGGAGAGCGGCCCTTCGGGGGTGGTGACGGTGAGGCGTGCCGGCTCGGCGGCGGTGACGATGCCGTCGGTGGCAAGCTGGGCGGTGAGGTTGTAGTCTACTGACGAGGAGGCGTATGCGGCGCGGTGGAGGGCTACGTTGCGCCAGGTGCTGTCGCTGACGAGGGCGGGGCCGGTGTAGGCCGACGGCTCGCCGGGGTAGCGGCCTATGCCGCGCGTGTAGCGGCCGTCGCCGGCGACGGAGACTGTGGCGGCGAGGACGGTGGCGGTGGCCAGCAGGAGGGTGCGGATATGTCTTTTCATGTGCGGGTCTTTTTCTTGCATAACGTGTTGCGGGGCGGTATATTGTGTGCTGCGGGCGTGTAATCGAGGCGTGCGTATACGGCGTGCGCATATACAGACGTGCAGCGGGCCATGCTCCGGCGTGTTGCCGGCGGCATGGCCCGCTGCAGGGTGGTGTCGCGCCGCCGTGGGTGTGGCGGTGTGGGTCAGTCGCGGAAGGCGGCTTCTTCTGCCTCGGCGATGATCTCCTCGCGTGTCTTGGCGGCGGCGGAGATGTCGCTCAGGTCGAATTCGTCGTCGGTCTTGCCGGCACTGTCCTTGGTGTCGTTTCCGCTGGTCTGGCGGTACATGGGCGAGCGCCGCTTGCCCTTGCCCTTTGCCTTGTTGCTGCCGGTGGCGGGTGTGCCGCTGCCGGTGGCGGGGTGGCTGATGATGAACGACGTGCTGGCCTCTGCCTCGGGGTCGGGCACGTTTTCTACGGGTTCTTCCTCCATCTTGGTGCGGTCGGTCTTGGCGGCGAACACGGCATCGATGAACTGCGGTTCGCGGCGCAGCCGCGCCAGGGTGAGCTTGGAGGCCATCTGCTGGCTTTCCTTCTTGCTGTATCCGGTGCCGGTGCTGCCTTCGATGCCTTCGATGCGCACGGTGTACTTGAAGACGGGGCTTCCGGTCTTGTCCTTTTCCTGGGAGTCGAGGCGGAAGTCGAGGCGCACGCGGTTTTTCTGGCTCCACTCGATGAGCTTGCTCTTGAAGTTGACTTCCTTGTAGGCCACCTTGTCGATGTTGATCATCTCCTTGAGTATGCGCTGCTGCATGAAGCGCATGCAGGCGTCGTAGCCCTGGTCGAGGTAGATGGCGCCGACGAGGGCCTCGAAGGCGTTGCCGCCCATGTAGGAGTTGTGGCTCTGCGAGCGTCCGCTGGAGAGAATGAGCTGGTTGAGGCCCATGTCCTGTGCAAGGCGGTTGAGTGTCTCGCGCTGCACGAGCTTGGAGCGGGTGTTGGTCAGGAAGCCTTCGCGCTTGCCGGGGAAGTGGCGGTAGACGATGTCGCCTGCCGTGGCGTCGAGTATGGCGTCGCCGAGAAACTCGAGGCGCTCGTTGTTGAGCGGGCGTCCCTTCTCGTTGCGGCGGTACATGCTCTTGTGCATCAGGGCGAGCTTGTAGAGGCTGATGTCGTGGGGGTAGAACCCGATGATGCGGTATAAAGACGAATAAAGCTCCTTGTCCTTGCGGAAAGGGAGCCTTATTCTGTCGATGATGTTATTCAGCATATTTCTTGAATACTACGCAGGCGTTGTGGCCTCCGAAACCGAAGGTGTTGCTCAGCGCGGCGCGTACGGTACGCTTCTGTGCCTTGTTGAACGTGAAGTTGAGGTTGTAGTCGATCTCGGGGTCGAGGTCGTCGTCGGCATGGTTGATGGTCGGCGGCACTACGTCGTTCTTCACGGCCAGCACGGTGGCCATGGCTTCCACTGCTCCGGCGGCGCCGAGCAGGTGTCCGGTCATCGACTTGGTGGAGCTGATGTTGAGCTTGTAGGCGGCGTCGCCGAAGAACTCCTTGATGGCCTTCACCTCGGAGAGGTCGCCCACGGGGGTCGACGTGCCGTGTACGTTGATGTAGTCGATGTCTTCGGGCTGGAGTCCGCCGTCGGCCAGGGCTTCCTTCATGACGAGCTTGGCGCCCAGTCCTTCGGGGTGGGAGGCGGTGATGTGGTGTGCGTCGGCGCTCATGCCGGCACCGCACATCTCGGCGTAGATCTTGGCTCCGCGTGCCTTGGCGTGCTCGAACTCTTCGAGTATGAGGCATCCGGCGCCTTCACCCATGACAAATCCGTCGCGGCTGGCGCTGAAGGGGCGCGATGCGTGCTCGGGGTCGTCGTTGCGCGTGGAGAGGGCGTGCATGGCGTTGAAGCCGCCCACGCCGCAGGCGCAGATGGCTGCCTCGGCTCCTCCGCTGACGATGACGTCGGCCTTGCCCAGGCGTATGAGGTTGAATGCGTCGGCCAGAGCGTTGCTCGACGAGGCGCATGCCGATGTGGTGGCGTAGTTGGGTCCGTGGAACCCGTAGTGTATGGAGATCTGTCCGGCTGCGATGTCGGCGATCATCTTGGGGATGAAGAAGGGGTTGAACTTCGGTCCGTTCTCGGGGTGGGTGGCATAGTAGCCTACCTCGTCCTCGAAGGTACGGATACCGCCGATGCCGACACCGAAGACCACACCAACGCGGTTCTTGTCTATTGTCTCCAAGTCCATGGCGCTGTCGCCTACGGCCTGCATGGCCGATACCATGGCCAGCTGTGCGTAACGGTCCATCTTGCGCACTTCCTTGCGGTCGATGTAGTCGGTCACGTTGAGGTCCTTGACCTCACAGGCGAATTGCGTCTTGAATTTGGAGCAGTCGAAATGGGTGATGGGAGCGGCTCCGCTCTTGCCTGCGAGAAGGTTCTCCCAGGTCTCCTCGGCGGTATTGCCCACCGGGGTGACGGCGCCGAGTCCGGTCACAACAACTCTTTTTAATTCCATCTGTAATCGGTTTGTGGTTCGTGTCTGTGCGACTTATGGTTCAGGGCTGGACTTTGCTTGCCCTTTCCGGACAAACTGCCTTGGCGCGCGCTTTTCTGCCGTGTCACGGCGAAAAACAAGAAGAATGCAAAGGGCGTCAAGGTGTTCTCCGCATAGGGGAGAACGTGTCAGCGATGAACCATAAGCCGGAAGAAATCTCTCGCCTTCTGTGGCGGCGAGGGATAAGATTTATTTGTTCTCCTCGATGTATGCGATGGCGTCGCCTACAGTACCGATCTTCTCGGCCTTGTCGTCGGGGATGGAGATTCCGAACTCTTTCTCGAATTCCATGATCAGCTCTACAGTGTCAAGAGAGTCTGCACCCAGGTCGTTGGTGAAACTTGCTTCGGGCTTTACGTCTGCCTCGTCAACACCGAGTTTGTCTACGATGATAGCTTTTACTTTTGCTTCGATTTCTGACATAATTGTTATTTTTTTGGTTGATAATATTCTTCCATTGTTGGAAAGCGGCTACAAAGGAAACACTTTTTATCCATATTGACAAGCGTTTTTGCGAAAAATACGCCTTGCGCTGCACATTCATACGGCGTTTGTGCAGTATTTTGGCCCAAAATGGGTGTTTATGCATAAAATATGGACTGTGGGGCTTGACTAAATTTAACGCCCGCTGCCGTGCTAACTGTTTTATTTTGTGTACTTTTGTCATCCGATACAAACCGACACATGTCTCCCGATATGAACAGATACGCCGTCACGCTTCTCCTTCTCCTTGCCGCCGCTACGGCCTTTGCGCAGACCGGCGGAACGGATGCCCCCCGCCCCGAAGACCGCGAGCCCGACATGGACACGCCCACCTTCGTGCCGATGGTGAAGGTGGGCAAGGTGCTCTCCGGGGGCGACAGCATACAGTACATGGAGCTCAACGACGTGTACGTCTTCCCCCAGCCTGTCTTCAAGACCACGGCCCAGCGCGTGGCCTACAACCGTCTCGTGGCCAACGTCAAGAAGGTGCTGCCCATCGCCAAGGAGGTCAACGGCATCATCATCGAGACCTACGAGTACCTGCAGACCCTGCCCGACAAGAAGGCTCGCGACGCCCACCTCAAGCTCGTGGAGCGCGACATACGCAAGCAGTACACCCCGCGCATGAAGAAGCTCACCTACCAGCAGGGCAAGCTCCTCATCAAGCTCGTCTACCGCGAGTGCAACTCCACCACCTACCAGCTCATCCAGGCCTTCCTCGGCCCGATACGCGCAGGCTTCTACCAGGCCTTCGCCTCGCTCTTCGGGGCCAGCCTCTCCAAGAAGTACGACCCTGAGGGCGTAGACAAGTATACCGAGCGCATCGTGCTCATGGTGGAGGCCGGACAGGTGTGAGGGCGGAAGTGCTTCGCGTATGGGGCGGCACAATTTATAAGACTGCCCCACAAGCAGACAAATGCCGGCCGGAAGGCAAAGCAATGTCCGGCACACAGGGCGTGTAACGCACTCCGGAGCGTGTAACGCAATTTGTAACGCAAAATCCGGAACCTGAGATTTTTTTGGGGGGACCCTCCCCGCAATTTCCGATACCGTCCGGGCGGAGCGTGTAACACCCTTTTGTGCGACGTGTAACACCATGTGTAACACCAAGCCCCGTAGGGTGCTCAAAATCCGCATTTTTTAGTAGGTGCGGTGTCCCACCGCACAGTGAGGAGGACAAGTCCCTACGGGGCTGGAATGCAAAATGCCTGTTGACCTCCAACCGTATATATACCAACTGCCTATATACAAAAAGAGGACTTTACCCGAAGTAAAGTCCTCTTCTCCTGTGATTCCGCAGGGATTCGAACCCTGGACCCACAGCTTAGAAGGCTGTTGCTCTAATCCAACTGAGCTACGGAACCATCCGTTTTGGCTGCAAAGGTAATGATTTTCGGCGAGACGGAGAAACTTATGCGGAAATAATTTCTTGACGTACTGCCGGATTGGCCGGATATATGTACAGCAGGTGCGGTGGAACCGATTGCTGTGCGGTGGGACACCGCACCTACTATAGCCTGCGGCCTATGCCTCGCGCTGGCGTGTGCCCATGCGTGCCTCGACGACGTTGACGACGTAGTCGCCGAGCTTCTCGCATTCGGCCACGATGTCCATGTACATGGTGCCGATGGTGTAGGAGTACTTGTGGTCGTTGACGTCGTTGATGTTCTGCGAGCGCAGCTGGTTGCGGTAGTTGTTGATCTCGTTCTCGACGTTGAACGAGCGGTTGACGTCGAGGTTGTCCTTGCGTCCGGTGAGCATGACGTTCATCTGGGTGAGCGAGTCGTCGGTGAGCTCGAACATCTGGTGCAGGTGCTCGTACTGCTTCTCGGTGAAGTCTTCCTTGCCGTTCTTCTTGCGCTGGATGGTGCGTGCGAGGTTGTAGCAGGAGTCGCCGATGCTCTCGAGCTCGCTGATCTCGCGGAGCATGGCGCGTATCTTGGCTTTGGTCTCGTCGGAGAGGTGGGCGTCGGAGACGTTGTCGAGGTAGTTGGCGATCTCTATCTCCATGTTGTCGGAGATGCTCTCGTACTTCTCGATGCGGGTGAAGAGCTTGGTGAAGGCGGTGTCGTCGGTCGTGCCGAGCAGTTCGCGCACCATGCCGAACATGCGCTGTATGCGGTCGGCGAAGGCCTGTATCTCCTTCTGTGCCTCGAGCACGGAGAGCTCGGGGGTCTTCATGATGCCGGCGGAGATGAAGCGCAGGCGGAAGTCTTCCTCCTCGTCTTTCTTGCGCGGGGTGATGATGCGGCAGACGAACTTCTCGATCTGGGGGATGAACCATATGAGGAGGGCGGAGTTGCACACGTTGAACGAGGTGTGGAAGGCGGCCAGCACGACGGAGAGCTTGTGGGGGTTGATGCCGCTCTGGTGCGGGTCGTAGCCTACGAAGGAGCACACGAGGTCGATGAAGGGGTAGAAGAGGGCGAGCACCCAGATGACTCCGGCGACGTTGAACACGAGGTGGGAGAAGGCGGCGCGGCGGGCCTGGGTGTTGGCTGCGAGTGCGGCGAGGTTGGCCGTGAGGGTGGTGCCGATGTTCTCTCCCATGACCAGTGCGATGCCCATGTAGATGGGGAGCACGCCGCTGGAGCAGAGTACCATGGTGATGGCCATGAGTGCGGCCGAGGACTGGAGTATGCAGGTGAGGATCGTTCCGATAATGAGGAACGAGAAGATGGTGAGGTAGCTGTCTTTGTCGAACGAGCCGAAGAAGTCGATGACAGCCTGATTGTGGGAGAGGTCCATCTCCTTGCCGGTCTGCGAGAGCAGGGCGATGGAGAAGAACATGAACGCTACGCCGAAGAGGAAGTCGCCGATGTACCGGTGCCGCCGCGTGTAGATGAGGAAGATGGCGATGATGAAGGCGGGGAAGACGGCGTCGAGCAGGTTGAACGAGAAGCCGAGCGACATGATCCAGGCCGTGAACGTGGTGCCGATGTTGGCACCCATGATCACCGAGATGGCCTGTGCCAGGGTGAGCAGTCCGGCGTTGACGAACGAGACGGTCATCACCGTTGTCGCCGTGGACGACTGTACGGAGGCTGTGACGAACATACCGGTGAGCAGTCCGGTGAAGCGGTTGGTGGTCATGGCGCCGAGGATATGGCGCAACTGCGAGCCTGCCATCTTCTGCAGGGCTTCGCTCATGACCTTCATGCCATAGATGAGGAGGGCAAGCGATCCTGCAATCTTAAAAAAAATCCAAATCGACATATATTTCTTTAATTTGTGATGCGGTGTGGTCGGTTGCGTCCGAAAACGCAGTAACTTAGCGTCACTTCTTTGTATAACCCTGTAACCCTAATGAGAAATGAAACAAGTAATACAAATACGTTGCAAAAATAATAAAAAAACTTTAAGCGTAGAAATCGGGAGCACGCTTTCTGACATTTTTCGTCTTTCGGGCCTGGAGATGGAGTACGGCCCCGTGAGCGCCAAGGTCAACGGCAAGGTGGAGGGCATGCACTACCGCGTGTACCACAACAAGGACGTGGAGTTTCAGGACATGCGCACCTCGTCGGGGTCGCGTGCCTATACGCGCACGCTCTTCCTCGTGCTCTGCAAGGCCGTGCACGACCTGTATCCCGACGGGTCGGTGGTGATCGACATCCCCGTCTCGGGCGGGTACTACTGCGACCTGCGCATAGGCCGTGCCGTCACCGCCGCCGACTGCGACGCCCTGCGTGCCCGCATGGAGGAGCTCATCGCCGCCGCCATGCCCATCACGCGCCACGAGGCGCCCACCGAGGACGTGATACGCCTCTTCGAGCGGCTCGGTACGCACTCCAAGGTGTCGCTCCTGCGCACCGCCGGCCGCATCTACACGACGTACTACGACCTCGGGGGCTACACCGACTACTTCTACGGCACGCTGCTGACCAACACCTCGCAGCTCTACCTCTTCGGCCTGGAGAAGTACTACGACGGACTGCTCCTGCGCATACCCGCCCCGTCTGACCCGTCGCGCCTGGGCGAGCTGACGCGGCAGGACAAGATGTTCGACATCTTCAAGGAGCACCACCGCTGGCAGGAGATACTCGGCATGGGTACGGTGGGCGTGTTCAATACGGCCGTGCAGGAGGGCCATGCCAATGACATCATCAACGTGTCGGAGGCCCTGCAGGAGAAGAAGATCTCGCACATCGCCGAGCAGATTGCCTCGCGGCAGGGTGTGCGCATGGTGCTCATCGCCGGTCCGTCGTCGTCGGGCAAGACCACGACGTGCAAGCGTCTGTCGATACAGCTGCTCACGTGCGGCATACGTCCGGTGCCCGTCTCGCTCGACGACTATTTTGTCGACCGCGAGAAGACGCCGCTCGACGACAAGGGCGACTACGACTACGAGAGCATACACGCCCTCAACCTGCCGCTGCTCAATGCGCACCTTGCCGCCCTCTTCCGCGGCGAGGAGGTGGAGCTGCCGCGCTACGACTTTCCTTCGGGGCGGAGTGTGAGCAGCGGGCGCCGGCTGCGTCTGGGCGAGGGCGAGGTACTGGTCATCGAGGGCATACATGCGCTCAATCCCGAGCTGACGGCGCAGATACCCGAGCAGCTCAAGTTTCGTGTCTATGCCTCGGCGCTGACCACCATCCTGCTCGACACGCACAACTATATCCCCACGACCGACAACCGTCTGCTGCGCCGCATCATACGCGACTACAAGTACCGCGGCGTGTCGGCCGAGCAGACCATACTGCGCTGGCCGAGCGTGAGGGCGGGCGAGAACAAGTGGATATTCCCCTACCAGGAGAATGCCGACGTGATGTTCAATTCGGCCATGATCTACGAGCTGTCGGTCATCAAGACGCAGGCCGAGCCGCTCCTGGCGTGCGTGCCCGAGTCGAGCCCGGCCTATGCCGAGGCCTACCGTCTGCGCAAGTTCCTGGCCTACTTTGTGGCGCTGCCCTACGACACGCTCCCGCCCACCTCGCTGTTGCGCGAGTTTCTCGGCGGAAGCTCGTTCTCCTATTGAGGGGGCGGCATAGCATAGCGTAGGGGCTCGTCCCTATGTTTCCCACAACCGCACACAACTTGCCCCTGTAGGGGGCGCACAGTTCGATTTCCGAATGGGTTGAATTGTGCGCCCCCTACAGGGGCAATGTTTGTGTCAACGGGTTGAGATAGGGCCGAGGCCCTATCCTATATTATGTCGTCCCTACGGGACTTGTCCTCCTCACTGTGCGGTGGGACACCGCACCTACTAAAAAATGCGGATTTTGAACACCCTACCCTACGGGGCTACATCCTGCACACCGCCATGTGTCATGGCATTGTGTTGTCTGCGTCATTAATTTATATAATGTGTGCGCATTATATAAATAATGTGTGCGCGTATTCCTACCGCATCATCCACAGTCCGTGTACGAGTACCATCGGCACGACGATCTCCTCGCGTTCCTTGTTGCGGTAGCAGAGGGTGAGCCAGGCGTGGCCGGTGTGGCGGGCGGTGTCGGCTTCGGCGCGCACGAGACCGACGGAGTCGATGCCGCCGTGCTCCTCCTCTTGCTGCGCGAGGTACATGCGGGCGTTGTCGACGAGCTGCTGCCGGTAGGAGGCGGGTATGCTGTCGGGCTGCCAGAAGCCGTCGACCCATGCTTCGCACTTGCCCTCGGCGAGCGAGGCGTAGTAGGTGCGGGCGGCCAGTCCGGCCAGGTCGGCGGGTGTGGGGCCGCCGGATGAGCAGGCGCCGAGGGCCAGCGCGAGGGCGGGCAGGGTATGTCGCAGGATGCGGTTCACGGTGCGGGTTATTTCTGTCGGATGAACACGTTGATGGGGCATCCGTGCATGGGCCAGTTCTCGCGTATCTTGTTTTCGAGGAAGCGGCGGTACGGTTCCTTGATGTACTGCGGCAGGTTGGCGTAGAACACGAAGGAGGGTATCTGCGTGTTGGGCAGCTGCGAGCAGTACTTGATCTTGATGTACTTGCCCTTGACCGATGGCGGCGGGTAGGCTTCGATGAGGGGCAGCATGGTCTCGTTGAGCTTGGTGGTGCCGACCTTCGACTTGCGGTTGAGGTACACTTCCTTGGCTGTCTCGAGCACGCGGTAGATGCGCTGCTTGGTGAGGGCGGAGGAGAAGATGATGGGGAAGTCGATGAAGGGTGCCATGCGCTGGCGTATGGCGTTCTCGAAGGTGTCGATGACCTTCTGGCTCTTGTCGGGCACGAGGTCCCACTTGTTGACCACGACGACGAGCGACTTGTTGTTCTTCTGTATGAGCTGGAAGATGTTCATGTCCTGTGCCTCGATGCCGCGTGTGGCGTCGATCATGAGGATGCAGACGTCGGAGTTTTCGATGGCGCGTATGGAGCGCATGACGGAGTAGAACTCGAGGTCTTCGGTCACCTTGTTCTTGCGGCGTATGCCGGCGGTGTCGACGAGGTAGAAGTCGAAGCCGAACTTGTCGTACCGTGTGTAGATGCTGTCGCGTGTGGTGCCGGCGATCTCGGTGACGATGTTGCGCTCTTCGCCGATGAAGGCGTTGATGAGGCTGCTCTTGCCGGCGTTGGGGCGTCCCACGACGGCGAAGCGGGGTATGCCTTCCTCGAGCTCGTCGGTCTCGTCGGTCTTGAGTTTTGACATGACGAGGTCGAGCAGGTCGCCCGTGCCGCTGCCGGTGGCTGCGCTGATGCACTGGGGGTCGCCGATGCCGAGGCGGTAGAAGTCGGCGGCGTAGAACTGCTGGTCGTTGTTGTCGGTCTTGTTGGCCACGAGGATGACGGGCAGGGAGGAGCGGCGCAGGATGTTGGCCACGTCCATGTCGAGGTCGGTCACGCCGGTCTTGATGTCGACGAGGAAGAGCACGAGGTCGGCCTCCTCGGTGGCTACGAGCACCTGGCGGCGTATGGCGTCCTCGAAGACGTCGTCGGAGTTGACCACCCATCCGCCGGTGTCGACGACGGAGAACTCGCGTCCGCACCATTCGCACTTGCCGTACTGGCGGTCGCGTGTGGTGCCCGCGGTGTCGCTGACGATCGCCTTGCGCGACTGTGTCAGTCTGTTGAAGAGTGTGGATTTGCCCACGTTGGGGCGTCCCACTATTGCTACTAAGTTTGCCAAAATTCTGTATGTGTTTGTAGGGCGGTCGCATGTGGCTGTCCGCCCGGGGGTTATGGTATGGTCGGGTGTGCCTGTGCCTGGGTGTCGCGGCGGCTGCCTGTCGGAGAAGTCAGGATGCTGGGGTAGGGCAGGGCGGCGCTGCAGGCGGGGCTGTCCCGGTCGGGTCGAGGGAGGGATGAAGGGGTACGGGCTATTCGGGGTTGTAGCCGAAACTGTCGAGCTCGCGTTTCGACGAGCGCCAGTCCTTGTCTACCTTGACGAAGGTCTCGAGGAAGATGCTCTTGCCGAAGAACTTCTCGAGGGCCTTGCGGGCTTCGGTGTTCACCTTCTTCAGGGCGACGCCCTGGTGTCCGATGATGATGCCCTTCTGCGAGTCGCGCTCCACGTAGATGACGGCGTTGATATGTATGGTCTTCTCGCCTTCCTTGAACCGCTCGACGCGCACTTCCACCGAGTAGGGTATCTCCTTGTCGTAGTACAGGAGTATCTTCTCGCGGATGATTTCCGAGACGAAGAAGCGGGCGGGCTTGTCGGTGAGCTGGTCTTTGTCGAAGTAGGGGGGCGAGTCGGGCAGCAGCTCGGCGATGCGCCGCATGAGCAGGTCGGTGCCGAACTTGTTCTTGGCCGATATGGGGAGTATCTCGGCATCGGGCAGCAGTGTGTGCCACTTCTCCACGATGTCGCCCAGGGTGCGCTGGTCGCTCTGGTCGATCTTGTTGATGAGCAGCAGCACGGGGATGGTCATCTTGCGCACCTTCTCGAGGAAGTCCATGTTCTTCTCCGGATTTTCCACCACGTCGGTGACGTAGAGCAGTACGTCGGCGTCCTGCAGGGCCGACTCGGAGAAGGCGAGCATCGACTCCTGCAGCTTGTAGTTGGGCTTGAGCACGCCCGGCGTGTCGGAGAAGACGATCTGCGCCTCCGGTGTGTTGACGATGCCCATGATGCGGTGGCGCGTGGTCTGTGCCTTGAACGTGGCGATGGAGATGCGCTCGCCCACAAGTTGGTTCATCAGCGTAGACTTGCCCACATTGGGGTTGCCCACGATATTTACAAATCCTGCTTTGTGCATGGCTGTGTCTTGCGTGTGTGTATGCTTTGTGCACGCTCTTCTTGCGTGTGCAAGTGCGTGTGTGTATAAAGATGTGTGCAAAATTACTCAAATTCGCCGGAATAAACGCACCCCGACGCCGAAAAACACGCTTTTTCTGTGCTTCCGCCTGCCTGCGTTTGTCCGGCATCGCCCTGCCCGCTTTATGGAACCGTTGTTTCTTGCCGGGAATTGTCCATACAAGGACCGTCCGCCCTTCCACCCCGTTCCGGAAAAACATATCGTCGGCCGCAGACCGCAAAAAAGCGGTACAAGTGTTAAGTATCATTACTATTTGCACAAAAAAGCGAAAATAGCGGTACAATATGTTGGTAGTGTCGTTTTAATTGGCTAATTTTGCTTCACTAGAACGAACCTATTAGAAAAAAATACACACATGGACAAAATCGACAATCTCGACAGAAAGATTCTCGGCATTCTTTCCAAGAACGCAAGAATACCCTTCAAGGACGTAGCGGCAGCCTGCGGCGTGTCGCGTGCGGCCATCCACCAGCGCGTGCAGCACCTCATCGAGGGCGGCGTCATCACCGGCAGCAGCTTCGGAGTCAACCCGAAGAGCATCGGCTACACCACCTGTACCTACGTCGGACTCAACCTCGAGCGCGGCAGCATGTACAAGGAAGTCGTCAAGGAGCTTCTCGAAATACCCGAGATCGTGGAGTGCCACTTCACCACCGGCCCCTACACCATGCTCGTCAAGCTCTATGCCCGTGACAACGAGCAGCTCATGGACCTGCTCAACAACAAGATGCAGAGCATACAGGGCGTTGTCTCCACCGAGACCCTCATCTCCCTCGAGCAGAGCATCAAGCGCGTCATCCCCGTACCCATCGAGGAGTAAGAATACTGACCTCACCCCATACGATGCGGCCCGCCCCTGACGGGGAACGGGCCGCATTGCGTTTTTTCTCTTTCCCCCACCTCAAGCCATCCAAAAGAAAAAAAGCCATGGAGAAATTCGACCTCAACGCCCGTCTGGATACCGTCTACTCTGCCGACACCGAGTACACGCCCCGCCCCGTCATCGGCATCACCGCCAACTACAGCGGCGGCGACGCGGCCGTGCGCGACCGCTACTACCGCCAGATTGTGGCCGCCGGAGGCACGCCCCTCATCATACCCCCCGTAGCCGACACCGACGTCATCGGCACCACGCTCGACACCGTCGACGGACTGCTCCTCACCGGCGGCGGCGACTACAACCCCCTGTGGGCCGGCGAGCAGCCCTCGCCGCAGCTCCATGCCGTCAACGCCGAGCGCGACCTGCCTGAGCTCCTCGTCACCCGGCTGGCCTACAACCGCCAGCTGCCCATGCTCGGCATCTGCCGTGGCATGCAGACCCTCGCCATGGCCCTCGGCGGACATGTGGCGCAGGACATCGGCGGGCGCGAACATCCCGTCAAGCATTCGCAGGACGCCGACCGCACCGAGCCCACCCACACCGTCGACATCCGCGAGGACTCGCTGCTCCATACCATCTACCGCACCGGCCGCATGGCCGTCAACTCCTTCCACCACCAGGCCGTAGACAATCCCGGCAGCCGGTTTGCCGTCTCGGCCACCGCCGCCGACGGAGTGACAGAGGCCATGGAGTCGACCGAGTACAAGCCCATCATCGGTGTGCAGTGGCATCCCGAATGGCTCGGCGAGGACGGGCTGCCGCTCTTCCGCTGGCTCGTCGCCGAGGCCCGTACCATGGCTGCGGCACGCCGCATACACCGCCGCGTGCTCACGCTAGACTCCCACTGCGACACCCCGATGTTCTTCCCCGAAGGCATCGACTTCTCCCGCCGCGACGCCCGCATACTCGTCGACCTGCACAAGATGACCGACGGCATGCAGGACGCCGTCACCATGGCGGCCTATCTGCCCCAGCCGCAGCCCGGGCAGGACTTCGCCGACGTCGCACCCTATCCCGTCGACGGCCCGCGCGCCTACGCCGACCTGATCATCGACAAGATAGAAGACCTCGCCGCCGCCCATCCCGAACGCATCGCACTGGCCCGCACGCCCGACGACCTCTACCGCAACAAGCGCGACGGACTGAAATCCGTCATGGTGGGCATCGAGAACGGGCTCGCCCTCGAAGACGACCTGGCCAACGTGGCCCACTTCGCCCGCCGCGGCGTGGCCTACGTCACGCTCTGCCACAACGGCGACAATGACATCTGCGACAGTGCCCGCCGCTCGCTCTCCACCCACGGCGGCGTGAGCGCCTACGGCGAGACCGTCATCCGCGAGATGAACCGCCTCGGCCTGATGGTCGACCTCAGCCACGCCGGGGAAAAGTCCTTCTACGATGCGCTCGACATCAGCACGCAGCCCGTCGTCTGCTCCCACTCCAACTCACGCGCGCTCTGCGACGTGCCCCGCAACCTCACCGACGACCAGCTGCGCGCCATCGCACGCGCCGGAGGCGTGGTGCAGACCACGCTCTATCTCGGATTTCTCCGCACCGAGGGCGAAGCCTCCATCGTCGACGCCGTCGACCATCTCGAGCACGCCATCCGCATCATGGGCATCGACCATGTGGGCCTGGGCACCGACTTCGACGGCGACGGCGGCGTGTGCGGCATAGCCGACAGTTCGGAACTCATCAACTTCACCAAGCGCCTCCTCGGTAAATACTCCGAAGACGACATTGCCAAGATATGGGGCGGCAACTGGCTCCGCGTCATGCGCCAGGTGCAGGCCGGACGCCAGCGCCTGTCCGCCGGCATGTAGGCGGCCTTTTCTACCGCCGTCCAGAAGACCACATCACATATGGCGGGTTCTAAAAATTACCTTTGATGGATTTTTGAATTTTAGCCGAGCAGATT
>CAVHOL010000027.1:19043-31235 GCA_963637655.1 bacterium | reverse complement strand
GACGAAAAAGATGCCGGATAAAAACAAAAAGACACAAAGAGCATACCCGTCAAAATAGAATTTGATAATGCGTGGAATTTTTAGAACACGCCTAAAAAATGGGGCGGCATTGTGACACATTCCAAAAATTTGTTGTACCTTCGCCGACGAAACATCAAGAGCAGCATAGCCTGCACCAACCGAGTCAGGACAACCACGGTGGTAAAGATACGATGTGGAAGAGAACGTCTAACTTCAAAAATAAGTCACTATGTGTAAATCACTTTACAACACGTTTGCTGCACGGTTTGCAGCAGCCTCACTCCCCTCACTTGTAGAAACCTTCAACGGCCAGGTAGGACAACGCGGCTTCCACTCGGCACGCATTGCCCACAACGCGGCACTCGTCGACGAGTTCACACGCCGCGGCATCGACGTGTCGGCCGTATACGACGGCACAAAGACCTCGTTTGCCCACACCGTCACCCTCGCAGACGGGCGGCTGGTGGTCGGCGAATAGCACACACGCCGCAACGACGCCGCAACGACAAATCTATGGAAGACAAAGACATGAAATGGAAGACGCTCTCCCAGAAATACCTGATGAAGCGTCCCTGGATGACGGCCCGCATAGACAAGGTAGAACTGCCTACGGGTGACATCATCGACGAATATTATGTACTGGAATATCCCGACTGGGTGAACACCATCGCCATCACGACAGACGGGCAGTTTGTCTTCGTGCGCCAATACCGCTACGCCCTGGGCAAGACGGTCAACGAACTGTGTGCCGGTGTCGTGGAAGAAGGCGAAGAGCCGATGGCGGCCGCCCGACGCGAACTGCTGGAGGAGACCGGATTCGGCGGCGGGAAATGGCAGGAATGGATGGTACTCTCCGCCAACGCCAGCACCAATGCCAACCTCACCCACTGCTTCCTGGCCACCGGCGTAGAGCGGAAAGGCAGCCAGCATCTCGACAAGGGCGAGGACGTGGAAGTGAGGATCTTCACCCGCAGCGAAGTGCTGGGCATGCTCCGGCGCGGAGAAATCTGGCAAAGTCTCATGGCCGCGCCGCTATGGAAATATTTCGCCAGCACACAGGACGAATAACCGTCGGCCGCAACCAGTTCCGGAAGGACATACGGGCGGACATACGGTACAGGATACATACGCAAAAAGCACTGATTGCCCACATTACGCATTGTGGCAATCAGTGCTTTTTGCATTTTCTCCGTTGATTTTCGTACAAGGGCCTTGTACGGACACTACAAAGGCCTTGTAGTGACAGTACAAAGGCCTTGTAGCGACACTACAAAGGCCTTGTACTGTCCGTACAAGGCCTTTGTAGAAATTTGGCGAAGAGCGTATAGGCGCAGCACTACTTCTTCTTGGTAGTGGTCTTCTTTGTCGCCGTTGTTGTCTTCTTTGTTGTGGTGGTTTTCTTTGTGGTAGTCGTCTTCTTTGTTGTAGTGGCGGTAGTCGTCGTGGTGGGCTTGTAGTAGGTCAGGGCCTCTGCCATTTCCGACTTGATGGCGGCGATACGCTTGGCATCGGAGGGGTGGTCGCTGAAAAGGTCGGAGGTATTGCTGCTGCTGTTGCCCTGAGACATGCGCTCCCAGAAGCTGACGGCCACCTGCGGGTCGTAACCGGCCATGGCTGCGAAGATGAGACCCATGTGGTCGGCCTCGCTCTCGTTGTCGCGCGAATACTTCAGACTGCGGAACTGCAGGCCTTTCTGGGCGATGATCTGTGCAATCTGCGTGGTGGTAGACCCTACTCCGGCGGCACTGAGCACAGTGCCGAGAATCTGCGTGCCGTACTGGTTCTTGATCTGCTTGCTCATCTGTTCTGCCGAATGGCGGGCTACGGCATGGGCTATCTCGTGGCCAAGCACGATGGCGAGCGAAGCCTCGTTCTGCGTATAGGGCAAAAGGCCCTCATAGACGACAATCTTTCCGCCGGGCATACAAAAGGCGTTGGCGGAATTGTCCTGCACGAGATTGAACTCCCAGCTGTAGTTCTTCACATCGTCGGCAGCGCCGTTGTTCTTGAGGTAGTTCTCCACGGCGGTGGCCAGACGCTGGCCTACGCGCTTCACCATGGCGGTATTGGTGGAGTTGGTCGATGCTTTGGCCGTCTTCATGTAGTTGGTGTACTCCTGATTGCTCAGCGAGAGTACCTGTTCGTCGGAGACGAGCAGATTTTGCTTGCGGCCGGTGATGGGCACTGTACGCGTGGTGCCGCAGGCTACGAGCATGGCGGCTACCAAAGTCATCAATAAGAATTTTATTTTCTTCATTTTTTATAAAGATGATGTTCTGCTGAATACCGGGACTGTGCATGACGGTCCGGAAGTGTTTTCACTTGCAAAATTATACAAATTTTTCAAAAGCGAAAAGCCATCCGGACTTTTTCGCCCGCCAATCCTGCAACATATACACACTGTCTCACAACCGCAACAGGGTAGACCCGGTAGCCGACGGCGCTGCGCCGTCGACCTGCACGGCATACACGCCGTGGGAGAGTGAGGTACAATCCACTTCATACCCGCTTTTTCCGGCCGGAAGCGTGCGCTCCATGAGCAGGGCACCCGACGTGGCATAGATGCGCACCCGCAGGGGACTGGCGGTGACGGCGTCAAGGTGCAGGGTGATACGGCCTTCGGCGACACCGAACCGGATGCCGCCGGGCTGCACCGTACTGATATCGCGGACGGCGGTCAGGCCGAGCACATCAAGGAGTCCGGCATAGGCATCGATACTGCCGTATCCGCAGCGGGGATCCGGATAAGACGCGATACCGGGACAGGGCCGCGCGGTACGGGCGATGACGGCCTTCACGTCGGCGGGCGTCAGCGACGGGTTGGCCTGCAGCCAAAGGGCGATGATGCCGGCCACGGCCGGGGTAGACATCGACGTGCCGGTCTCGCAGCTCCATCCGTAGGTACGCCCGCCGACATCAAATCCGCCCATATAGGTGCCGGGCATATCACTGGCGTTGGACTCGATATAGTAGCTGCTCATGGCCGAGACGACATTGGTGCCGGGGGCGGAGACATCGGGCTTCACGCTGCCGTCGCGGGCAGGGCCTACCGAACTGTACCGCGCCACGGCCCCGCCGCTTCCCCAGTTGTTGGCGACCGTCTCTCCGGCAGCGTTGCGATAGGAGGTACGGTACGATGTGGCACCCACGCAGACCGTGGCCGGCGCCGCACCGGGAGCGTAGACATAGTGGGTGGCATCGGCCGTATAGAGGTCGGGACGCAGGGTGGCATTGTTGTACATGACGGTACTGCCATTGCGGTAAATCTCCACTTCGGCATCGGCGCCGACCGCCTCCACCGACAGCAGGGGCGACGTGCCGATACCGGCCTCACCCGAAAGGGTGACATCATAGTCGGTCTCCGATGCGTCGAAGCATGATCGGTAGGCCTCGACCGTGAGCAGATAGCGCCGGCCGGCCAGTGTGACGGAATCCTCGTAAAGCGAATCGGCCGTCGCCTTCACCTCGGCCGAAGAGATGTCGACGGCCGTCTGCAGACTGTCGGCATAACCCGTGAGGCGGAAGGTGAAATCGTCGTGCGACGCCATCGTCAGCGACAACGACCGTCCCGAACTGCGGAAGAACGATCCTTTATATTTGACACCCTTGGGCTTGCACACATAGTTGTACCAGTGGCCCGTATTGCCTGCCGAAGCGACAAAGATACGCCCCGGTCCGGTAAGCCGCTCTATCATCTCATAGTAGAGCTGGTCGTCGCCGCGCGCCGACTCGCTGCTGCCCTCACTGAACGACACCACACAGGGCATGCCCCGCGACTGGGCATAGTCGAAGATATACTTGAAACCGAGCGCATCGGTAGCCGTCGTGTATTTGTAGATGTCGGTACTGTCGATGTAGACCTCGTCGCCGCTGACGGCATTGCTCACCAGACAGATGTCGCTCTCGTAGGCCACACCGCGGTACTGGCCGTCATGCCCGTTGCCGGCGGCTATGCCCGACGTGTGGGTGCCGTGGTACTGCGTGAGGCCGTCGCGCGAATGTGCACAGGCCAGGATGGAGTCGGCCGACGCATAGGCCGCACCCACATAGCGGCGGTGGCCGGAGAGGGTGTCGGCGGAAAGCTGGTCCCAGAAACGGCGCACACGGTACTCGCCGTCCTCCGACCACAGCACGGGATGGGTCACGTCGAAACCAATATCCTCCAGACCCACGACCACACCGCGCCCGGTATAGGCCTGCGGGAGATTTTTCCCGGCATAGACGGCGTCGGCGCGGGTGAGCACGGCCATCGTATCGAGCAACGTCTGCGCGCTGCGTCCGGCCTCAATGCGGAGCACACTGCTCTCGGCTGACAGTGCCCCCAACTGCGACAGCGGTATGTCGGCAATGCAGATGTCGCCCGCCTGCGCCAGCACACGGCCGCCATAGCCGGCCAGCAGCGTGTCGGCCGGAGCGGCGGTCCGCACAAAGGCGCACAGGGAGGCGCCATTCGGCCGGACGGCCGTACGCACCCCTACCTCCGCACCGTACGCACGCCGCTGCGAGGCGACAATACTGCGGAGCATCGGGGAGAGTTTGCCCAGCACCGGACGCTGCGCCCGGACGCAGACGCAGACACAGAGTAGGAATAGTATCAGACATGCCTTTTTCATATAGTTGGAAATATTAGTCATTGGATAGAGAGTGCTCATAGGCGTGTTCTAAAAATGCCACGCATTATCAAAATCTTTTTTGACGGGTGTGCTCTTTGCGTCTTTTTGTTTTTATCCGACATCTTTTTCGTCCTTCTTCAGTCGCATAGCCCGCTATGCTCCTTCAGAAAGACAGAAAAATCTGCCCGGCTAAAATTCAAAAATCCATCAAAGGCAATTTTTAGAACCCGCCTATAAAAATACCGCACAAAAATAGTCATTTCTATCTGAAAATCGCCCCACACGAGCCGTTGTAATAGATATGTGGCGGTAAAAATCGCAATTCGCCGCGAAAGTAGAGAGATAATTGCTACCTTTGCAGAAACAACGACAACAAACGACAAACATACACAATGGAAACGACCAACAAGTACATGTCCATCGCCTACAAGATGTACACGACCAACAACGACGAGACAAAAATAGAGGAAGCCACAGCAGACGACAAGCCGTTTGTCTTCATCACCGGATTCGGCGTAGCCATGCCCGCCTTCGAGGAGGCCGTCAAAGACCTCAACACCGGCGACAGCTTCGCGTTTGACGTGACCGCCGACAAGGCGTTCGGCCAGCACTACGACGAGCGCATACTGCAGCTCGACAAGGAGATCTTCTCCGTCGACGGACACTTCGACAGCGAGAACGTGCGCGTCGACGCCATCATCCCGCTCAAGAACGAGGACGGCAACGTATTCATGGGCCGCGTACTCGAGATCGGTGCCGACAAGATCACCATCGACCTCAACCACCCCCTCGCCGGCAAAGACCTGCACTTCGAAGGCACCGTAAAGGAAAGCCGCGAAGCCACCAACGAGGAGATACAGAGCCTCGCCAACCAGCTCAGCGGCGAAGGATGCTGCGGAGGCAACTGCGGAGGCTGCCATAGCGGCAAGGAAAAGGGCTGCGGAGGCTGCGGCAACTGCTAAGTAATGTCCAAAAATAACTTGCACAACTTATTCTTTTCACATTACTAAGTGAAGCGGTTCCAGGCCGGAGCCCACCGACAAAACACCGACCCGAGTATCCTATGCGCAACACGTTCGGACACCTGTTCACCCTCACCACCTTCGGCGAAAGCCACGGCGAAGCCATCGGAGGCGTCGTCGACGGCATGCCGGCGGGTATCGCCGTCGACACGGAGTACATACAGCATGAGCTCGACCGCCGGCGGCCGGGACAGAGTGCGCTCACGACCAGCCGCAGCGAGGCCGACCGCGTGCGGCTGCTCAGCGGCGTGTTCGAGGGCAGGTCGACCGGGTGCCCCATAGGATTCATCATAGAGAACACCGGCCAGCGGTCTGCCGACTACGAGCAGCTGCGCACACTGCTGCGACCCTCACACGCCGACTATACCTATCTCAGCAAGTACGGCATACGCGACCACCGCGGAGGCGGAAGGGCCTCGGCCCGCATCACCGCCAGCCGCTGCGTGGCCGGAGCACTGGCCCGACTGGCCCTGCGCCCGCTGGGCATCAGCATCAGGGCCTACACATCGGCCGTCGGCGACATCGCCCTGTCCCGCGACTACACCCGATACGATCTCAACCGCACCGAGGACAACGCCGTGCGCTGCCCCGATGCCGCCACAGCCGCAGAGATGGAGCGCCTCATCGGCAGGGTACGCGCCGAGGGCGACACCGTGGGAGGCATCGTCACCTGCGTGGTACGCGGATGTCCCGCAGGCTGGGGCGAGCCCGAGTTCGGCAAGCTCCATGCACGCTTGGGCGCCGCCATGCTCAGCATCAACGCCGCCAAGGGATTTGACTACGGCGACGGATTCGACAGCGCCCACATGCGCGGCAGCCAGCACAACGACCGGTTCACCGCCACAGAAGGCCGCACCGCCACCGCCACCAACCACAGCGGAGGCATACAGGGCGGCATCAGCAACGGCGAGGACATTTACTTCCGCGTAGCCTTCAAGCCCGTCCCCACCCTCTCGCAGCCCCAAGACACGGTCGACATCTACGGACAGCCGGCCACCGTCGACCCGCGCGGACGGCACGACCCCTGCGTTGTACCCCGCGCCGTGCCCATCGTAGAAGCCATGACGGCTATGGTACTACTTGACGAATATCTGTTCGATAAGGCCGGTCGAATGTAACTGATTAACATTTGTGCGCAAGTTTTTTTTTTTTTTTTGCAGTTGATATATTTGCATTACGAAATAATCCATTAATTTTGCAATCGTGATTAGGAGCTTGTGAAAGTTTCCAATCAACTTAGTTAAGTCTAGTTTAGTTTTTGTGTTGGTTGAGGGCAGTCCATTGGCTGTCCTCAATTTGCATTTGTACATTTCCATTTCTTTGTTCCATCCCCACAAGAACATATGGCCTACAGACGCCGGACGCGCTGCGCAACACCCCGAAAATCCCGCAAGATACACGCTGTGCAGCCATGAAACCGCCCGACATGGAATTTTCATAGGGGAAAACCGAAAATTTCAAAAAATTTTTCTTTACTTTGCATTTCAGAACAATTTACATTTATATAATAACATGCAGAAAAAGCTAAAAATGGCAGTGATGGCCCTCTGCTACGCACCTATGGCTATGGCCCAGACCGACAGCATCGGTCAGAACACAGCAGTGCTCAGCGAGTCGGCCTTCACGTTCACCGAGGCGCAGTTGGGCGAAGACGAGGACATGTCACAGAACGTGACCATCGTCAATTCCGGAAGCAACATCTACGCCAGCGAGGTAGGCTATCTGTTCTCGCCCGTGCGATTCCGCTACCGCGCGTTCGACCAGAAGTACAACGCCGTATACATCAACGGCGTGCCGATGAACGACATGGAGAGCGGACAGTTCCGCTACTCGCTCGTGGGCGGTCTCAACCAGCAGACACGCAACATGGAGTCCTCCCTGCCCTTCGAGAGCAACAATTTCGCCATGGCAGACATGGCAGGGTCCAACAACTACAACTTCCGCCCGGCAGCGATGCCCGTCGGACAGCGCATCACCCTGACCGGTGCCAACCGCAACTACACGCTCCGCGCGATGTACACGTTCAACACCGGCCTGAGCAACAAGGGATGGGCCTTCACCGGCAACATCACCTACCGCTGGGCCAACCGCGGATACGTAGAGGGCACATTCTACAACTCCCTCTCCTACTTCCTCGGCCTGCAGAAGGTATTCGGCGACGGAAGCCACTCCCTGGCCCTCTCCACATGGGGCAACCCCACCGAGCGCGCATCGCAGGGCGCCGGTACCGACGAGATGTACTGGCTGGCCAACGACCGCTACTACAACCCCTACTGGGGATACCAGAACGGCAAGAAGCGCAACTCGCGCATCGTCACCGACTTCGCCCCCACCGCCCTGCTCACATGGGACTGGAAGATCAGCGACAACGACAAGCTCTCCACATCGCTGATGGGCAAGTACGCCATGTACAAGAGCACCAAGCTCAACTACAACAACTCCGACAACCCACACCCCAACTACTGGAAGAACATGCCCAGCAGCTACTATGACGTGTGGAACACCGACAACACCTCCTACCGCACCCAGCAGTGCGTCGAAGACTGGAGCGCCGCCGTAGACTACTGGCGCGCATCGAAAGCCAACCGGCAGATAGACTTCGACCGCCTGTACTACTCCAACCAGCAGGCCGCAGCACAGGGCGCAGACGCCATGTACTTCATCCAGGCCAAGCACAACGACGCACTCGCCTTCACGCTGGCCTCCACATGGAACAAGCAGATCTCCAAGGACCAGACCTTCAATCTCGGCATCATCGCCGGCACCAACAAGGGCATGCACTACCAGACCATGGACGACATGCTCGGCGCCAGCGTATACCACAATATCAACACCTACGCCATCGGCACCTACGCCCCCGACGGCGACGAGGTGCAGTACGACCTCAACCATCCCAACGCCGAGGTACACGTAGGCGACCGCTTCGGCTATGACTACAACCTGTACGTCAACAACGCCAAGCTGTGGACCAGCTACAGCGAGACCTTCGGATTTGTACACTACACCGTGGCCGCCAAGCTCGGCTACACCACACTCCAACGCGAAGGACGCATGCGCAACGGACTTGCCGCCAACAACTCCTACGGCAAGAGCCAGACCGCGAAATTCCTCGACGGCGGCTTCAAGGCCAGCGCCAACTTCGACCTCGGACACGGACAAGTGTTCACCCTCGGCGCCGGATACGAGCACCGCGCACCGCAGGCACGCAACGCCTTCGCCGCTCCCGAGATCAACAACGACTTTGTGCTCAACCTCAAGAATGAGCGCGTGTTCAGTTCCGAGGTGGGCTACCAGTACCGCAACTCGTGGCTCCACGCCAATGTCAACGCCTACTACAGCCGCATAGACAACGGCACCGACTGGCAGAACTTCTACTACGACGACATCAACGCCTTCACCTACGTCTCCATGACCGACCAGAAGAAGGAATACTACGGCGTGGAAGTAGGTCTGAAGTTCAAGGTGACCAGCGCCTTCGACATCAAGCTCCTCGGCTCGATCAGCGAAGCCAAGCTCATCAACAACTCCAAGCTGCGCTACATGAAGTCGACCACCGGCACCTACAACGACGCCGAGCTGCTCGACGACGGTACCAAGAACCCCGACCCGCTCGTCTACAACAAGGGCATGCGCGACTCCGGCACGCCGCTCACCGCAGCCAGCCTCGGACTGAGCTACCACCAGGGCGGATGGTTCGTCGACCTCAGCTGCAACTACTACGACCGCATCTACCTCTCCTACTCGCCCAGCTACCGCTACACCAGCACGCTGAAAAAGCGCGCCTCCATCATGTCGCAGTACGGACAGGTGATCTTCGACAACGACGGCAACGTACTGCCCTCTGCCGTACAGCAGGCCAAGGGACACGGCGGCTTCATGGTCGACGCCTCCATCGGACGCAGCATCTACCTCAAGCACGGTTCGCTCTCCATCAACCTGAGCGTCACCAACGTACTCAACAACCAGAACATCGTCACCGGCGGATACGAACAGAGCCGCAGCGACTACACCACGAGCGGCAACACCCGTACCTACTCCTTCTCGAACAACCCGATGAAGTTCTATGCGTACGGCACCAACGGCATGCTCAACATCGCCTACAAATTCTAATTCCCCGGAACAATGACACTCAAGAAAATGAAAACCATGAGATATCTCAAAACCCTGGTGACGGCCCTGCTCTGCACCGCGGCCCTCACCTCCTGCATGGACGGTGATTGGGACACGCCCAAAATCGACGAGTCGCCCTTCGGCAACAACACCATCGTCGAGAAAAACGTGATGACCATCGCCGAGCTCAAGGCCAAGTACTCCTCGGTATTCTTCAACAGCAACAACTCGCTCAAGCAGATCACCGACAGCGTACAGATCAAAGGCCGCGTCATCGGCAACGACATCGGCAGCAACATCTACAACAATGTCGCCATCGACGACGGCACGGGAGCCATCCTCGTCTGCATATCGCAAGGCGGACTCTACGCCTATCTGCCCGTAGGACAGGAAATACTCATCGACCTCAAGGACCTCTACGTCGGCGGATACGGACAGCAGCCCGAGATCGGCATGCCCTACACCAACGCCAAAGGATCCACCTACGTGAGCCGTATGAGCCGCACCCTGTGGCAGCAGCACTTCCGCGCCATCGGCGCCGCCGACGCCTCCAAGGTGAAGGCCGAGGCCTTCGACCTGTCCAAAGCGCAAGACGCCGACTACCTCAAGGCCAACTGCGGCAAACTGATGACCATCAGCGGCGTAACCTTCGAGAAGGCCGACGGCAAGACCACCTTCGCTCCTGACAGCGAGAAGGATGCAGCCAACTGCGTCAGCCGCGGCCTGACCGGCATCAGCACCAACAGCGTGGTGGTACGCACAAGCGCCTACGCCGACTTCGCCGCATCCAAGCTGCCCACCGGCAAGGTCAACATCACCGGCGTGTTCACACGCTACCGCAACGTATGGCAGATCCTTCTGCGCACGTCAAGCGACATCGAAACCGTAAAATAACCCATCACACCAAAAGAAATCAACATCATTATGAAAAAGATACTGTATTCGCTGTTCGCCATGCTCATGGCCACAGCCACATTTACCAGTTGCGAGGACGTGCCCATGCCCTACAGCTATCCCAGCGGCGACAGCAGCTCCGACAGCGGGGACGAGATAGCAGCCGAAGGCGACGGAAGCCTGGCCAACCCCTTCAACAGCGTTGCCGCCAACGCATACGGCGCAACACTCGAGTCGGGCGGTGTCTCCGACAAAGACTACTACATCAAGGGCAAGGTCGTGTCTGTCAAGGAAGAGTACACTTCCACCTACGGCAACGGTACCTACTACATCTCCGTCGACGGCACCACCAACGGACAGTTCTACATCTACCGTGCCCTCTACCTCGGCAACAAGAAGTACACCGACGGACAAGACAACATCAAGGTCGGCGACGAGGTAATCGTCT
Source organism: bacterium (assembly GCA_963637655.1). Classification (GTDB taxonomy): domain Bacteria; phylum Bacteroidota; class Bacteroidia; order Bacteroidales; family Bacteroidaceae; genus Prevotella. The sequence goes on along the minus strand of CAVHOL010000027.1, from coordinate 20,127 downwards.
GCGGCAAGATCATGAACTACAACGGTACCGTCGAGACACAGCAGAACGGCGCCTACCTCTACTCGCTCAACGGCAAGACGGCCGGCGGCGACACCCCGACACCCGACACCGGCACCGCTACAGGTACCGGAACGAAGGACGATCCCTACAACAGCGTAGCCGCCAACAACTACGCATCGAGCCTCGCTGCAGGCGAAGAGTCTGAAAATGAGGTCTACATCAAGGGCAAGGTCGTGTCTGTCAAGGACGCCTACAACACCACCTACGGCAACGCTTCCTTCTACATCTCCGACGACGGCACATCGACAGGACAGTTCTACGTGTTCCGCGCACTGTACCTCAACAACGAGAAGTACACCGAGGGACAGACCAACATCCAGGCCGGCGACGAGGTAGTAGTCTGCGGCAAGGTGATGAACTACATGGGCAACACCCCCGAGACCGTAGCCAGCAAAGCCTATCTCGTATCGCTCAAGTCAAACGGCGGCGGCGACACCCCGACACCCACTGAGGGCGACGTGGAACTCACCCCCTCCACACTCGGTCTTGACAACGGCACGGCCGTGACCGACCTGACCCTCAGCGACGGCACCAAGGTCACCTTCGACGGCGGCGGCAACAGCAGCACACCCAAGTACTACACCTCCGGCACGAACATCCGCGTATACCCGAAGAACACCATCACCGTGACCGCCAGCAAGAAGATCGACAAGATCGTGCTCTACTGCGACACCTACCAGGGCGTGCTCTGCAACGCTGAAGGCGCACTGGGCACCACAGCCGGCACCGTAGCCGTAGACGGATCGAACCTCAACGTCACCGGTTGCGGCAACACTACCGTCACGCTCACCAACAACAACTCCAGCACCGGAAGCAAGAGCCAGATACGTTTCACCAAACTGGTCATCTACTACGCCAAGTAAGACTTGACAGCCAAGGCTGAGACAAGCCCACGAAAAATCCACCGTGCACCGGCCCGTCTGCCGCCGCACGGTGGATTTTTGCGTTCATTGCATCCATAAACCTTTAAGGCGTGTTCTAAAAATTCCACGCATTATCAAATTCTATTTTGACGGATATGCTC
>CAVHOL010000027.1:0-19033 GCA_963637655.1 bacterium | reverse complement strand
CTTTTTCGTCCTTCTTCAGTCGCATAGCCCGCTATGCTCCTTCAGAAAGACAAAACAATATGCTCGGCAAAAATTCAAAAATCCATCAAAGGTAATTTTTAGAACCCGCCTTTAAAAATCAGACACAGCGCTTGCATATATGTCCGAATCTTCGTAACTTTGCACCCTGTCTGAATGACAGACATTAGTAACAAATATATTTTAACGTTAAAATGAAACAAGGTATTCATCCCGAAAACTATCGCCCCGTCGTATTCAAGGATATGTCCAACGGCGATATGTTCCTTACAAAGTCTACATGCAAGGCTACAGAGACAGTAGAGTTTGAAGGCGAAACTTACCCGGTGGTAAAAGTCGAAATCTCAAGCACCTCCCACCCGTTCTACACGGGCAAGAGCAAACTTGTTGACTCTGCAGGTCGCGTAGACAAGTTCATGAGCCGCTATGGCAAGGTTCGCAAATAATATATATTTGCTCAACAACGTATTACAGGAAAATGCGCTTGGACGTAGTTGCATATGCGTCTTGGCGCATTTTTGTATTTTTCAGTACCTACTATACTATGAACATCAGAAAATCGATCATCTACTTCTTCTCCCTACTTGCCATCGCGACTTTCTCAGCCTGCGGAGGCGATGACAACAATGACACCGGAGAAAAACCCAGCACCGCATCACGCAACGACAACCAGAACACGGTGACCACCGAGGCCGCCGTCGCCCGTCTGGAATTTCCCCGTCTGCACGGCGGCAACAGCGTCGTCATCGTACACCGCACAGGCACCGACGGAACCTACGACCCCGACAACGTCAACTTCTCCACCGAGTGGGACTGTGAACTCAAGTCGCAGCGCTGGTCGTGCTACACACTCACCAAGACCAACAAGGTACAGAAGGTGTCGCGCTACTACGGCGATCCGCAGTATCCCAACGACCCGGCACTGACCGCCTCGCAGCGTCTCGACCAGGACTACTACTACGGTTCTTCCTACGGCACGTCGTCCAACAAGGCCGACATCTCTTTCGACCACGGCCACATCTGCCCGTCAAACGACCGCCGCTACACATCCGAGGCCAACTATCAGACCTTCTACATGACCAACATGCAGCCGCAGTACAAAGTGTTCAACGGCTCGCACCCCAACTACAACAGCGGGCTCTGGCTCAAGATGGAGAACTTTGTCAACAAACTGGGGCTCGCCTCTACCGACACGCTCTACGTCTGCAAGGGCGGCACCATCGACAAGGAAGAGAACATCCTCACCCGCATCTCCGGCAAACTCATCGTACCCAAATACTTCTTCGTCGCCCTGCTGCTGAAAAACTCCATGGGCTACCGCGCCATCGGCTTCTGGTTCCCCCACACCAACGTATGGCACGGAAACGACGCACTGGCCACCTACGCTGTGAGCATCGACAAGCTGGAGGAACTGACCGGCATCGACTTCTTCTGCAACCTGCCCGACAAGACCGAGGCACAGGTCGAGAGCTCTTATGTCACCGCTCCGTGGGGACTCTAAGTGTTTTTTCCCGCGATAGATAAGAGGAATGACTGGCGCCTGCCAATAAAAAAGCACAACATAAATAGGACAACAGATATGAAAATATTGCAGAGTGGACTGATCCGCGCCCTGTGCGCCATCATCGTCGGCGGACTGATCATAGAGTACCGCGAGCAGACCGTGACGTGGATGACCATTGCCATCGGCGTACTGTTCTTTCTCTCGGGCGTCATCTCGTGCGCCGGCTACTGGAGTGCCCGCCGCCACCGGAACGACCCGCAGGTGTTCTCCGCCGACGGCCGCCAGCTCACCGGCCTCACCCCCACCTTCCCCATTGTAGGCGTGGGCAGCATGATACTGGGCCTCATCCTGGCCGTCATGCCCGACGTGTTTGTAGCCTGGCTGATGTACATCCTCGCCGCCATCCTTGTGCTCGGGGCCGTGAGCCAGTTTGTCATCCTCGCTTCGGCCCGCCGTCTGGCGCATGTAGGCTGGGGCTTCTGGCTGATGCCTTCTGTCATACTGTTGGTGGGCATCCTTGCCGTGGCATTCCCGCAAGCCGTCGCCTCCTCCCCGTTGCTGGTCATCGGATGGTGCATGGTGCTGTACGGAGTGATAGAGATCATCAACACTATAAAGATCCGGCAACTGCGCCGCGCCATGGAAAAGGCCGTCCAAAAAGCGGAAACCATCGAGACCGCCGAGACCATCGAGGCCGACAGTGCCGAATAACACAGCAGCGGTCGCGCAACATCTATACAAAAATATTGGTGTCCAGTGAAAACTGTCTGGCTCTATAAGGCTTTGAAAGGCAGTTTTATATACTTTTGGGGAGACACAGGGTTTGTCTTTATCCTTGGGTCTGCTGTCAGTTGCCCCTGTAGGGGGCATATAATATAGCGTAGGGGCTTGCCCCTACGTTTTAGAAGTTGTGTTATAGTTGTGCCCCTGTAGGGGGCGCATAATTAAATTGAATACGGATGAATTATGCGCCCCCTACAGGGGCAGACGGTGTGGATTGTGAAAAACGTAGGGGCAAGCCCCTACGCTATATTATGCCGCCCCTACGGGGCTTGTTGTCTGCGATATTTTACCGGACACCAATAATACAAAAACAAGAAAACATGCATCCATCTTATTGCAGGATGCGCGTACACCGTTTTCCGTTCCGGCACCGCTATGCTGCGGCCCTTATTCTTCCTTTTCTACGGCCAGGCCCTCGATATACTTGCAGAGTATGCCGATACCGGTAATGTTGTCGCCGCCTTGCGGTATGATCAGGTCGGCATAGCGCTTGGTCGGTTCGATAAACTGCTCGTGCATGGGCTTGAGCACGCTGAGATAACGGTCTACCACCATCGATACGGTACGGCCGCGGTCGATGGTGTCGCGCTGTATATTGCGGATGAGCCGCTCGTCAGAGTCGCAGTCTACAAAGATCTTGAGATCCATCATCTCGCGCAGTTTCTTGTTGAGCAGCGTCATGATGCCCTCGATGATAATCACCGGCTTGGGCTCCACATGGATGGTCTCCGGCAGACGGTTGCAGATGAGGTACGAGTAGGTAGGCTGCTCGATGGCAATGCCGTTGCGCAGCTCGTTGACCTGCTTGATGAGCAGTTTCCAGTCGAAAGCGTCGGGATGGTCGAAATTGATCTTGTGACGGTCTTCCTCCTCCATCTCGGAAGTGTCGTTGTAATAGGAGTCCAGGGGCACAACGGCCACCTGGTGGGGCGGCAGCGCCTCCACAATCTTGCGCACGACGGTAGTCTTGCCTGATCCGGTACCTCCGGCGATACCGATGATCGTTATCTTCTTTTCTTCTTTCATAGTCGTTGGATTGAGCGTGTTCCCGTGATTCGGGATCCGCGCCTCTGTGCAGATATCGGGCCTGAGATGGTTTTCCGCCCGTTGTCAAAAGGATTTTCTGTATATGCTTCTGTCATCTTGTAGCCGACTGGGAGCAAGTACTATACCTGCGGCTTTGTACCCGTGATCCAGTCGAACAGCGGCTGGTAAATCTCTGCCTTTCGCTCCACGCGCAGGGGATAGGCGCGCGACGAACTGGGCATACGATAGAGCCGTATCTCGCGGCCTTTGTACCCGAACGTGACACACTGCCCCACAGCGGGTTGTCTGTCGATGCCGAAGCATGCGGCAAGCACGTCGGTAGCCTTCTGCCCGGTGGTGACGATGGCCTCGCACTGCGGCAGACCGTCGAGCATGGCTCGCAGGTCGGTCGGCTCCACCACCTCGAGGTCTTTGTCTGAGGCCGTATTGCGAAGCCGCCGTACGGCCGTCGCCGTATCGTAGAGTCCTATGCGGAGCGTCTTCAGCAGAGGGATGATGAGGTCGAGACGGTAGGTCTTGTGCTCCTCGTCGACCAGGCGCAGTTTGTCGCCATAGAGACAAAGGCCGAAGATGCGCCACATGTCATTGGTGTAGTTGGGGTAGTAGAACTGCACGGCCCAGCGCTTCTCAGCCGGCGGAAAACTGCCGAGCATGAGCACGCGGCAGCCTTCGGGCAGAAAGGGAGCAAAGGGATGGCGCTCTACGTCCATACGCCGGGTCAGTTTTTGATTTTCTTGAGCAGATACACCACTACAGGCAGGTGGTCGGAATAGCCGTCAAGCCATACGCCGCCGGCCGTGGTACGCTTCGGGTTGCCCTTGTACTTGCCTTCGGTCTGGATGAGATAGGGACGCTTGAAGATCTGGTTCTTCCAGAATTTCAGTGTCGAGTAGTCCTTCGATCCTTTGGGATTGAGGAGATTGGGGGTCATGACGATCTGGTCGAAGAGATTCCAGGCGCCATTGTATGCGAGGGTACCGAGACCCTCCTTGGCCAGAAGGTTGTACCAGGGATTGTACATGTCATTCTTGCCGACCTTCGAGATTTCCTCTTTGGCCGACAACACCTCGTGCATGCTCTTGTCGGTGGGGTCATCGTTCATGTCACCCATGACAAACACCTTGCACTTGGGATCTTCGCGCAACAGCGAGTCCTTGATGACGCGCACCTGCTTTGTGCCCAGTTCGCGATAGTAGGATGCCGAGGCCCGGCTGGGCAGGTGACATACGATGAAGGCAACCGGCTCGTCGGCGATAGTGCCGCAGACGGTCAGGAAACCGCGGGTGACAAAGTCCTTGTCCTTCTCGCGCTCCATCACGAAGGGCACCAGTTTCTGCGTGCGTATGGTGACGAGGGATGGATTGTAGAGCAGGGCACAGTCGATACCGCGGCGGTCAGGCCCTTCGATATGCACATACTTCATGCCCCGGGCCTTGAGGGGAGGCTGGCTGACGAGAGCATCGAGCACCTTGGCGTTCTCCACCTCGCTCAGTCCGATGGCGGCGCAGCCCACTTCCTTGATCACATCGGTACCCATGTCCGACAGGGCCTGCGCCATGTTGCGGAGCTTGTGGGTGTACTTCATGCCGTTCCAGTGATACGACCCGTTGGGCAAGAACTGGTAGTCGTTCTTTCCCTCGTCGTGGCAAGTATCGAAGAGGTTTTCCTGGTTGTAGAATCCGATGGCATAGGCCGCAAATTTCTTCTGTGCCGACACTCCGGCGCAGACGAGCAACAGGAGGGCGAGCAGCAATAGATGCTTTTTCATGAACGTGTCTTTTGTTTTTTCTGGTGATGCGGACAGGCCGCCCAAAACGGTGCGTGAAGGGCACAAAGGCTATCCATCTGCAAATTTCGGCAATAAATCTGAATAAAACGCAAGTTCAAGTCGAAAATTCACCGTTTTTTCATAGCCACATGTATTTCCCCACTATTGTTCCTTTTCGTTTCCTTCAGCCTTCACCGCATCGATGTCACGCAGCACGGCGACGGCCTCGCCCACACTCTTCACGTCAGTGACGACCATGGAGCGCTTGCCGTTAACCTCCTTGAGGTTGCAGCGGCGCACGTGGCCGGAGATATAGGCGAGCACCTTGTCGAAGACAGCGCTGCGATAGTAGGCGCTTTCGGGATTGGAGACAAACTGCATCTGCAGGCGTCCCTGACGGAGGATGACCTTCTCGCAGCCGAGCCGGCGGCCGAGCCGGCGCAGCGGCACGACCTGCAGCAGTTCCTCGCCCTCACGGGGCACAGGGCCGAAGCGGTCGGACAGGCGGCGGCGGTAGGCATCGAGCTCGCCGTCGTCAGCGATATTGTCGAGCTCGCGGTAGAGGATCATGCGCTCACTGTCGCCCGGCACATAACTGTCGGGAAAATACATCTCAAGATCGCTCTCCACGGCGCAGTCCTCCACGAAATCGTCGCCCGTAAACTGCCGTCCGGCGGCCATCTCCTCGGCATAGACATCCTGAAACTCGTCGTTGCGCAGTTCGGTGACGGCCTGGTTGAGTATCTTCTGGTAGGTCTCGTAGCCCAGATCCTCCATAAATCCGCTCTGCTCGGCACCGAGCAGATTGCCCGCGCCGCGTATGTCGAGATCCTGCATGGCAAGGCTGAAGCCGCTGCCCAGTTCGGAGAAATTCTCAAGGGCCTCCAGCCGCCGGCGCGCCTCAGGCGTCAGCACGGCCTTGGGCGGAGCGAGGAGGTAGCAGAAAGCCTTGCGGTTGGACCGTCCCACGCGGCCGCGCATCTGGTGCAGGTCGGAGAGGCCGAAGCGGTGGGCATCGTTGATGATGATGGTGTTGGCATTGGAGATGTCGATACCGTTCTCCACGATAGTGGTAGAGAGCAGCACGTCGTAGTCGTAGTTCATAAATCCCATAAGAATCTTCTCGAGCTCCTCGGGACTCATCTGTCCGTGTCCGATGGCCACACGGGCGTCGGGCACGTATTTGTGGATGAGTCCGGCAATCTCGGGCAGGCTGGAGATGCGGTCGTTGACAAAGTACACCTGGCCGTTGCGCGACATCTCAAAGTTGACGGCATCGGCAATGATCTCATGGCCGAACACCCCTATCTCGGTCTGTATGGGGTAGCGGTTGGGCGGCGGCGTGCGCATGATGCTCATGTCGCGTGCGCCCATCAGCGAGAACTGCAGCGTGCGCGGTATAGGCGTGGCCGACATGGTGAGCGTGTCGACATTGGTCTTGAGCTTGCGCAGTTTCTCCTTGGTGGCCACGCCGAACTTCTGTTCCTCGTCGATGATGAGCAGGCCGAGGTCGTGCCACTCCACGCTCTTGCCGATGAGCTTGTGGGTACCGACGATGATGTCTATCTTGCCGGCCTTGAGGTCGGCGAGCACCTCGCGCGTCTGCTTGGCCGACCGGGCACGGGAGAGATAGTCGACGCGCACGGGCAGGTTTTTCAGACGGTCGCGGAAAGTCTGGTAGTGTTGGAAGGCCAGCACGGTGGTGGGCACGAGCACGGCCACCTGCTTGCTGTCGCAGGCGGCCTTGAAGGCGGCGCGTATAGCCACCTCGGTCTTGCCGAAGCCCACGTCGCCGCAGACCAGGCGGTCCATAGGCCGTGCCGACTCCATGTCGGCCTTCACCTCCTGCGTAGCCTTCGACTGGTCGGGGGTGTCCTCATAGAGGAAACTGGCCTCCAGCTCGTGCTGCATATAGGTATCCGTGCTGAAGGCGAACCCGTGTTCGTGGCGCCGCTTGGCATAGAGGCGTATGAGGTCGCGGGCGATATCCTTGATGCGCTTTTTGGCCTTCTCCTTCATCCGGTCCCAGGCACCGGTCCCGAGGGTGCTCAGGCGCGGCGGTTCGCCCGTGTCGCTCCGGCGGTACTTGGAAATCTTGTAGAGCGAGTGTATGCTCACATCGACAATGTCGCCGCGCTGGTAGATGATGCGTATCATCTCCTGGTAGGAGTTGCCGGCCGGCACGCGCACCAGACCGCCGAACTTTCCGATGCCGAAATCCACATGCACGATATAGTCGCCCGGCTCCATCTCCTGCAGCTCCTTCATGGTGAGCGCCATCTTGCCGGCACGCGCCTTGTCACTACGGAGGTTGTACTTGTGGAACCGGTCGAAGATCTGGTGGTCGGTGAAGAAGCAGGCCCGCAGGCCGTTGTCCACAAACCCAGCATGCAGCGTGCGGTCTACCGGTTCGAAGGGCAGGTCGCGGCTCCACTTGCGCAGTTCGTCGCTGTCGAAGATCTCGCGCAGCCGTCGGGTCTGCTTCTCGCTGTCGGCAAGGATGTAGAGGCGGTAGCCCTGCAGCACATAGTCCTCGAGGGTGCGGGCGAGCAGTTCGAAATTCTTGTGGAAGAGGGGCTGGGGCGTGATGTCAAACGTGACAGTGGTGTCGGGCAGCCCTGTCGGGCTTTGGCCGAACTCTATGCGGCGGAAGCGGGACACGCCCTCGTCCCACAGCGACGGACTGACGAGCTGGCTCTCGCGGCTGAGGTCGCGCATGATCTGCTGCTGCTCCTGCTCGGTGGCGCCCTCCATGCGCTCGGTCATCGCCTGCGTGGAAAAGCCTTCGCGGTAGATGCGGTCGACGGTATCGTGTACATAGAGCAGGTCGTACACCGCGATGACGGCATCGTCGGGCAGGAAGGACGTGAAGGGCTGCTTCTCCTCGGCTATCGTGGCCAGCTCGGGCACAATGGTGACACTGTCGCACTTGGTGCGCGAGAGCTGGTCCTGCACTTCAAAGGTACGCAGGGTGTCGATCTCGTCGCCGAAGAAGTCGATACGGTAGGGCAGTTCCGAACTGAAAGAATAGACGTCGAGTATGCTGCCGCGCACGGCAAACTGTCCCGGCTCGTACACATAGTCCTGCTCCTGGAATCCGTATTCCCGAAGCGTCTTCACCACCTCCACAAGGTCTATGGTCTGCCCCACACGCAGAGAGAGCGTACGCTCGTCGAGCCGCGTGCGCGACACGACCAGTTCGCTCACGGCCTCCGGACTGGTCACGATATAGAGCGATCCGTCGCCGTCCTTCCGGGACGACAGCCGGCTGAGCACCTCGGTACGGAGTATCTCGTTGGCGGCATCGCGCTGGCCGTACTTCACGGCTCGGCGGTAGGTGGAGGGGAAAAACAGCACCCGTTCCTGCCCCATGAGCTGCGTGAGGTCGTGATAGAAATAGCCGGCCTCGTCGGCATCCTGAAGGATGAAGACGGCGGTGAGCGGACAGCGTTCGGCCAGTGCCGAGAAGACCACGGGGGCGGCCGAAGCGTGCAGACCGCGCAGGTACAGCGAGCGCGTGCGCCCACAGGAGAGGGCGTCGGAGAGGGCGGTACACTGCGCAAGGGCAGTATAGAGTGTTTTGATGTCTTGTATTTTCATTCCGTTGCAGGTAGGATACGGGGCGGACGGACGGCGCTTTTCGCCGTCGTGCACGCACAAAAGGCCCAAAAGCCCGGCGGAAGAAATGTCCCGACTGTGCCCTTGGACGATGTGTCTATGCAAAAGTAAAGAAAAAACGGGAATTGACTGCATGCCGCGCCGAATTTCGGTCCCGTCCGTCCGAAATCGGACTTCTGCCTGCAATACAGCAGACACAGGTGTCACCCCACAGAGTTGTGCCCCTCACAGAAAAACTGCGCATACGTCCGTGCGCTCCGCCGTGGTATGGCGAGGCTGCGGATGTATGCGCAGTCAGTTGATAGAAAACTATTGTATCAGCACGGCCCTGTGGGGCGTGGTGCCGAATGTGCGTTCATTGTCAGTTGTACCAGATCGAGGAATCAACGTACAGGTTGCGTTCGTCAGTCTCATTGTACACGTTATCCAACTCGAATGCTTCGAGATCATAGGCTCGTTTGACTCGTCTCATAGGTAAATCCTCCATACGGGCCGGCTACCCCTGCACGGCCCCCTTTATGTGTTCATCCAGAATGCGGGGTTGCATCCCTTGAGAAGAACGCCCCGCGATGCTCATCGCAAGGCCGTTCTGTGGTCTTACTGATTAGGTATGGGCCAAATATACGAACTATGTTTGACAAATGCAAGTATTTTGCCGAAATATTTGTGAAAAATCTCAAATTCGTCGTTTTTCGACAACAAATACATATTTTTGCGGCTTTTATACCGCCTTATTCGGGACATCAGTCCTTGAGTGCGTAGGTGACGGTGGTCACAACGCGCACCTTCTTGATGTAGGGGGTGTTGGAGTCGCGGTCGTCGATGGAGAACTGGCCCTGGTCGGCGCTGACGATCTTCGACAGGCTGCTCTTGCTGTTCTCGGCAAACTGCCGTGCGGTCTTCTCGGCATTGGCGATGGCCTCGGCCATCATCTTGGGTTTCATGTCGTTGAACGACTCGTAGGAATACTTGATGGGATTCTCGTAGCCGCCGCTGACGATGGCTATGCCCTCGCGCAGGAGTTCGCCCTGACGGGCAAGGATGCTGCGCACGAGTTTCACATTGCCGGAAGTGACGGTGACGGTCGACGTGATATTGTAGCGGTAGTCCTTGTTCTCGGCTGAATACTGTTCTGCCTTGAGGTCGATGACGACAGGAGCCTCAACGGAGATTTCGCTCTCCTTGATGCCGTTGGCGACGAGGAAGCGCTTGATCTTGGCCTGTGTCGCACCGATGCGGTCGTAGAGTTGGGGCAGGTTGTCGCCCAGTTCTTTGGAAAGGATGGGCCAGATCACCTTGTCGGCCATCACCTCGCGTTCGGCGAGGCCTTTGACAGATACCTTGCGGTCTTTGTTGGTGAAGTCGTCGATGCCCCATTTGAGCAGAAAGCCGAGCAGCACGATGGCTACGGCGAGCAGTGACGACTCGATGATACGGTTTTGTGGTTGAAGTTTCATAGGCTGGTTGTGTGTTTATGTAATTATTTGTTCTTTATTGAGGGCCGGGGATAAGTCCTGGCGATTGTGTTGGAATTGTACGCCCCCTACAGGGGCTGTTTGGGGAGTGAGTGCATAGGATAGGGATAGCTCCCTATCCTATGATGTGTCGTCCTTACAGGACTCGGATTGTTCCGGATTGTGTCGGCAGTACCGCTGCGGGCATGATTTCATTCCTTGCCACGCCACCATGGCGGACCATTGTTTCATCCCTTGCCACGATACCATTGCGGGTCACGATACCGTTGGCGATGCTCAGGAAAGGTGTTCGTCGCGCGACGGGTCTTTGCTGATGACGGTTCCGTTGGCCTGGTGGGTGGCCAGCACAAGCACTTCGGCGATCTGCACATGCTCGGGGGCACTGGCGGCGTAGTACACCACGTCGGCGATATCGTCGCCCGTCAGGGGCTGGATACCTTCATACACCTTGTCGGCACGGGCCTTGTCGCCTCGGAAGCGCACGACGCTGAATCCGGTTTCGACCAGTCCGGGCTTGACATTGGTGACACGCACCGGGGTGTCGACGAGATCGATGCGCAGGCCGTCAGACAGGGCTTTGACGGCGGCTTTGGTGGCGCAGTACACGCTGCCGCCGGCATAGGCCTGGTCGCCGGCCACGCTGCCGATATTGATGACGTGGCCGTGACGCCGCTCTACCATGCCGGGCACGATAAGACGGGTCATGGAAAGCAGCCCCTTGATATTGGTGTCGATCACGGTGGTCCACTCCTCGAGGCTGCCCTCATACTCCTTGTCGAGTCCGACGGCCAGTCCGGCATTGTTGACGAGGATGTCTACCGCCTGCCACCTGCCGCTGAGCGAGGCCACGGCTTCGGCCATGGCCCGGGTGTCGCGCACGTCGAAGACAAGGGGAAGGACGTCGGCGCCGAGGGACTGCAGTTCGCCGACGATACAGCGGAGGCGCTCCTCGTTGCGTCCGGTAAGGATGAGGTCGTAGCCTTCGCGGGCAAAACGGCGGGCGCAAGCCTCGCCGATACCGCTGGTGGCTCCGGTGATGAGTACTGTTTTGCGATGGATTTCAGTCATAGGTATGTTCTGAAGTTTGCTATTGTTCGAGAAGAATGCTGACAATACGCTCAGCCGTGCGTCCGTCCCACTGATCGGGTATGCCACAGTGCTTCCACTGTCCGGAGAGCATGAGGCGGAGTTGCTCGCCGAGCTTGTCGGTGTCGGCACCGACGAGCACGTTGCTACCCACCTTGACGGTCTCGATATGCTCGGTATAGTCGTTGAGCGTGATGCAGGGCACGCCGTTGAAGGTGGCTTCCTCTGCCACGTTGCCCGAGTCGGTCACTACGCCAAGGGCATGGGCGGCAAGCCAGCCGAACTCCAAATACGACAACGGGGCGACGATGTGCAACGTACTGCTTTGGTTGGGACACTCGGCGAGCAGGTCGCCGACGGCCTGGGCGGCCAGCCCTCTGAGCGGGGCGACAATGGGCAGTCCGTCGGCATTGGCCAGCAGGGTCTGGAGCGTATGGCGCAGATGGTCGCGGTCGGCAATGAGCGCCTTGCGGTTGAGTGTGAAGAGGATGTATTTTCCTTGCTCCAGATGAAGGGTGTCGCACAGGTTCGGGCGCGTCATGCGGGCATGGTTGAAGCGGAGGGTGTCCATCAGGATATTGCCCACCATGTATACTTTCGACTGCTCGGCACCCTCGCGGTTGACGGCACTGTTGCTTCCGATACCGGCGGTGAAGAGCAGGTCAGACAGTCCGTCGATGACCAGGCGGTTGATTTCCTTGGGCATGTTGATGTCGAAGGAGCGTGTGCCGGCCACAAGGTGCACGAGGAGCAGTCCCTGCTTCTTGGCGACGATGGCGGCGGCCATGGTAGAGGCGAGATCGTCGACGACGATGACCGCATCTGTGGCGTGGGTCTGCAGATAGCGTTCGAAGGCAGACATGACCTGTCCGGTGAGTTCATTGAGATTGACACAGTCGACACCGAGGTATACGTCGGGCCGCTGCATCTGCAGGTCGTCGAAAAGCGACGGCTCGAGCGTGGGGTCGTCCTCTCGCCCGGCATATACGAGCTGGTGGTGTACGTCGAGGCCCTCAGCCTGTGCCTTGTCGATGGCACGGAGAATGGGGGCGACCTTGACGAAGTTGGGGCGTGCGCCCACAATGATACAGATGTTCATTTCGATATGTGTGTTATCCGTGAAGACGGTGTTGGTGACAGGTGCAATCAAGCCCGTCTCTCCGGCCTCGCAGTCGGGAGAGAAGGGCTGAATAGTGATGGATTTGTGCAGGGGCGGAGAGGTCACTCGCCCTTGAAGAGTTCCTTGATGCCGCCGATGCTACCCATCAGGTTGGTGGCCTCGTAGGGCAGGTAGACGGTCTTGGTCTTGTCGCCCTCGGCGAGGGACTCAAGCATCTGGATGTACTTTTGTGCGAGGAGGTAGTTGGCCGGGTTGGTGCTCTTGCCTACGGCCTCGGTGATCTTGTTGATGGCGATAGCCTCGGCCTCAGCACGGCGGATGCGGGCCTGCGCATCGCCCTCGGCGCGGAGTATCGCCTGCTGTTTGTCGGCCTCGGCCCGGTTGATGGTGCTGGCCTTTTCGCCCTCGGACTTGAGGATGGCGGCCTGTTTCTGTCCTTCGGAGGTGAGGATGGTGGCACGCTTGTTGCGCTCGGCCTGCATCTGCTTCTCCATGGCCTGCAGCACGCTGGCCGGAGGGGTGATATCCTGCAGTTCGACACGGTTGACCTTGATGCCCCACTTGTTGGTGGCATCGTCGAGCACGACGCGCAGTTTTGAGTTGATGGTGTCGCGCGAGGTGAGGGTCTGGTCGAGCTCCATCTCGCCGATGATGTTTCTCAGAGTGGTCTGCGTGAGCTTCTCTATGGCGTTGGGCAGGTTGTTGATCTCATACACGGCCTTGAAGGGGTCTACGATCTGGAAGTAGAGCAGGGCGTTGATCTGCATCTGGATATTGTCCTTGGTGATGACGTTCTGCTTGTCGAAGTCGTAGACCTGTTCGCGCAGGTCGATGACATTGGAGTAGACGTAGCGGCCGCGCATCACGGTGACGATGGTCTTGGTACGGTCGATGAAGGGTATGATGACGTTGATGCCGGGCTGCAGCGTGGCATAGTAGCGGCCGAGACGCTCCACGATGCGGGTCTCGCTTTGCGGAATGATGACAACGGCCATCTTGACAAAGACGATAGCCAGGACGACAACGAGTACGAGTACGATAGTGATTCCAGTCATAGCAATAAGAGGTTTTGGTTTTTTGTTTATTTTTGGGTTTTCTGTCTTTTACTGTTTCCGGTTTTGCCGTTGTTGGCGTCAGGCCTCGACGACGCTGATGATGATGCTTTCGCGTCCTACGACGCGCACCTTCATGCCCTCGGAGAGGGTGACCGACTGCGGGGTCTCGGCTTTCCAGTCGTCGCCGTCGATCTGCACGCGGCCGTAGCCGCCCGGCTCTATTGTCTGGCTGACGCGGCCTATACGCCCCATCAGGGCATCGGCATTGCTCACGCGGTGGTCGGCGTTGGCCTGCAACATATGTACAAGGTGCGGACGCACAAAGAGCAGGGAGAGCACGGCGACGGCGGCAAAGGCCAGCACCTGCACCCAAAACGGCAGGCCGAGGGCCTCGACGACAAGGCCGGCTATGGCACCGATGGCAAAGCAGGTGACATAGAAATCACCGGAGGTGAGCTCCATGATGAGACACGCGACGGTGACAACGACCCAAAACAGCCAAATATGTCCAACGAAATATTCCATCATAGCGGCATTTGTTAGTGGATAATATATATGTGGGTAAAGTTAGTGCTTTATTTTTGTATCACCAAATTTAGCCATGGCAAAATATAGGGCCGTACCCTACTCCGCCTGCGTTTGCGGGGGAAAAAGGAAAAACCGGAAACGGACGCCGACCCACATACATTATATATAATGTGTGTGGGGCGACGGCCGTTTCCGGTAGGTCTATGTGCGGGTTCTTGCCTTGCTTACTTGGCAGGAACGGTCTCGAGGGTCTTCTTCAGAAGTTTCCAGAACGGAGCGATGGTGGGGATGTAGCAGCGCTCGCTGGTGGTATGGGGCGAACGGAGCGTCGGGCCGAGCGACACAACATCGAGTCCGGGATACTTGCCGAGGATGACAGAGCACTCCAGTCCGGCGTGGTCTACCTGCTCGATGGCCTCCTCGCCGAAGAGCTCGCGGTAGTTTTTCTCCAGGAGCTTGAGTATCTCGCTGTCGGGGTTGGGGTCCCAGCCGCCGTAGCTGCCGCTCATCTCGATCTTCATGCCGGCCATGGTGAAGCAGCTCTCCAGCGTGGTGGCGATATACTCCTTCATGCTCTCGCTCGACGAACGGGCGAGGATCTGTATGGTAGCCTTGCCTGCGGCGATGTCGATGATGGCCAGGTTTGACGAGGTCTCCACCACCGTGGGGAAGGCGGGTATCATGCGGAGCACGCCGTTGTGGCAGGCGTAGATGGCGTCGAGCAGGTTGTCCTGTATCTCTTCGGGCACCTCAAACTCGGGTGTGGCCACGTCTTCGGTACGGAACACGATGCCAGACTCGATGCCCTTGTACTCGTGCTCGAAGAGCTTGCACCACTCCTCGACGGTCTCCTTGAGCGGAGCCACGTTTTCCTTGGGCAGGGTCAGCACCACCTCGCACTCGAAGGGGATGGCGTTGCGCATATTGCCGCCGTGCCATTCGGCCAGACGGGCATCGTACTCGCTGATGGCTTCGCGTACGAAGCGGGCCATGAGCTTGTTGGCGTTGGCGCGGCCCTCGTGTATCTCGAGGCCGGAGTGTCCGCCGCGCAGCCCCTTGAGTATCACGCGTACGGCTGCATCCTCGGGATCGGTGTCGGCATCCTTGTAGGCCAGGGTGGCGGTCACGTCGATGCCGCCTGCACTGCCGATGACAAACTTGCCCCAGGTCTCGGAGTCAAGATTGAGGAGGATATCGCCGTGGAGCTCGTCCTCGGGCAGGTCGTTGGCACCGTACATGCCGGTCTCCTCGTCGGCCGTGATCAGGCCTTCTACGGGACCGTGCACAAGGGTCTTGTCCTCCATGACAGCCATGATGGCGGCCACACCGATACCGTCGTCAGAACCGAGCGTTGTGCCCTTGGCTCTCACCCATTCGCCGTCGACGTAAGTTTCTATGGGGTCGGTCTCGAAATTGTGCGTACTCTCTTTGCTCTTCTGCGGCACCATGTCCATGTGGGCCTGCAGGATGACGCCCTTGTGGTTTTCCATGCCGGGAGTGGCGGGCTTGCGCATGACGATGTTTCCGCCGGCATCCTTGAAAGCCTCAACGCCGGCCTTGGCGGCGAAGTCAAGCAAGAACTGTTGTACCTTCTCAAGATGGCCCGACGGGCGGGGCACCTGTGTCAGTGCATCGAAGTTGCGCCAGATGCACTCGGGGTTGAGATTTTTGATTTCACTCATAATGTGTGTATTTGATATGAATGGAGGGGACCATACAGACGGCCCCGTATTTTTCAGACATTCCGCCCTACTCCACCGGACGGACGGCATGCGCCGACCGTATCGGGCCGCACTTGGCCGTAAAGGAGAGGGCCAGCCAGGCATAGACGCCGAGCAGCACGACCAGCAGGGTCTGTATGGAGTGTACGATAAGTACGAAGTAGAGGGCATCGGTCTCGCCCACGCCGTAGAGCACCAGCATGGTCTTCACGGCAAAATGCCACGGACCGGCACCGTTGGGCGTAGGCACGATGACGGCGATGCTGCCGACTATGAAGGTGACCAGCGCGCACGTCCAGCCCAGATGGGCCGTCGCGTCGAAGCAGAAGAACGTGAGGTAGTAGTGCAGGAAGTAGCACAGCCAGATGGCGAGGGTGTATGCGGCAAACTTGGGCACACTGCGCACGCTGCGCAGCGAGAGCACGCCCTGCCAGAGTCCGCCCATAGTACTCTTCACCTTGTTGTAGACGGAGAACCGGCGCAGCAGGTACCACAGCAGGAAGAGGATGGCCGCGGCGCACACGCCCGTGACGGCATATCCCGTGACGGAAAAGCCATGGAGTATTGTGTCGAGACTGGTGCCGGTGGTGACAAAAAACTTGTCGAACACGGCCACCTGGCACAAGAAGGTGCCGGCGGCGATGGCCATGACCAGCAGGGAGTCGATGGCCCGCTCGGTGACCACCGTGCCGAGGGCCTTGGGAAATGACACGCCGTCGTACCGGCGCAGCACGCCGCACCGGGCAAACTCGCCGATGCGGGGCACGACAAGGCTGACGGCATAGGAGAGGAAGATGGAATTGACGCTCGTGGACGAGCGCGGATGCTCGCCGATGGGGTCGAGGCTCATTTTCCAGCGCCAGCCGCGGAAGGTCTGCGCCAGGATGCCGAAGGGAAAGGACAGGAGCATCCACGTCCAGTTCATCCCGTCGGTCAGCACATGCTGCACCTGACGGAAGTCAAAGTCGCGGTACATCCAATAGAGTATCAGCCCTCCGAGCATGACGGAGAGGGTCACCTTCCATATGTTGTTGAGTGTCTTCTTCAGTTCCAATGCGGATTCTGCTTGTTTTTTGGGGTGTGCGGAGCGCATACCGTGCCCTCCGCTACAGACGATTGCAAAAATACAAAAAAAGAACGGAATAGTGTATAGGCTTGTTCCAAAAATACGGATGCGGGCGTTTTTGTCCCGGATTTGCGTCGGTGCACAAAGAAAAACGGGTTGTCCGTGAATCACTTCACAGACAACCCTTCTCGGGTGAAAAGTTCACTTACTTTGGTATGAAAAAAACGTAATCAATGATGACACTTAGGGTTGGTGAACTTGTCCTCCACCCAGTGCCTGATAAAGGCAGATGACACTCTGCGCCTTGGCCAGATAGTTGGCCGATTGGGAAAGTTGTGCAGACAACAGGGTCTGACGGGCGGTGAGCACCTCAAGATAGGTGTTCGTGCCGTGCTCCATCAGCAGTGTGGTGCCGCGCAGGGCTTCCTGCAGCGAGCTTATCTGCGAGGCGATGGTTTCTTCTTTGGCTTTTGTAGTCTGATAGGTGGTCAATGCGTCGTTGACTTCTTTTCCGGCATTGAGCAAGGTCTGGGAGAAGGCTACGCGGGCTTCTTCCTGCTGGGCCTTTGCGATGCGGAGCTGGGCCTCGTTCTGTCCTCTTGTCAGGAGCGGGGCGACAATGGACCCGAGGGCGGAGGCAAGAAACTTGCCCGGGTTGACGATGGCCGACCCTGCGGAGTTGGTCCAGCCGATGCTGCCGCTCAGCGTGAGCGACGGATAGAAGGCCGACCGGGCCGCGTTGACCCCGTAGAAGGCGGACTCTATCGTGCGCTGGGCCTGCCGCACGTCGGGACGGGCAGACAGCAGGTAGAGCGGTATGCCCACGGTGAACGACTCGGGCAGGCTGACCTCGGCGGCCTTGCAGCGGTCATAGTGGCGCGGGGTCTCGCTGAGCAGTATCGCCATGCTGTTCTCCGTCTGGGAGATCTGGCTCTGCAGGTCGAGCACGGAGGCATGTACGCTCTGCAGCGTGGCTTCCATCTGCGAGACGGCGGACTCGTCGTAGCGTCCGGCCTTCATGAGGGCCCGGGCCGTCTTCAGCGTTTCGCGCCAGGCCTCCTCGGTACTCTGCGAGATGGAGAGCTGCTCGTCGAGCGTCACGAGCGTATAGTAGATGTTTGAGATGTTGGCTACGAGCTGGGTGTAGACGGCCTGCTGGTAGTCCTGGCTCTTGGCGTATAGCGCCTTGGACTGTTGCTTGGCATTGCGCATGCGGCCGAAGATGTCGATCTCCCAGCTCATGTTGAGCGGTATGGAGTAGGTCTGCGTGGCCTTTGCCCCGTCGAAGCTGCTCACTCCGCCTTGCGGCGAGATGGCAAACGACGGCAGGAAGGCGAGACGCGCGGCCTTGAGAGTGGCCTTGGCCTCCTCCACTCTCAGGGCTGCCTGCCGGCAGTCGGAGTTCTGGCACAGTCCGCGCTCGATGAGCGTCTGCAACTGCGGGTCGGTGAACACCTCACGCCAGGAGAGCATGCCCAGCGACGTGGTGTCCTCGTAGGCGGCGACCGGCTGGTCGAGCACATTCTCGCCAAAGAGGCTGTCGGGGACAGCCGTCTCCGGCTGGTATTTGGTATAGATGCCGCAACTGCCCAGGGTGGTCACCAATGCGGCTGACAATATGACTTTCTTTATCATTGTGTTTTATGCTTTATGTATAAGGGCACGTGGTCATTCGTGCTTTGCCTGATTCTTTTCCTCTATGCTTTGCAGCAGCTCCTGCTGTATCTGCAGGTCGCCGGCCTCGTCATAGGGTTTTCTCACTTTCTCCTGCAGCCACTCGAAGACGACGTAGAACACTGGCACTACAAAGACGAGGGCGAGCGAGCCGACAAGCAGTCCGCCGACAACGCCTGTGCCGAGCGAAGAGTTGCCGTTGGCGCCGGCACCGGTAGAGAACATCAGCGGCAACATACCGAACACCATACAGAGTACGGTCATCAGGATGGGTCGCAGACGGTCTTGGGCTGCCGAGAAGGCCGACGAGATGATGCCCATGCCGGCACGGCGGCGCTCCACTGCATACTCGGTGATCAGGATGGCAGTCTTGGCCAACAGTCCGATGAGCATGATGATACCCGTCTGGAGGTAGATGTTGTTTTCCAGTCCGAAGAGTTTGGCGAAGAGGAAGCTGCCCATCAGTCCGAACGGCACGCTCAGGATGACGGCGAACGGGATGAGGAAACTCTCGTAGAGGCAGGCCATGATGATGTAGATGAGGATCACGCAGATGCCGTAGATGAAGAG
>CAVHOL010000026.1:0-31422 GCA_963637655.1 bacterium | reverse complement strand
AATCTACTCGGCTAAAATTCAAAAATCCATCAAAGGTAATTTTTAGAACCCGCCTTAAGATACTGTATGTTTTAACCGCCAGAGGACTACTGCTTCACAGTATCTCCCTCCTTGACCATGCCGGCGCCTTCGCTCACGATGACGTCGCCGGGACGGAGTCCGTTGGTGACGATGAAGTCGCGGCCGTCGTCAATGTTCTCCACCTCGATGAGCTGCGACACGGCCTTTCCGCCTACCACCTTGTAGACGATACGCTTGTCCTGTTGCTGCACTGTGGCCGACTGCGGTATCACGATGCACGAACGGCGCGTGGTGGGTATGATCACATTGCCCGAACCGCCGCTGTTGAGCAGCCGCTCGGGATTGGGGAACTCGGCACGGAGCGTCACTGCACCCGTCTCGGTATCGATGACACCGCTGATGCTTTCCACCTTGCCCTTGTGGACATACATGCTCTGGTCGCCCAGCTGCAGGCTCACCTCCGGCATGTTGCGTATGGCGGCATCCTTCGACCCGTACTGGCGTACAAAGGAAAGGAGCTGCTTCTCGGTCATGGAGAAGTACACATACATCTGCGAGTTGTCGCTCACCGTGGTCAGCGGCTTGGGCATAGAGGCGCTCACCAGCGTACCCACACGGTAGGGAAGCACGCCTACCACGCCGTCGGCCGGACTGCGCACCTCGGTGTAGGAAAGGTTGTTGCGCGCATCGGTCACCTGCGCCTTGGCCTGCGCCAGCTGGGCCTTGGCCGAACGGTAGGCGTTCTCAGAGGTCTGCAGCGTGAAGGAGGAGATGACCTTCTGGGCATAGAGCTCCTTGTTGCTCTCGTAGGTCAGCGTGGCCGAAGAGAGCGACGCGTCGGCCGCATTCTCGGCAGCCACCGCCGTGGCAAGGGCTGCGCGGTAGGGCACCTGGTCGATGACAAAGAGCAGCTGGCCCTTGGTCACCTTGTCGCCTTCCCGTACACAGAGCCGCTGTATCTTTCCCGACACCTGGGGATAGATGTCGATATCCTGACGGCCCTTGATCGATGCCGAATAACTGGTGGACAGACTCTTGTCCGTGCGCTGCACGGTCATGGTCTTGAAACTTGCGTTGCTTACTGATTCTTGCTTTTTTTGCTGGCAAGAAGTTGCGAGGGCCAAACCCAATGTCATCCCTACACAATAAATCAATCTTCTTCTAATTGTCATCATGTTCTTGTCTTTATCAAAAAACTCCCTTTGGGAGAAATCATGTGCAAAAGTAGCCCGATTGCTCCGGTAGGGGCGAAAATGTTTCGGTACGGAATTTTTCAAAATCGGAACTCGGCCACAAACTGAACAAAAGTGTTCCTAAAATGAAAAATGTCAGACGACTTTCCGCAAATGCACAGCGAAATCCGTAACTTTGTACCACAATATATTATATGGAGGGTTTTCGAAAGCCTCTCCACCGACATACACCACACCCACGAGACCGGCATGAACATTTCAGCATACCACAAGATGATGACAGGCGGCGTGGCCGCAGGAAAAGACCTGGACCTGCAGTTCACGACGGGCAAATACTACTGCGCAGAAGACACCGTCATCATATTTGCCGGGAAGGGCCACGCACGCATCGAGATAGACTTCATGCCCTACGACCTGCAGTCGGGCAGCGTCCTCACCGTCTCCCCCAAGGCGACAGTACGCTGCACAGAGGCGAGCGATGACTTCTTCGGGGCATTCCTGGCCTTCGACCACTCATTTGCGGTCGAGGCGATGCCACGGCCCGAACCGGCCTTTCTCGACTTCATCAGGAGCTATCCGCAGGGCGAGATTCCCGCCGACCGTCTCGAGCCGCTCTTTGCCGGCATCGGCAATGTGGCCCACTTCCTATACGACAACGAGGGCACGCACCGCATGCAAATCGTCAAAAACGTCGTTCAGGGCATACTCCTCGAACTGTACGACATGATCAAGGCGAAATTTCTGGTAAACAAGCCCGCCGAGGTCAACCGACTCAACGAGCACTTCTTGCAGTTCATACACCTCGTCTACGAGCACGGCGCCAGGGAGCGCGAAGTTGCGTTCTACGCCGACCGCCTGTGCATCACGCCGCGCTATCTCTCAAAAATCGTCCACGCCACGACAGGAGAGACCGCCAAGGACATCATCAACCGCCACTGCCTGCAGGAAATCAAGGCCCTTCTGCGCACCACCAACGACAGTCTGCAGACCATTGCCCTGCAGCTCCACTTCCCTGACCAGTCCTTCTTCACCCGCTACTTCAAGAAAATGACCGGAATGACACCGACGGAATACAGGGCCAACGAGGACACGCTTTAGAGGCGGACAAAAACGGTCCGGCCGGCCGTCATTTTTTGACCTGCATCAATAAAACACGCCCCAAAACCCACTTTTTCGCTGAATTGTTTGCGCACACAGCAACAACATCCTACCTTTGCATCGTCGAAAGACAAAAAGGATAACTATTAAGAATGAAGGCCCGGAGAAGGGTCAGAACTAACAAAAAGAAAGGTAAAAAGATTATGGTAGCATTATTTGTACTGGCCGTAGTGGCAATCATGATTGCACAGGCCGTGAACGTAGGACACAAGATCGATTTGCGCTAAGCAGTCGTTCGGGTGGTCCACCCGAAAGGAAATCAAGTTTTTGAGATCGCACATAGAAAGAATGGCGAGTCGAGCGTTCAGCGCTTGATCCGCCATCTTTCGTATACATCCGCTCACTTTTCCGGAGACCGCAGCACGGAATTGCCGGAAAAACCGTATATTTGCACCAAGACATGCAACGGCGTGCCGCTGCGGACAAAATCCAATGCAAGCGGTACGGCAAACAGAAAGGAGACTCACCATGGGACTGCAAGACAAGTATATCAGATTTGACTGGGCCATCAAACGCCTGCTCCGCCAAAAGGCGAATTTCGGCGTACTGGAAGGTTTTCTGACCGTTTTTCTGGGCGAGCCTATCAAGATACTCGAAATACTCGAGAGCGAAGGCAACCAGCAGACGGAGGACGACAAGTTCAACCGTGTAGACATCAAGGCCAAGAACAGCAAAGACGAGATCATCATCGTCGAGATACAAAACACCCGCGAGCTGTACTACCTGGAGCGCATCCTCTACGGTGTCGCCAAAGCCATCACCGAACACATGAGGCTCGGACAGTCGTACAAGGAAGTGAAGAAAGTATACTCCATCAGCATACTCTACTTCGATATCGGCAAGGGCAGCGACTACCTGTATGTAGGCCAAAACCGCTTCTTGGGCGTACACACCAACGACCAGCTGGTCGTCAATACCAAGGAGAGGAACGCCATCGTGGCTAAAAACCCGTCGGAGATCTTCCCCCTGTATGTACTCATACGCGTCAACGAGTTCAACAAGGTAGCCGTCTCACCCATGGAGGAATGGATGGAATACCTCAAGACCGGCATCATCGATCCCGACACGAGTGCCCCCGGACTGAGAGAAGCTCGCCAGAAACTGCAGTACCACTCCATGACTGATGCCGAACGGCATGCCTACGACGAACATGTCAATGCCGTAATGATACAAAACGACGTGCTCGACGCTGCAAGGATAGAAGGCCTCAACGAGGGACGTGCAAAAGGAATGGCGGAAGGACGCGCTAAAGGAATGGAAGAAGGAAGAGCAGAAGGAAGAGCAGAAGGAAGAGCAGAAGGAAGAGCAGAAGGAAGAGACGAGCGTTCCATTGAGATTGCCCGCAAGATGCTGGCCAAAGGCAAGACAGTCGAGGAAATTATGGAGTTCACCGAGCTGGACCGCGAATGCATCGAAGGGCTGAAAGCATAAGGAAAACCTGCAAAAAGCACCCGCAAAACAAAACGTACAGGCGGAGCCTGCAGCCATGAGCGCTGCAAGTTCCGCCTGTACGTTGTTATAGGCCCGTGACGGGCACGGGGCCTTACTTATGCTGGATGATCAGATAGCGCGACGCGCCCCAGAATGCGCTGGCATTGGTGATATGGAGCGTTGCAGACCCGCTGCCCTGCTCCAGCGTATACGACGACTGCGGATGCGGGGTCAACACCTTGACATCCTTGCCGGCAACAGTAAAGTCGGTATGCTGGCGCGTGTCCACGGTGCGGAACTTGCTGTTGTCCACGCTCGAGAGGTCCACCTTCTTCTTGGCCAGGAAACCGCCCTTGAGCACGCCCGAGGCCGACAGTTGCTTCTTGGTACCGATGAGCACATAGCCCGTGCTCATCTTGGCTATCTCCTCGTTGGCGCTGCGCAGGTCTTCAGTCTTGGACGTATTTTCCTCTGTGAGCGTAGCTACATCGGCATTGAGCCGCGTCACATGGTTCTTGAGCGTAGTGATGTCGGCATTCTTGCTGTCGAGCTCGCTGCGGAGCTGCGCGATCATGGCCTCCTTCTCTTCGATCTGCTGCTGCAGACCGGCGATGATGGTACGGAACTGGCGGCTGCGGGCATCGTCGCGCTGTCCGAGCTGCTTCTCCAGTTCGGCGATGCGGCGCCGCTGCTCTTTGAGCGTATATTCGAACACACGGAGATTGTCGCGTATCTGCCGCTTGCGCGACAGGGGCACACCCTCGCGTGTGACGAAGATCATCTGTTCGCGGCCGTTGATGCTGTCCATACTGGAGGCCACGATGTTGAGAAACTCGTTGAGTCTCTCGTTCTCGGCCATCACCGAGTCGCGCTGCACTTCTGTGGAACGGTCTGTTTCGGTATTGCTTTTGCCGCCGCAAGCGACCAGTGCCATAATGGCGAGAAACAGGCCGGCTGACTGTAATATCGTTCTCATTGTTCTGTTTATGTTGCTTTCGTTTCGGGAATCCTATTCCACGTTTCCGTTGACGATGCGCGACTGCACCGACTCGTCACTGTTGTACCATACGCCATTGTAGGGCTGGTCGTTCTTGAACGTGCCGCGGAAGAACATGCCGTTCTCCTTGATGAAGTAGGTACCGGTAGCAAACTTGTTGGCGATGAACGAGCCGCGGTAGATGTCACCGTTCTTGTAGTAGAGCACGGCAGCACTGTCTTCGCGCATACCGTTGAGATAAGATCCCTCGTAGCGGATACGGCCGTCGACGTCATCGACATAGGTGACCACGCCCTTGCCCTGCGGCATGCCGTTGACCACCTCGCCCTTGAACTTCATGATGATGCGTCCGTCGCTGGCGTAGATGGGTTTTTCGGTCACCGTGTCGGTATTGACGACAGGCTCTGGAGTGTTCTTTCCGTGCTGCAGGAAAAAGAACGCTGCGCCGAAGGCCACTATCAGGCCTGCTACCACGCAGATGACGGTCACGAGCACCTTGCTTTTGGGTTTGGGTTTGGGAAGTGGGTCTGTGATAGGTTCCGGCTTCGGAGTGGCTGAATGATCAAGAAAGTCGTAGCCGGGTATAGTTTCTTCTTCAGGATGCTGCGACTCTTGTTGCTGACGCACCAGTTCCTCGTAGGTAAGCGTTTTCTCACTGGTTGAAGCGTCATCGCCGTAAACCGTATTTTCACTTTTTTCGGTATAGTCGACAGGGATCTTGCCCTCTATCATGCCGACAAACTGGGCCATGGTAGGACGGTCATTTGAGGAGACCGCCATTGTACGGCGGACAATCGCCCATGCACGGTCGCTCACATTGGCGGGCTTGGGGGTGAAGGGCTGTCTGACCCATACCATCGGCTCTGGCGGCACCTGACCGGAAAGCATGGCGTAGAGTGTGGCACCCAGACTGTACACGTCGCTCTTGGGCGAGAAGTCGTAGAGCGACGAGTACTGCTCGAGCGGGGCGAAGCCCTTGGTCAGTCCCGGAGGCGTGGTGCTCGTCTGCTGGCCGTTCTCGTCGTAGTTCTTGGCGATACCGAAATCGATCAGCATCGCCTCGCCGCGGCCCGTGAGCATGATGTTGGCCGGCTTGAGATCATAGTGGCACATGTGCTTCTGCGTGTGCATATAGTCGAGCGCCGATGCGATCTGCCGGGTGTACTCCAGCGCCTCCTGCTCGGGCATCGGACCGCGACGGTCGATGTAGTCCTTGACCGATCCGCCGCCGATAAACTGCATGACGTAGTACACCGTGTTGTTCTCCTCGAACACGCTGAGCACGTGCACGATATTGGTGTGGCTCAGTCCCGATATCTTCTTGGCTTCGCGGACGAAACTGTTCTTGTACTGCTCCACCTGCTGGCTGCTCTTCACGTTGGGCACCAGCACACCGGTGGTCTGCTGATCACGCTGGCAGTCGTTCTTCATAAAGAACTCCTTGACGGCCACGTCTACCGTCTGCTCGAAACTGGACAGGTTGCCTGCCAGCGTCTGGCTCATCGAAGCCACATAGGTGATGCCCGTCGCGCCCTGGCCTATCGCCTGTCTGATGGTATATTTTCCGCCCTCCAACTGTGTTCCGGCAGGCAGGGTCTCACGTATATTGTTGTTCATATTGATATTATGCTTTTGAGGTTAATTGTTTCCACCGGTTGCTTTGTCTGTTCCATTGGATGCAGTCGGCACTTTGCGTGAAGGTGTCGTCGTTGGAGACGGTTTAGTACTACTCCCCGCCATTTCTTCCTTCACTTCATCTGTTGTCTTTTCCTCCATCATTCCGCCTCCGGTTTGCGCTCTTCCGTCATGGCCTTTTACTACCTTATTCAGTATATCGGTATTGTTATTTGCGCGTCCTGTTCCTGCACCTGCTGGAGCGTTCGTTGCACCAGCAGGATTTTTTTTGGTGGTGGGGGTGGTCTTTTTTACAGGACTGGTTACAGTACCACTTCCCGATGCGTTGCCTCCGTCACTTCCCCAAATGTCCGCGTCATCACTTCCTTCTGGAGCAGTGATTACACTCTTGATGGGCAGAGGTTCGTTTTTCGTCTTGGTTCCGTCCTTTCTGAATACGAACAGACAGACCACGAGCAGGACGACGGCAGCCACGAGAATACCGATGACGACATACAGCCGGTTGTTGTTATTGCCGGGTGCCGGAGGCATCACCGTGGGGCCACCGGCCGCAGTGTCATGGCTGTCAGTATATTCCACCGACACGCTCTCCGTATCTGACGGGGCAACGGCCTCAGCCACCACACCTTCGGTCGCAGGTTCGACAAAGGTTGTGGTCTGCACATCGTCGGCGCACGGCTGCACGGTTGCGGCACTGGCTGCGGCAAACGGCCCGAGGCCGAAAGTCTCCAGCAAAGCCTTGTTGCGCGAGCGCGCTTCCTGCTCGTCGTCGGGGGCTGCGGCATCGACGGCGTCGTGTTCTACGGCTTCCACGCGGATGAGGTAGGCCGTGTGGTTGTCATGATTGCCCTCGGTGGCGGCCAGCAGACAGTCGCGCTTCTGCTCGGGGGTGAGCGCCTCGTTGGAGAAGATGTTGAGGATCTCCTCGTCGGACATCTGCTCGAGCATGCCGTCGGAGCACATATAGAACCAGTCGCCGGGCTGCACGTCCTTGATATGCACGATGTCGGGCATGGCCCGCTCTTCCTTGTTGGGCATGACGGCACGCATGATGACGTTCTTGCCCTTTGCGGTGGCCATCTCGTCGAGCTTTATCTCGCCGGCCTCATACAGTTCGGTCACCAGCGAGTGGTCTCTCGAGCGGTACAGTATCTCGTGGGTCGAGGGACGGATATGGTAGTAGCGGCTGTCGCCCACATGGGCTGCCATGACGCCTCCGGGATGGAAATAGACAAACACCATCGTGGTGCCCATGGTCTTGCCGCTGCCGTCGTCATTGGCATCGAGCACATTGTACATGCTCTCCATCGCTGCGGTAAGCATGGCATCGGGGAAGGCGCGGTTGGGACTGGCCACCTGCTGCACAAACTTGCTGACTTCCTGGCAGACGATACCGCTGGCCACCTCGCCGTGGGAGTGGCCGCCCATACCGTCGCACAGGATGAAAAGGCGCTGGCCGGCATCGGCCTGGCCATACGCAGGATAGATGGAGTCTTCCTGGTTCTGCCGTTGTCCGAGCTCATGTATGGCCAACGGTGTATTCAACAGATATTTCATGTCTTATTGTGGAATAACGGAAATAAAAAAAAGGGGAGAAGATTACTTGTAGGTGAACGTCACAGCCGACCGTCCGAGCGTGAGCACCATGCCGTCGAGCAGCATGATACGGTTGCTGACAGGTACGGCGTGGCCGTTGATCTTGACCAGATTGTGCTCGTTGACACTGGAGACTGACACATGATACGACCCGTCGGCAAGCTTCACCACGTCGAAGGAAGCATTGACACGGCTCATGCACATATCGGTCGTAGGCAACTGTATGGAGGCCTGCGAGGTCTGTCCGCGCCGACCCACGGTATTGTGGCCCTCGGCGAGCGGATAGCAGACGCCGCCGAACACGAGTACGGGGCGGCCCTGCGCTGCGCCTCTGCCGCCCATCATCTGGGCAC
Organism: bacterium; assembly: GCA_963637655.1. Classification (GTDB taxonomy): domain Bacteria; phylum Bacteroidota; class Bacteroidia; order Bacteroidales; family Bacteroidaceae; genus Prevotella. The sequence goes on along the minus strand of CAVHOL010000026.1, from coordinate 23,038 downwards.
CCGAGTACGGCACGGTCTCGCCCTGCTGTCCGGCCTGTGCCATGGCAGCGCGCTGGTTGAGATAGTCCTCCGGCAGTACGGTATGGCCGTCTGGCCGTGCACCGCCGCCTCCCTTGAAGTAGTCGTCGGGCAAGATCGTATGCCCGCCTGCAGGTTGGGAGGGTTGCGGGGCAGCGGCCGGGCGTTGCGGCTGGGAGGGTTGCTGAGCGGCGGGCTGCCGTTGCGGTTGGGCAGCCTGCATCATCTGGCGAACCAACGGCGACGGACCGGTATCCGGCGCGTTCAAGTCGAGCCGTATAGGCTTGTGTCTGACAGTGACTGTGGTCAGATACTGGCAGAAGGGGCAGTTCACCTTCAGTTCGGTCTTGTCGCTATGGTTCCTTATGCTAAACGGCTTTTGGCATTTCGGACATGTCACGTTGAGTATTTGCATGTTTTCTTGTTTTTAACGTTGTAGCGGAAGTCATCCGTATGCCGGGTCTACCAGCTCATGATGACCATATCGTCGTCGAATTTTCCCCACATCACGGGGTGTTGTCTGTCGTCCGTCTTCTCGCGCACCTTCTGGCTGACATACTCGAAGAGTTCGCGGGCAGTGATTTTGCGGTTGCGGTCGGTATCGGCCGAGCCGCGCAGTCCCTGCTGCAGATAGGCGGTGAAGATGCCGTTGCGCATGAACGAGTTCTCAAGGGTATACTCACCCGAGCGCGACGACATGAAGAACATCACCTCCTTCTTGTTGAGCGCGGCCAGGTCGTGGTTGCGGCGCAGTGTGCCCGAGAAGCAGGCGTTGATGAAGGCGAAACGGCGCTGGGCCTTGCTCTCGTCGAAGATGCGGCACAGTTCGTCGTAGGAGAGTTCGCCGTCGCGGCACTCCAGGCTGCCCGCATTGCCGTGGCCGCTGTAGAAGATGGCCACGGCATCCTTCTTCCCGGCCTTGGCATAGAGGCGGCGCATAGCAGCGCAGATATTGCTGACAGTGGCTTCACGGTCGGTGAGCACCGTCGTCTCTGCGTCGCCGTTCTTGTCGAAGAGCCACTGTATCGTGCGAGCGTCCTTGGCACAGAGATAGAGATCGTTGCGCTCGCCGGGATAGTCGGCGATGCCCACGCAGACGATGTAGGTCTTGGCCGAAGCCGTGCCGGTGAAGAGCACGGCCACGGCCAGAAGCAGGAGGGCACGGACGTGCCGGCAGAAATTGTTTTTCATCATTGTCAGAAATCCTTCAGAGGTGATTCTCAGACAGTGTCGAAAGAATGATCCATGGCAGCGTCGTCATGCATGGCGTCGTACCCGTCGTACTCGTTGCCGTCGGGGCTGAACACGCTGGCATCCGTCGGATCATAGGCACCATCGGCACTGGCGGCCATATTGTTGTCAGCCATATAGGCACCGGTGTCCTCGGTACCGCCGTCTGTACTACCGCCGTCTGCACTACCGTTGTTCACGTAGTCGGGCAAATTGTCGTCGGGATTGTCGAGATTGGCGTCCGTAGCCGACGGAGCTTCATGGGCAATACCGTTGTTGGGGTCTACCAGCGAGCGGTCTTCCACGTTGACGCCAGCGCCGCGGAGGTCGACGCTCTCATCGTCGGAGAACTCGCCGTCATCGTTGACGTCGATTATTGCGCGGTCGTACTTGCCGTCGGCGTCTACATCGACGAAGGCAGCCTGGTGTCCGTTGACCGTGCCTGCGCCTACGATGACCGTGCGGCCTTCTATCTCGGTATGGCCTTCCTCGTTGATGTTGACTGTCACGCCGTCGTCCGTGGTGACATTGCTGGCCGGAATGACGTGCGCTCCGGCATCTGCAACAGACACGTGCATGCTGGAGATGTCATACATCTCGTCCTCCTGCAGCTGGCCGTCGCCGTTGGTGTCTACCATGGCCACGTCGAAGACGCCGTCGTGGTCACGGTCCATGAGCACGGCATCGTGACCGCCGTAGGTAGCCTTGGCCACATATACCATCTGTCCGTCGACCTCCATCTCCTGCACCTCGTGTATCTCGAAAGTGGGGTCTTCTGAGGCTGCTATGAGGTGGCTGTCGTGTACGGCCAGGCCGGAGTCTCTGATGTCGATCACGTCGTCGCCGTCGTCGAGATTGCCGTTGCCGTTGCTGTCGACAATGACGGCATCATATTTACCGTCGCGGTCGATATCGACAAATACGGCAGGTTTGCCGTCGTACAGGCCCTCGCCCCTGATGACTGTCGTACCGTCGGAGAGGGTATATTCTTCCTCCGAATTGACGACCATTCCGCCTTGGCCGGCCGGAGTGACGGGATCCTTGGCCGGACCGTCGTTGACCGCACGGTGTACATTGCTGTCGGTGCCGTGGTGCTCGTGCATGGCGTTGTGGGCATAGGTATCGGCGTGGGTCTCGCTGCCCGTGGCGATGGCGTTCACCTGAGTGGTGTAGGCGCTGCGCTCCTCGTCAGACATGCCGTTCCATTCCTCCTCGGTATAGGTACTGTAGAGTCCGCCGTGCCACTGGAAGGCGGCACCGGGACCGAGATGGGCACGGGCATCGTTGAAGGCCTCGTCGAAGGTCTTGCTGTCGTCTTCGGCAGTCACCTTGACGGCGACATCTTCGGCAGGCTGCTCATCGTCGTGCGACAGTATCTGGCTGGCTGCGAAAGCCGATCCCACTCCGAGCACGGCTCCGCCGGCTACGGCAGCGGTGCGGCGTGCGGCGTTGCTGTTCTTGAAAGGTTTGCCAAGGGCTTCTTTCACGCGCTGTATCATGCTGGCATCGGCAGCCTTCGGCTGGCCTGCGCCTACGTATTGGGTATTCTCGTTCATAGTCTCAAAGTATTTTTTTAGGTTATGGGAAAAATAGTATTTCTGATACGGGCAGTCTACATGTACCATGCGCTGCCGCCCTCGCCGTCGAAGGCCATATAGGTACCGCTGTCGGTGTACCGGATGAGGGTCGGCGTGAAGTTCTGCTGCTTGAGGCGGTCGATGACGTTGCTCGGCACATTGACGTAGAAGATGCCCTTCGCGCAGGTCACGAGCGTACCGCGGTTGGAGATGCAGACGGAGCGGATGCGTCCGTAGAGCTCGATGGCGTTCTTGATGACCTTGCCGTCGACCTCGTTGGAGGCAGAGTAGTTTTTGTCGCCGACAATGGCGTAGTCGCCGTTCTCGGAGATCGACACGGAGAGGATCTCCTCCTGTCGGCTGGCAAAGTTCTCGAGTTGCTCGCGCAGTGCGCTCGGCACATTGCCCTTGTAGTGATAGTTGTCATAGACCACGCACCACCAGCCCACGTCAGTGACGGCAACGTCGTTGATGGTTTGCCTGGCCTTGTTGCAGGCCGAGAGGGCGTTGCGCATGTCGACGGGCAGTTCGTTGGAATTGTAGCCGTTGGTGCCGAAGATGGCCACGGCACACTTGTCGGTCAGGCATCCGGTCTTGGCGTTTGTGCTCTTGTCGATGGCGTCACGCACGGTCTGCTGCGAGGCCGCATTGTCGGTATAGTCGGTGTAGGGCTTGCCGAAGATTTCAAATCCGTTCTTCAGCGTTGCGTCGTCCCATCCGTCGTCGGCGTCAGAGTCGGCAGGCGTTGTGGTCGTGGTGCGACGGGGAGTCGTGCGCGTCTTGTTGGTAGATGTACCGGTACGTCTTCCGGTCACGGTCTTTGATTTCGTGGCTGTGCCGGTACCGGTCGTACCGCTCGTGGTAGTTTTCTTCTTCGGGGCGGAAATGGACTTCTGTGCATTGGCCGGCAATGCGGCCACGAGCATCACCATCAGGGCGACAAGCCAGGCGACGGGTGCTGTACGCAGGTGCTTGCTGATACAATAGTTTGTCATATAGTCAGATTTTATGGGTTTGCAATATCAGGAGACGTTTTGTTCAGGATTTCTTCTTGAGCCGGGCCTTGCACTTCGGGCAGACATCTACATTGACGCGTATGACATCGTAGGGCTGGAAACCGAAGAAGTAGTGGCAGCCCTCGCCGGGGCAGGTATAGTCGTGGAGAAACTTCTTGTTGAGCGCCTCACGCTTTTTGGGCATTTCCTTGGCGTAGCGGAAACCTATGACCAGAAACACGGCCGAGAGCACCACAGCCACTGTATATATGAGGGGCATTGCGCCTTGTATGGCCTCATTGTCGCGCCCCAAGACGAATCCGACGGCCGCTCCGCCCAACGTGAGCATAGGTATACCGCCGCGGAACACATTGACCATGGCCTGTTTGCGTGCCAGCGCTTCCTTGTTGGCATGGTACGCATTCCATACCATCTCGAGATGGGAGATGTCGTACTCTTTCTGGCCGGGTTTCGGTCCTGGTTTGGGTCCTGGTTTGGGTCCCGGATTCGGCCGCGGATTGGGTCGTGTGGAGGATGCCGGCAGACGGTCCTGCACGGTCTTCACCAGGCTCCAGTCGAAGGGCACATGCTCGTAGCCCAGTTCTATGCGCTGCCCCCAGGCAATCACGGTCTCCTCTATGGGCAGTCCGTCGACCCATGTGACATTGTGCGGCGAGAGGTTGCGTATGCTCATGCCGCCATACGCATCGATGGTCAGCTGACAGTGCTGGCGGCTCACGCTCATCGCCACCACTCCACCCTTGACGGTGACCGCAGGCGTGGTATCGGTCACAAGGGTCAGATAGTTGGTCTGGGCGTTACGGCCTATGGTTATTTTCATGTATCGTTAATTTGTTTTAATATCAGTACGAATCGGTTACGAATTCGGGTTAAATACTTGCAGAACTTTTTTGAATTCCACTCAAAGTTATACAAATCATGCCTAAGACACAAACAAAAGACAATATTTTTCGGGAAAATCCGGTGTTTTAGGCAAAAATTATCCATTTTGCAAATTTTAATTAATTTCTGCAAATATCTATTTAATCATGATTTCCATACATTCATACCACAAATTTTGCAGTTTACGCACGCCAAAACGCGGAACAATCCACCCTACGCATTTTTGGCACGCTATTTTGCACAATAAGCACGCTTGACGAAACTTGTCACTGCCGGAACCACAGAAAAAGGCCACGCAATTCTAAAAAAATGCAAAATGCACAGTTCCCCTTTTCCGTCCCATGTTCGCAGAATGGACATTGCATAGTTTTAGCATTATTCGTATCTTTTCCACTTGAGTTGAGATGATATCAAGGACATTACTTATCACAGCAAGAAACTTTCGTAATTAGGGTCCGCTAATTTATTTCGAGCGCAAAGTCTTGTGGAGTAGCAAAAAAAATCCCCGCGAGGCCGTCGACGATACCGAAAATCCTCTTCTTGAAGCCTTTCAGCCCCGATTTTTCAAAATACCGGCACAGGTTCGGTATTAGGTGTCGTTTTTATATGTATTCTCATTTAGTAAGTTATGTTTTGGTCTTTGCAAAAATAGCGAGAAAGTCGTGGCTTTTACCAATTATACATTATTTAACCATCACTACAAGGGGAACTTTGCACTGCCACTACAAGGCCTTTGTTCCATCGCTACAAGGCCTTTGTAGTGTCGCTACAAGGCCCTTGTAGCATCCGTACAAGGCCTCTGTACGAAAACGCAGCGGGCCGAAACGCCGTCTCGGGACGTCCGCACGGCTCTGCGGAAGGCAATGTCCGCCGGAGGAGCATGTCCGAAAATCCGTCTGTTTGTCGAAAATAGTGTCTGAAATGACGGATATGTCAAAATCTATTTGTACTTTTGCCGCACTGACCGTGGCATTCCGCCACTGCGGAGCGCCTGCAAGGGCGACGCTTTTCAGACCGTCACAATCGCAGTAACAGGTGTGTTCCGGCAATTTAACATTTCAAATAGAATTTGATAATGCGTGGAATTTTTTAGAACACGCCTTAAGGTAAAAAAGAGAAATAAAATAATGAGAGAAAAACATTCAGTGATCATGAGACTTGTTCTCGTCTGCATGGCCTTCTTCTGCCTCACGGCCGGTGCACAGACAATAGTAGTAGATGCGGATACCGACGAGCCGGTGCTCTACGCATCGGTGTTCGACAAGACCTCCGGCAAGTATATCGGCAACACCGACGGTTCGGGCACCCTGCCGGAAAAGGCCGGCGAAGCACAGACCATCACCCTGCAGCACCTCAACTACACGCCTGCCGACGTGGAGATGGCCACCGTGACCGGCGGCAAGATACGGCTCACCCCGCTGGTGCACAATGTCAAGGAGGTGGCCGTAGACAAGGGACAGCACGACTACCTGCGCATGAAGGTGTACGTGCGCCAGCTGGCATGGATGACCGACACGCTGGCCAAGGTATCGCGCACCGTCTGCAACGTCTACTTCAAGGCCAGGAAAAAGGGCGGATACAGCTATAGCGGGAGCAACCTCACCGTACTCTCGCGCGAAACGCTCTACAACACCGACGTGCTCTCCAGAAAGGACTACAAGCTGATCAGAGGCATACTCAACTACAACCCGAGATCGGCCATGCTCATATCCGGCGCCGGCAAAATCAAGAAACTGCCCGAAGAAAAAGTGAAACGGGTCGAAATCAGCAACCTCGGCAAGAACTGGGGCCTCTCCTACGCCCGCTTCGACTGGAAGAACAACCGGTGCAGCTACGTGGAAGACAGCATACGCTTCCTCAAGCCCTTCACCATCCCCTTCCTGGGATACTCCATAGGCCACATATTCACCACCGAGACCTATGACATAAAGTACGGAGTGCCCAGACTGGCCAATCTCGTCAACCTGGTACACGGTTTCCGCCTCACCCACAAGAAGTCGAAAACCAGCGTCGACCTCTACAACGAGGTTTTCGTGCTCGGCGTAGACTATGCCTCACAGGAAGACCTTGAGGAGGACAAGCTCGCCCAGGTGCCGGAAGGAACCGAGGAGGAAGACTTCGAGGAGCCCTCAGGCTACATGCCGCTCAACGAGAACGTAAGGAAGGCCATGCTCACCATGCGTACGCTGACCTACGAGGAGAAGAAGGAAATCCTCGATGAGGAGAAGCAACTGAAGAAAAACAAAAAGGAAAAGAAGGAAGAAGAACGTACTGAGGATACGGAAGAAGAGTAGAAGCAAGACGCCGATCCCGTACCATCCCTGACATGGAAAAGCCCGGAGCGTGGACCACATACTGACCACACTCCGGGCTTTTTCCATGTATGACGACGGCAACGCCGTCGTCACCGCACGCTATTGCTATTCGTCGCAGGCGGGATAGACCTTGGCCAGTTCGGCGGCGATCTTCTCCGACATCACCGTACCCACGACCACCTTGCCCTGCGGGTCGATGAGATAGACAGACGGTATCCACTTCACGGCATACGCCTTCGACACCTCGGTGGTCTTCCACTTCTTGAGTTCGCTGACCTGCGTGTAGGCGATGCCCAACTTCTCGAGAGCCGACATCCAGGCCTGCTTGTCGGTATCAAACGACACGCCGACAAACTGCACGCCGCGGTCCTTGTACATGTCGTACAGACGCACGATCGCCGGGGCGTCCTTGCGGCAGTCGGGACACCACGATGCCCAGAAGTCGAGCACCACGTAGTGGCCGCGCAGACTTGACAGGCGCAGCGTGTCGCCCGCGGGCGTAGGCAGGGCGAAGTCGGGCGCGGGGGTGCCGGGCTTGAGCAGTTCGGTGGCATACTTGGCGTCAAGGTCATCGGCGGCAGGAGTCTGCGCCGTGGCGGTCAGGGCCGACACCAGCGCAAAGGCGGCAGCGGCCAGCGTTATCATACACTTTCTTTTCATCATATTGGTTCGTTTTTTCTTGTTTTGGACGACACATCATATAGATGTGCGCTGCAAAGTTAGGACACTTTGCGCTTTCGGCAAAATATCGGCACGGGAAAAGTGCGCAGAGTGCACAATAGGGATTTTCCCCCGCAATGTTAGGGAAAAACCTTTTGCCGACCGCCTCCTCTGCCGTAACTTTGCAGCAGAGATAAGAAAAAGAAGTCAAAAACCCTATAAAACGCAGAGATTATGAAAAAGATGATGACCGTCCTCATAGCACTGATTGTCATGACAGTCTCGGCTAAAGCCATGAGTTACGAGCAGGCCCGCCAGCAGGCTCTCTTCCTCACCGACAAGATGGCATACGAACTCAATCTGAACGACGCACAATACGAAGCCGCCTACGAGATCAACCTCGACTACCTCATGGGCGTCAACACCTACGACGACCTCTACGGACCGTACTGGACCCAGCGCAACCTCGACCTGAGCTACATCATGCTCGACTGGCAGTACCGCGCATTCTGCGCCGCCAGCTACTTCTACCGTCCGCTCTACTGGGACGCAGGCTACTGGCACTTCGGCATCTACGCCCGCTACCCGCACCGCGACTACTTCTTCTTCGACCGTCCCTCCATATACGTCAGTTATCGCGGAGGACACAGCTGGAGATACAACGGAGGCAACTCCTGGTACCGCGGACGCGACTTCGGCCCCCGCCCCGGACGTTCCGAGATGGGCATGCGCGACCGCTTCGACCGCGGTGACTTCGGACAGGGACGCACCTACGGAAGCAGACAGCCGCGGCCGGTAGGCGCCGGCACACAAAGCCGCCCGGGCTACAACAACGGCGGACAGCCTGCCGGACAACCCGGCGGACAGAACCGGGGCACCGCTACCTTCGGCAACCGCACACCCAACCAGAGCCAGCCCCGCACCTCGACGACCCTCCCCGGCCGCACCACCATGCCCAGCCGTCCTACCACGTCACCGGGACGCGCCAACTTCGGCAACCGTGAGAGCAGCACACGCACTACCGTCACCCAGCCGGGCATGACCAACCGCAACGTATTCGGCGGCAACCGCGGCGGATCTACGAACTCCACGCCCAACCGCACCTTCACGCCCTCCGCACCGAGCGGCGGCTCCTTCGGCAACCGCGGCGGAGCATCGGCACCCCGCAGCACAGGCGCACCCTCAGGCGGCAGCCGCGGCTCGTTCGGCGGAAGAAGATAGGACGCACGGAAGTGATTCCGCATCGCACAGAAGCACAAAACAACGAAATAAAACCTGTTTGACTCAATAAGAAGAGGGGGAAGAAGCGAAATACAGCTTTCTTCTCCCTTTTTTTGTCGTGCACGCTGACAAAGCCCATTCGTAGGACCAATCCCTACAGGACCACCCTTGTTTGTTTCTGCAACAACTACTATTATCCAAGTTTCGGATTAGAAATCAAGCGGTCTGCGCATATGCCTTTAGCACTGCGGGGCTTTGTCATTCTCAATTGCTTGCATGATCAGTCCATCGGAATACGCTCAGAGCTCGTAGACCCTCACTTCGGCGTTCTTCATCTTCTCGATTTCATTCATCGGTTTGCCGAAATAGACGCTCTGTATGGCCTTGTTGATGATGCCGTGACCGACGGCCAGGACGCTCTGCCCGGGGTATTCGCGGCGCAGGAAATCGAGAAACTGGCGGGCACGCTCCTTCATGGCATCGAGCGACTCCACATCTTCCGGCCACGCCTCACCCTTGAGGTCGGGGATGAAGCGGCCGGTGAAAGCGCCCCAGTCGCGCTCGCGCAGCAGCGGTGTCGTGCGCACGGCCTTGCCGTGAGGCATGGCGATGATGCGGCAGGTATCGAGCGAGCGCTTGAGGTCGCTCGACACAAAAGCGTCGATGGGCGTTGCGGCCATGCGGTCGCGCACGGCAGCGGCCTGCGCACGGCCGTTCTCGTTGAGTTCGCCGGGACGCTGCCCCTGCAAGATCTGGTTGGCGTTGTCCACCGTCTCTCCGTGGCGGACGAGATATAGTCTTGTCATATCCTTGGGTTATGGTTTTTGTCGGGACAAAGGTACTGCAAAAAGGGCAATAATGCAAGCGGGGGTTCTCATAGGACGTGCTCGAAAAAAATCCGCGCATGGCCAGCTAACCCGCCATATTGCAGGAAAACGCTTTGCCGGAAGACAAATTCGGTGTAATTTTGCAGTCAAAAACCGTCACAGCACATGACCATCATCGCCACCGTCATCATCTATTTCGCCATACTGATGGCCTTCAGCCATCTGACCGCACGTCAGGCCGACAACGAAACATTCTTCCGCGCCAACCGCCGCTCGCCATGGTATATGGTGGCCTTCGGCATGGTGGGCGCCTCCATCTCCGGCATCACGTTTGTCTCCGTCCCGGGCATGGTGCTCAGAAGCGACATGACCTACCTGCAGACGTGCCTGGGATTTATCGTCGGCTACTTTGTCATCGCCTTTGTGCTGCTTCCGGTGTACTACCGGTACAACCTGACCACCATCTACTCCTTCCTCGCCCGGCGGCTGGGCCACCGCTCCTACAAGACGGGGGCGGCCTTCTTCCTGTTGTCGAAACTGACCGGGGCTGCGGCGCGCTTCTACGTCGTGTGCATCATCCTGCAGCGATTTGTGCTCGACGGTACGGGCGTGCCTTTCCCAGTGACCGTCGTGGTCATGGTCGCGCTGATATGGCTCTACACCCGGCGCGGCGGCATCAAGACGCTGGTATGGACCGACTCGTTTCAGACGCTCTGCATGTTTGCCGCCCTGCTGCTCATCATCTATGAGGTATGCCGGTCGCTGGGACTGTCGCCCGCCGAAGCGGCAAGGGCCGTTGCTGCCGACGCGCACAGCCGCACGTTTGTGTTCGACGACTGGATGACGACGCAGAACTTCTGGAAACAGTTTCTCAGCGGCATTTTCATCGCCGTGGTCATGACCGGGCTCGACCAGGACATGATGCAGAAAAACCTCACCTGCAAGTCGCTCCGCGACGCACAGAAGGACATGTGCAGCTACGGGTTTGCCTTTGTTCCGGCCAACCTGCTCTTTCTCACGCTGGGCATACTGCTCACCATGCTGGCCCGGAAGACCGGCACTCCGCTGCCGCAGGCCGGCGATGACCTGCTGCCGATGTTTGCCGCCACAGGCAGCCTGGGGCAGACCGTGACCATACTCTTCACCATCGGCATCGTGGCGGCGTCGTTTTCGAGCGCCGACTCGGCACTGACCGCACTGACCACCAGCCTGTGCGTAGACATGATGGAGCGCCCGGACGACGAGCGTCTGCGCCGGAAGGCCCATCTCGCGGTGGCTGCCGCCTTTGTCGTGTGCATCATGGCATTCCGATGGGTGGGCAGCAAGAGCATGATCGACGCCATCTACGTGCTCTGCTCCTATACCTACGGACCGCTGCTGGGCATGTTTGCCTACAGCATCTTCACCCGGCAGGGCGTGCACGACAGGGCCGTGCCCTACATCGCCGTGGCCTCGCCGCTGATATGCTTCGCCCTTGATGCGGCGGTGCAGCACTGCACGGGCTACCGTTTCGGCTACGAACTGCTCATGCTCAACGGCCTGCTCACCTTCTGCGGACTGTATCTGTCGCGGCGGCGGGGGCAGGACGTCGCTCCACTATAAGGGCAGAGGGACACATCCACATACGCTAATAATGGCGCCCGGTAAAAAAATGTCTGACTCTGTAAGGCATTGAAAGGCAGTTTTCATATACTTTTGGGGAGACACAGAGTTTGTCTTTATCCTTTGGTCTGCTGTCTGTTGCCCCTTCGGGGCTTGTTGTTTGCGGTATTTTACCAGACGCTAATAATAATACGCCAGCCGGCCTCATCCTCTGTGCGAGGGTGGGGCCGGCTGGCGTATTGTCGGTGAGACAGTCATTACGTATCAGAGTCCCTGGGCCGTCAGGTAACGCTCGGCCTCAAGGGCGGCCTTGCAGCCGGAACCGGCGGCCACGATGGCCTGGCGGTAGACGGGGTCGGCACAGTCGCCGGCGGCATAGACGCCGGGCAGTTTGGTCGAGGGGGTGCCGTCGATGGTCTTGATGTAGCCGGTCTCGTCGAGGTCGAGCCACTGGGCAAAGACCTCGGTATTGGGCCGATGGCCGATGGCGAGGAAAAATCCGTCGATGGGAAGGTCGTAATGGCTTTCGTCGGCCTGGCCGAGACGCTTGACCAGATGCACGCCCTCTACGCCGCCTTCACCATAGAGACCTTCGGCGTTGTGCTCATAGAGTATCTCTATCTTCTCATTGTCCTCCACACGGCGCTTCATCACGTCGGAAGCGCGCAGATAGGGCTTGCGCACGATCATGTAGACCTTGCTGCACAGACCTGACAGATAGACGGCCTCCTCGCAGGCAGTGTCGCCGCCGCCCACGACGGCCACCACCTTCTTGCGGTAGAAGAATCCGTCGCAGGTGGCACAGGCACTGACGCCCTGGCCGTTGTACTTCTTCTCGTCGGCCAGGCCAAGGTACTTGGCGCTGGCTCCGGTGGCGATGATGACCGTGTCGGCCTCTATCTCTACGCCCTCATCGGTGGTCAGCACATAGGGACGGACCGAGAAGTCGGCCTTGGCGATGGATCCGTCGCGGATGTCGGCGCCGAAGCGCTCGGCCTGGCTGCGGAGATCCATCATCATCTGGTTGCCGTCGACACCTTCGGGGTAACCGGGGAAATTCTCGACCATGGTGGTCTGGGTCAGCTGGCCGCCCATCTGCAGTCCGCAGTATTCCACGGGACTGAGGTTGGCGCGGCCGGCATAGATGGCTGCCGTGTATCCGGCGGGACCGCTGCCGACGATCAGGCAGCGGGTATGTTCTCTGTTTTCCATTGTTGTCGGGTATGGGATGTGCTACGAAAGTATCTCCTTCTGCGAAGGATCACTTCTGGAGGAGTGCCTCGATCTCTGCCTCTACGTGCTCCATGCTTTCGGTCGGTTCGAAACGGGCGACCACGATGCCGAGCTTGTTGACGAGAAACTTGGTGAAGTTCCACTTGATGTCGGCCGTCTCCTTGTAGTCGGGCGCATCTTTGGAAAGCATCTCTTCGAGTATCGGGGTGAGCGGATGGCTGGGGGCAAATCCGGCAAAGCCTTTCTGCGACTTCAGGAACTTGAAGAGCGGGTCGGCGTCGTCGCCGTTGACCTTGACCTTCTTGAACCGGGGAAACTCGGTGTTGTAGGTCAGCTTGCAGAACTGGTGGATGGTCTCGTCGGTGCCGGGAGCCTGCTGGCCGAACTGGTTGCAGGGGAAGTCGAGCACTTCAAAGCCCTGTGCGTGGTATTTCTCGTATAGTTTTTCAAGATCCTCGTACTGCGGGGTAAATCCGCATTTCGTTGCCGTGTTCACAATCAACAGTACCTCGTTGGCATATTCGCGGAGAGATACGTCCTTGCCCTTTCTGTCCTTGACGGAAAGATCATAAACAGTTGCCATTTGCTTGTCGTTTGTATTTTTATTAATATTGTGTCGCGTGATGTATACCGCCGGCAGACAAAAGGTGCTGCCATGGGGCGGTATGTCCGATTTTGAACTGCAAAGGTAAGCATTTATCAGGATAAGACGGACACGGCAAATGATAAATTTAACTAATGAAAGAAAAAAGGAACACCAGCGCAACATATTCTGCCAGCATGCACTGGCAGACGGTCTGCCGCGTGGGGACACGCCACCTCTTTCCCCGACAAGCATAGGGTTTTCCCTACCGCGAAATAGAGTTTCTCTCTTGCAGCACCGGGAAAAAGGATATAATTTTGCCTTCAGAAAACAACCAGCAGGACTGCGGCACCACTACAAACGGCACGGCCAAAGTCCGGGCATAAAACGATACGACTATGAAACGGATAAAAACCTACCTCGCCATATTGCTGATGGCAACACTGACATGTTCACTTACCAGTTGCGACGAAGACTGGCCGGGCTACCGCGACGACTACGGCTGGAACTACTACGACTACTCCCAAAACTGGTACGACTCCTGGGACTGGTACGGCACGCCCTTCGACCGCACCACAGACAATCTGAGAAACATGGCGCAGACCCTGCGCGGATACTGGCAGGGACAGTTGCGCTACTACTATATCGAGACCGACGGGCAGTACGCACAGGCCGACATGAACGTGCAGTTCCAGTTCGACCAGTACAACGCCTCGGCGCTCAACGGACGCGGAAGCGAGATAGACTGGGTGGACAACGAAAGCCAGGAACTGCGTTTCTCATGGTATATCGACCCCCGCACCTACGACATCTACCTCAAATACGACGAGTCGGGCAAGACCTATGTGCTCAATGCCGACGGCAACAGCGACTTCTCCGGATTCAGTCTTGACGCCAACGCCTTCTCGGGCGTGATGGAAGGCTACAACAACAAGGAGTACCTCGTGTTCGACTGCACCCGCACTACGCTCGCCAAGGACAACGCCACCTGGGAGGCCGAAAACCTGACACGCTCGGTGAAGAGCCCGCGCATCAAGGGCGAACGCCACATGAAGTTTGTCAAGAGATAACAGCACAAGGGGAAACGCCCCACCCCACTCTATAAGAAAGCACAGAAAAACCGCCCGCGCTCCCCAAGAGCCGCGGGCGGTTTTTCTGTGTTCAGTATTTACTATTCTCTTCTTGCTATTCTCTTCGTGTATTTGCATGTACACTATCAGACGACCATCATCCGTCAAGCCGGTGGATGCTGCGCAGCTTGGTGCGGCGGCCGTAGACGGCAATGACGATGAAGCAGACAAACGGAAGGACAAACGACACATTGACGGCCGGCATGCCGAAGAGCGTGCCCATGTCGATGATGCTGGCCTGCAGCGGAGGCAGCACGCTACCGCCGAGTATGGCCATGATCAGTCCGGCCGCGCCGAACTTGGCATCATCGCCCAGTCCGGTCAGCGCAATGCCGTAGATGGTGGGGAACATGAGCGACATGCAGGCGCTGACGGCCACGAGACAGTACAGTCCGTAGATGTTCTGAAGGGCAATGACACCCACCGTGAAGCAGCCGCCAAGTATGGCGAGCACCATCAGCAGCTGGCCGGCATTGAGGAAGCGCAGCATGAAGGTGCAGACAAAGCGTGAGCAGCAGAAGATGACCATCGCCAGGATGTTGTACTTCTGCGACGTCACCTCGGCCATCTGCTCCAACATGCCGTTGGCCATGAGCACACGTGTGCCGTACTGTATGATGAAGGTCCAGCACATGATCTGCACGCCGACGTAGAAGAACTGTGCGATGACGCCCTCGCGGTAGTGCGGCATATGGAAGATGCGGCGCAGCGTGGGGATGAAGTTGATGTCGTGGTTGGCATCGCCGTTCTTCGGCATCCGCCAGAAGAGGATGACCAGGAACATGGCCATGATGACCAGGCCGATGGCCAGGTACGGGCCGATGAGCACACTGAGGTCGGCCTCCTTGACGGCCTCAAACTCAGCGTCGCCCAGTCGGGCGCGTCCGGCGGTATCGAGCGGATTGAGCCGGGCCTGGATGAAGTTCATAGCCACATACATGCCGAGCAGCGAACCCATCGGATTGAACGACTGTGCGAGGTTCAGACGGCGCGTGGCCGTAGCCTCCGTACCCATGGAGAGGATGTAGGGATTGCTCGAGGTCTCGAGGAACGACAGTCCGCAGGTCAGGATGAAGTAGGCGATGAGAAACGGATAGTAGTCACCGGTCATCTTGGCGGGATAGAACAGCAATGCGCCGACGGCATACAGTCCGAGTCCGAGCAGCACGCCGGCCTTGTAACTGTAGCGGCGGATAAACATGGCTGCTGGGAAAGCCATGGCAAAATACCCTCCGTAGAAGGCCACCTGCACCAGGGCGCCGTCGGTGGCCGACATGCGGAAGATCTTGGAGAAGGCCTTCACCATCGGGTTGGTGATATCGTTGGCAAAGCCCCAAAGGGCAAAGCAGGAGGTGATGAGGATGAACGGCACGAGATAGTTGACGCCGTCCTTCCAGAAGAGAGATTCTTTCTTTTCGGTTGATGATTGCATAAGGTCAGTTTTGCGTATCTGTTTTGCGTAGATATGTGTTTTCCTATAGATGGTCAGAGACTGCGGCGGACGACGGCCCTGAGGTCTGACAGGCCGTGCAGCTCGCCCTTGCCCATGGCTTGGGTGAGGATATTGCCCATGGCCGTAGCCTCAACGGGACCGGCCACGACGGGTATGCCGAGCGCTTCGGCCGTCAGCCGGTTGAGCAGGCCGTTCTGCGACCCGCCGCCGATGATGTGCAGTTTGGTGATGGGCTTGGGAAGCATGGCGTTGAGACCCTTGGCTGCCTCGGCGTAGCGGTGGGCCAGCGACTGCAGCACCACGCGCACGGTCTCCGCCTTGTCGCGGGGGACCGTCAGGGCGTGTTCCGCGCAGTAGTCGCGGATGGCCGTCTCCATCGACTTGGGGTTGAGGAAGGCGGCATCGTCGACGGGAATGATACTGTCGATGACGGCCTGCTCGGCCTGCGGGAGGATGACGTCGTACTGCTGCGGCTGCCCCTGTTCGGCCCATTCGGCCATCAGCCGCTGCACGAACCACAGTCCGGTGATGTTCTGCAGGAAGGTGATACGGCCACCGATACCGCCCTCATTGGTAAATCCGGCGGCACGCGCCTCCTCTGTCAGGATGGGCGCACCGACCTCGGCACCGAACAGCGACCACGTACCGGAACTGATAAAGGCGACGGGCGACTCGTCGTCATCGGCTGGTACGGCGGCCACGGCGCTGGCCGTGTCGTGCGACCCGACGGCGAAGACATCGACCGCGCCCAGTCCGGTATACTCGGCAATCTCCGGCCGCAGACGGCCGCGCACCGTTCCGGGCATGATGACGGGGGCGAACAGACGGCGGGGAATGTCCAGCCGGTCGATGGTCGCCCAGTCCCAGTCGCGGGTCCGGGCGTCGAGCAGCTCGGAAGACGACGCGATGGTATACTCGGTGTTGGCCTCACCGGTGAGGAAGAAACTGAAGAGGTCGGGCATGAAGAGCAGGCGGTCGGCCACGTCAAGGGCCGCATCGCCGGCGAGCCGCATACTGTAGAGCTGGAAGAGCGTGTTGATCTCCATCACCTGCGTGCCGTTGACGGCATAGTGGGCCGTAGGGCCGGTCTGGCTGAAGAATCGCTGGGCCAGGCCCTTGGTACGCTCGTCGCGGTAGCAGACAGGATTGCCCACGAGATGGCCCTGTGCGTCGACCAGCCCGAAGTCGACGCCCCAGGTGTCAATGCCTATACCGTCGATATGGAGGCCGAGCGAGGCCGCCTTGCGCAGTCCTTCGAGCATATCGCCGAAGAGGGCAAGAAAGTCCCAGTACAAGCGGCCGCCGAGAGGTATCTGGCGGTTGGGGAAGCGGTGCACGACCTGCATGTCGAGCCGCCCGTCGCGCAGTGTGCCTGCCACGACGCGGCCGCTGCCTCCCCCGAAGTCTATTGCGAGGTATGTCATCTGATTGTTCTTGATGGTGACGCAGGACTGCCTCCTACTTGGTCTTCTTGCCGAGAACGTAGGTCTCGAGGTCGTCGATCTCCTCAGGGGTCAGCGTATTGTAGTTGCCGCCGCTGAGCACGATGATGCGGCAGGCCATCTCGAAGAACATGGCACGCTCGAACACCTCGTCGAAATTTTTGCCGCAGACCACCTGTCCGTGCTTGAGCATGAGGGCGGAGTTGTGGTCCTTGAGCGCAGCCTTGACGGCCTCGGCCAGTTCGGGCGAACCGGGACGGTAGTAGGGTATGACCGGTATCTCCTTGCCGACATGGCAGGGTATCTCGGCCGTGACATTGAAGTCGGTGGGGATATTCTTGGAGCAGGCCACGGCGGTAGCGTACTTCGACTGGAAGTGGAGCACCACGTCGCAGTCGGGACGCTCGCGCAGCACGCCGAGATGGAATCCGCTCTCCATGGAGGGCTTCACGCCGTTGAGCACGGCACCGTCGGCCACGCGGCATATGGCGACTTTCTTTTCGGGCAGGGTGGGCACCCAGGATCCGGTACCGGAGACGAGGGCCTCGTCACCGATACGCCATGAGATATTGCCGCTGGAGCAGAGTGTGAGTCCGGCATCGCCCACACGGTGGGCCTGACGGAGAAATTCCTGTATGTGAAGGTCTGTAATCATTTTCGTTGGTGGGTTTTATGCCACCGCCATACCGTCTCGGTCGGGACGGCAAAGGCAGCGGCGATGTATTTTTTTGTTGCGTTTCTTTGTTACATTTCTTTTGTATTGTATGGACAGCAAAGGCCGCAGGTACTCAGGGATGTGTGCCCCGGGACCGTCAGAAAGCCTTGCGGTAGAGCTCGAGCAGATCGGCCTCGGTCACGTCGCGCGGATTGCCGGGCGTGCAGACATCGGCTGCGGCGGCCTTGGCCAGGCGCGGCAGGTCGGTCTCCTTGATGCCCAGTTCGGCGAGGTGCTGCGGTATGCCGACCTTGACGCTGAGCGTGCGCACGGCATCGACGGCAGCCTGGGCAGCCTGCTCGGGGGTAAGCCCGTCGGTAGCCACGCCCATGGCACGGGCAATGACGGCAAACTTGGGCAGGGCGGCGGGAGCGTTGTACTCCATCACGGTGGGCAGCAGCAGGGCATTGGCCACGCCATGGGGGATATCGAAGATGGCGCCGAGCGGATGGGCCATGCCGTGTACGGCACCCAGTCCGACATTGCTGAAGGCCATGCCGGCGATATACTGCGCCACGGCCATGCCGTCGCGTGCCTCGGCATTGGTCGGCTCGTTGACGGCCGTCTCCAGGTGGCGGGCGATCATCTCGATGGCCTTGATCTCAAACATGTCGCTCATCTCCCATGCGCCCTTGGTGATAAGGCCCTCGATGGCGTGCGTGAGGGCATCGAGGCCGGTGGCGGCGGTGAGGCTGCGGGGAAGCGTGTACATGAGTTCGGCATCGATGATGGCGATGGCGGGTATGTCGTTGGGATCGACGCAGACCATCTTCTTCTCGTTCTCCTCGTCGGTGATGACGTAGTTGATGGTCACCTCGGCGGCGGTGCCGGCCGTGGTGGGCAAGGCGATGATGGGCACTGCCTTGTGCTTGGTATCGGCGACGCCCTCGAGGGAGACGACATCGGAGAATTCGGGGTTGCGCGTGATGATGCCCACGGCCTTGGCGGTGTCTATCGACGAACCGCCGCCGATGGCGAGTATAAAGTCGGCGCCCGACTGTGCGAAGGCTTCAAGGCCGGCCTTCACGTTGCGGACGGTAGGGTTCTGCTTGATTTCGCTGAACACCTCATAGGGTATGGAGGCTTCTTCGAGTACGTCGAGCACCTTTTGTGCCACACCAAACTTGATGAGGTCTTTGTCGGTGCATACAAAAGCCTTGTGCAGGCCGAGACGTTTGACTTCGCCGGGCAGTTCGCGGCGTGCGCCGGGACCGAAGTAGGACACTTCGTTGAGGATAAATCTTCTTGTCATGGTAATAGTGTTGTTGGGATGGAAAGGAAATGGTGTACCCCGAAGGCGCGGCGCGTCTCCGGGGAATATTCCGGTGTGAGGGTCAGCGTATCATTTGTAGATCGGACCGTAGTTCTTGCAGGCGCGGTAGTCGGCGCCCTCCTTGTCCATGCCGAAGGCATTCCATGCGGCGGGACGGAAGATCTTGTCTTCATCCACATTGTGCATGCTGACAGGTATGCGCAGGATGGAGCAGAGCGTGATGAGGTCGGCACCGATATGTCCGTAGCTGATGGCGCCGTGGTTGGCGCCCCAGTTGTTCATCACCGAGTACACGTCCTTGAAGGGAGCCTTGTCGCAGGTGCGGGGCACAAACCATGTGGTAGGCCATGTGGGGTCGGTACGCTTGTTGAGTATCTCGTGTATTTCGGGATCGATGTCGACGGTCCATCCTTCAGCGAGCTGGAGCACCGGACCGAGTCCCTTGACGAGATTGAGGCGCACCATGGTGACGGGCATGCCGCCCTTGGTGAGGAAGTTGGAGGAGAAGCCGCCGCCGCGGAAGTAGTCGCGGTTGGCCGGATACCATGTGGTGGCCTTGAGGCACTTGTCGACATCCTCTTCGGTCATGTCCCAGAAGTGCTTCATCTCCGGTTCTCCGGCCGCGTTGGTGGCGGCGCCGGTGCCGTCGAGCGTGGTGGCGCCGGAGTTGATGAGATGGATGATGCCGCCGGCGGCACGTCCGGTGAGTTCCTTGCCGGTGACACGCTTCACGGCCTCGGGGCTCCAGTAGGTACGCACGTCGGAGAAGATCTGTGCGCGTCCGGTGAGCAGATGGTTGAAGAGCATGGCCACGCCGTTGCCGGCATCGTTCTCGGTGGCGAGGATGATGGCTTCGCGCAGGCCGTTCCAGTCAAAGGACGTATTGAGCAGTGCCTCGGGATAGTCGCCGTTGGGATAGAAGTCGGTCCACTGGCGCTGGCCCTGGAAACCGCCGGCGATGGCGTTGTGGCCGAGCGCTTCCTCCTTGAATCCCATCTCGCGCAGTTTGGGGTTGCCGTGCATGAGGTCGCGCATGATGATCATCATCTTGACGATGAATTCCCAGTCGTGGTCTTTCTCCTCGCGGGTCTTCTTCTTCTCCTCGCGGTTGCCGATGTCCTCGCCCTCATTGCACATGCAGTGCTCGCGGGTCCAGGCCATCGCCTTGTCAAACTCCTCATGGTCGTAGATGCCTTCGGTCATGCGGCGGATGATCTCGGTGAGGTCGACACTCTCGTTGCGCATGCCGAGATACTCCTGGAAGAAGTCGGGATTGACGATCGATCCGGCGATACCCATGCAGGCGCTGCCCATGGAGAGGTAGGACTTGCCGCGCATCGTGGCCACAGCCTGTGCAGCGCGGGCGAAGCGGAGTATCTTTTCGGCTACGTCGGCAGGGATGGAGTCGTCGGCGAGGTCCTGCACGTCATGGCCGTAGATGCCGAATGCGGGCAGGCCCTTCTGGGCGTGGGCGGCGAGCACGGCGGCGAGGTATACGGCGCCGGGACGTTCCGTACCGTTGAAGCCCCATACGGCCTTGGGCCAGTGGGGGTGCATGTCCATCGTCTCTGCGCCGTAGCACCAGCAGGAGGTGACGGTGATGGTGGCGCCGACGCCCTCGCGCTCAAACTTCTCGGCGCAGGCAGCGCTCTCGGCCACGCGGCCGATAGTACCGTCGGCGATGACGCACTCTACGGGCGACCCGTCGCCGTTGCGCAGATTTTCGGAGATGAGTTTGGCCACGGAGCGGGCCAGGTTCATGGTTTTTTCCTCGAGGCTTTCACGTACGCCTCCCTGACGTCCGTCGATGGTAGGACGGATACCGATTTTGGGATACTTGTTCATCTGATACTAAATTTAGGAGGGGTCTGCTGCGGACCCGTTTTCACGTTATGGTTTTGTTGGCGGCCCTTGTCCTGGTCCGTCCTTAGATTTCAGTAGTCGTATAGATTGGTTGCCGCAGGTACGGCGCATGGCCCGAGGGTGCAGCACACTGTTTTACCGTCACGCGCCTTCCCTTCTGCATGCCTAACAAAGGTAAGGATATTCCCGGCAAGCCGTGGGGTAACAAATGTTTTTTTATGTTTTTTTATACACTCCGTGCTCCGTGTACCGCACCGCCATGACGGACCACCTTTTTCCCCTTGCACCACAAAAAACGGGTGTGCCAAGGACGGTTTTCGCCGGCAATGCACAAAGGTTAGAAAATATATTCATACCTTTGCAAAAAGATAAGACGTATCCCGAAATTTCCACGAATGTCAAAGAAATCGACGGATGCGGATTGACAGACCAAAAGAAAACAGAATATAAAAATAGAATTGACAGCGTATGAAACACTTTACACTTCTTCTTGCAGCCGCCACGCTCACAGTCGCACCGGCGTTGGCACAGACCGAAACAGCCTCAACGGGCAGCAAGTTTGCTCCCCTGCGCCCCTTCAAAAAGTCCACGGCCCTCTTCACGGCCAGAACGGCCGGACAGCGCACCTCTCTGCTCCGCACCGCCAAGCAGTCGGCCACCCCGATATGGAAGGTCAGCCACGACAAGCAGTACACCTACGATGACACCGAGAACGAATGGTCGTTTGCCGCCGACGACTACTACACCTACGACGCCGACGGACACGTCACCATGCAGATACAGGACGACGGCAGCGAGAAGATAAAGGCAGAAACCGTATACGACGCAGCCGGCAACGCCACCGGCCAGGTGACCTCCACCTCCGAGGACGGAGACAACTATACGCCGTACAACAAAAAGACAAGCACATACGACGAGAAGACAGGTACCGTCACCGGATACGAGTCGTGGACGCTCGACGGCGACACCTGGACCATGGGCTACGGATGCTACAAGATCGCCATCACCCGCAATGCCGACGGCAATGTGACCAAGGTGACCAAGACCGAGTACGACAACGACACGCAGGAATGGACCAAGACCAGCGAAGTGGCCTACACCTACACGGCCGGATCGACCGGCCCCACCGGCTGCACCTACTCGGGCATCGACGAGGACACCAACGAGTACGGCGTCATCGACGTGTTCACCGACATGGTCTGGGAGAAATGCGACGGACAACTCGTCGACGAGCAGTCGCTGCCCGCCACCTGGTTCTGGGGCGACAACCTGCTCAAGTCGGCCACACTCTCAGAGAGCGGCGTGACCCTCAACATCGAAGGCAAGAGCGACGACAACGGATTTGTCATGAGCATGACCTGTCCCGACAACACCCTCTACCTGCAGACCATGGAGATGACGGTCAACGACAACAACGGCAGCTACACCTTCGGCAACTATATCTACGCCAGCCATTCCGGCGACGTATCCAAGGGCGACACCGACCTCATAGGCTGCGCCTACGAGACCGTCACCTACGACGCAAACGGCAACATCACGCTCGACGAGGCCTACTCCTCTGACCTCGACTACATGCAGTGGAACCCGACCGTAGAACTGGCACAGGGCATGAAGAACGAATACACCTACGACGAGTACCACGGCGGAGAAATCTCCGAGACCACCACGTCCTACTACGACTCCGATGCCGCAGACTATGTACCCGCAGTGAGGGTATCCGCCATAACATTCGTCGATCTCGCCACTGCCATCTCCGACATCCCCACCGATACTGACACCGCACCCGCCAAGGTATACAACATGCAGGGCATCGTCGTCGGCACTTCGGCAGAAGGCCTCCCCCACGGCCTCTACATCGTAAAGCAGGGCGGAAAGACCTACAAGACCCTCGGCAAATAAAAAAGGCCCAAAGCAACAGACGGCGGTAATCTAAAGTAATGTTCAAAAATAAATTACCCAATTTTGCCCTGTATTTTTAGTCGATTTTGCTGGCTTCTT
>CAVHOL010000025.1:0-32920 GCA_963637655.1 bacterium | reverse complement strand
TGACAAAAAATCAAAAATCAGTAGCTGATAAGGTTGAAGCAGGGAAGGCATACACTTTGAAGGAAGCAGCCGAACTGGTGAAGGAAATCACCACTACAAAGTTTGATGCATCCTTGGATATCGATGTACGCTTGGGCGTAGATCCCCGCAAGGCCAACCAGATGGTCCGTGGCGTCGTTTCGTTGCCCAACGGTACCGGTAAGGTGACCCGCGTGCTCGCCCTCTGTACTCCCGATCAGGAAGCTGCTGCCAAAGAGGCTGGCGCTGACTACGTAGGTCTTGACGAGTACATCGAGAAAATCAAAGGCGGATGGACTGACGTTGACGTGATCATTACCATGCCTTCCTGCATGGGCAAGATCGGTCCTATCGGCCGTATCCTCGGTCCCCGCGGACTGATGCCTAACCCCAAGAGCGGTACTGTGACTATGGACATAGCCAAGGCTGTTAAGGAAGTAAAGCAGGGTAAGATAGACTTCAAGGTCGACAAGGCTGGTATCATCCACACCTCGATCGGCAAGGTAAGTTTCACTCCCGAGCAGATCTACCAGAACGCCAAGGAGTTCATCGCTACTGTCGTAAAACTGAAGCCTGCTGCCGCTAAAGGTACATACATCAAGAGTATCTTTGTTTCGAGCACTATGAGTAAGGGTATCAAGGTTGATCCTAAATCAGTTGATTCACTCTAAAAGTTTTGTAAAATGAAGAAAGAAGTAAAAGATACTATCGTTGTAAGCCTCGGTGAATTGCTCAAGGAGTATCCTCATTTCTACCTGGTCGACGTGACCGGCATGAATGCAGAGGCTACCAGCAATCTCCGTCGCAAGTGCTTCAAGAGCGAGATCAAGATGGTCGTTGTGAAGAACAAGCTGCTTCACAAGGCTTTCGAGGCTTCCGATATCGATTTCGAGCCGATGTACAGCGCTTTGAAGGGCACCACCGCCATGATGTTCACACACACGGCTAACGTTCCCGCAAAGCTCATCAAGGAATACGACAAGGAAGGTATCCCCGCACTCAAAGCTGCTTACGCTGAGGAATGCATCTACGTAGGTGCAGACAAGTTGGCTGAACTTGCAGCCCTGAAGAGCAAGAACGAGGTCATCGCAGAGATTGTCGCTTTGCTGCAGTCTCCCGCCAAGAACGTTGTTTCTGCTCTGCAGTCAGGCGCAAACACCATCCATGGTGTGCTCAAGACTTTAGGCGAGCGTCCTGAATAACCCCACATGAAGTCAAAACATCAATTCTAAAACAATTAAAAAATAAATAAAAATGGCAGATATTAAAGCTATTGCTGAAGAGTTAGTAAATCTTACAGTAAAGGAAGTAAATGAGTTGGCAACAGTCCTGAAGGACGAGTATGGTATCGAGCCTGCTGCTGCAGCTGTAGCTGTAGCTGCTGGTCCCGCAGCTGGCGCAGCCGCTGCCGAGGAGGAGAAGACATCTTTCGATGTTGTTCTCGCTGAGGTAGGCGCAACCAAGCTCCAGGTCGTTAAGGCCGTCAAGGAGGCTTGTGGTCTTGGTCTGAAAGAGGCTAAGGATCTCGTAGACGGTGCTCCCGCTACCATCAAGGAAGGTCTGTCCAAGGACGAGGCTGAGAACTTGAAGAAGACTATCGAGGCCGCTGGTGCCAAGGTAGAACTGAAGTAATAAGGTTTGACGTCAACACTTTACGGCGTTTTTTTCGCCGGAAAGTCACATACTTTTCAAATACGGTTAGGATCTTCCAAGTAGGCAGGTCCTAACCTTTTTGTGTCTTTTTACAATAATTCATTAACATACAGATAAGAATCTTCTGATGGCTTCAAAAATTGTTGATAACAGAGTAAATTTTGCAAGCGTCCACAATCCGATGCCTTATCCGGACTTTCTCGATGTGCAGCTCAAGTCGTTCAAGGACTTCCTGCAGCTCGACACTCCGCCGGAAGAGCGCAGGAACGACGGCTTGTACAAGGTGTTCGCTGAGAATTTCCCCATCACGGATACTCGTAACAATTTTGTTCTCGAGTTCCTCGACTATTATATTGACCCGCCCCGCTACACCATCGACGAGTGTCTGGAGCGCGGCCTGACCTACAGCGTTCCGCTCAAAGCCAAAATGAAGTTGTATTGTACCGACCCCGACCACGAGGATTTCGGTACTTTCATCCAGGACGTGTTCTTGGGTACTATCCCCTACATGACGAGCAACGGCACCTTTATCATCAACGGTGCCGAGCGTGTAGTCGTGTCGCAGCTGCACCGCTCGCCGGGCGTATTCTTCGGCCAGGGCGTGCATGCCAACGGCACCAGCCTCTACTCTGCCCGCATCATCCCGTTCAAGGGTTCCTGGATCGAGTTTGCAACTGACATCAACAATGTGATGTATGCCTACATCGACCGTAAGAAGAAATTGCCGGTGACCACCCTGCTGCGTGCCATCGGTTACGAAAGCGACAAGGACATCCTCCAGCTCTTCGACCTCTGCGACGAGGTGAAGGTCAACAAGAAGAACCTCAAGGCAACCATCGGCCGCAAGCTGGCCGGTAATGTCGTGAAGACCTGGTTTGAGGACTTCAGCGACCCAGATACGGGCGAGGTGACCTCCATCGAGCACAATGACATTGTCGCCAACCGCGAGGAAGAAATCACCGAGGATACCGTTGCCGAGATTCTCGCCAGCGGTGCTTCTTCTATCCTTGTACACAAAGATGCAGAAGCCGCCAACAAGTATGCCATCATCTTCAATACGCTCGCCAAAGACCCGAGCAACTCGGAGAAAGAGGCCGTGCTCTACATCTATCGCCAGCTGCGCAACGCCGACCCCGCCGACGATGCCAGTGCCAAGGAAGTGTTCCAGAATCTTTTCTTCTCCGACAAACGCTATGACTTGGGAGAGGTGGGACGCTACCGCATCAACAAGAAACTTGGACTCGATACCGATTCTGAGGTCCGCGTGCTGACCAAGGAAGACATTATCGAGATCATCAAATATCTCATACAGTTGGTCAACTCCAACGCTACCGTCGACGATATCGACCACTTGTCGAACCGTCGCGTGCGTACCGTCGGCGAGCAGCTGAGCAATCAGTTCTCCATCGGTCTGGCCCGTATGAGCCGCACTATACGCGAGCGCATGAACGTTCGCGACAACGAGGTGTTCCAGCCTACCGACCTGATCAACGCCAAGACCATCTCCAGCGTGATCAACTCGTTCTTCGGCACCAACCCGCTGTCACAATTTATGGACCAGACCAACCCGTTGGCCGAGGTGACGCACAAGCGCCGTCTCTCCGCCCTCGGTCCTGGCGGTCTTTCGCGTGAGCGCGCCGGATTTGAGGTGCGCGACGTACACTACACACACTACGGACGCCTTTGCCCGATCGAGAGTCCTGAAGGCCCGAACATCGGTCTGATCTCGTCGCTCTGCGTGTATGCCACCATCAACGAGCTTGGCTTCATCGAGACCCCGTACCGCAAGGTGACCGACGGCGTAGCCAACCTCAAGAATGAGGACGTGGTCTATCTCACCGCCGAGGAAGAGGAAGGCCATATCATCGGCCAGGGCAATGCTCCGCTCAACGAGGACGGAACGTTCATCCGCAGCGTGGTGAAGTGCCGCCAGGATGCCGACTTCCCCGTCGTGCCTCCTTCGCAGGTAGACCTTATGGACGTGTCGCCGCAGCAGATCGCTTCTGTATCTGCAGGCCTTATCCCGTTCCTCGAGCACGATGACGGTCACCGTGCGCTGATGGGATGTAACATGATGCGCCAGGCCGTACCTTTGCTCCACAATGACGCTCCTATCGTAGGAACCGGCGTGGAGAAGCAGGTGTGCGAGGACTCGCGTACCATGATAACGGCCGAGGGTGAGGGTGTCATCGAGTATGTAGACTCCACCACCATCCGTATCCTTTACGACCGCACCGAGGACGAGGAGTTCGTAAGCTTCGAGCCCGCCCTCAAGGAATACCGCATACCGAAGTTCCGCCGTACCAACCAGAACATGACCATCGACCTTCGTCCTATCTGCTCGAAGGGCCAGCGTGTGAAGGCCGGCGACATCCTCACCGAAGGTTATGCTACCGAGGCCGGTGAGCTGGCGCTCGGACGCAACCTGCTCGTGGCCTACATGCCGTGGAAGGGATACAACTATGAGGATGCCATCGTCCTTTCTGAGCGTATGGTACGCGACGACGTGCTCACCTCTGTCCATGTCGACGAGTACTCTCTCGACGTGCGCGAGACCAAGCGCGGACAGGAGGAGTTCACCAGCGATATCCCCAATGTCAGCGAGGAAGCCACGAAGGATCTCGACGACAACGGTATCATCCGTATCGGTGCCCGCGTAGAGCCGGGCGACATCCTTATCGGAAAGATCTCGCCCAAGGGTGAAAGCGATCCCTCGCCCGAGGAGAAACTGCTCCGCGCCATCTTCGGCGACAAGGCAGGCGACGTGAAGGACTCTTCGCTGAAAGCCAATCCTTCGCTCAGCGGTGTTGTCATCGACAAGAAGCTCTTCGCCAAGGCCATCAAGACCCGCGAGTCGAAGAAGCAGGACAAGATCGTCCTGGCCAAGATCGACGAGGAATACGAGGCCAAGAACGAAGACTTGAAGGACATCCTGGTAGACAAGCTGCTGACCCTGACCGAGGACAAGACTTCACAGGGTGTGAAGGACTACTCCGGTGCAGAGATCATCACAAAGGGCAGCCGCTTCACCGCTCCTGTACTGAAGAACCTCGTGTACGACGGCATTCAGTCGAACGGATGGACTGACGACGAGCACACCAACACGCTGATACAGAAGCTCATCATGAACTACATCCGCAAGTACAAGTTGCTGGATGCTGAGCTGAAGCGCCGCAAGTTTGCCATCACCATCGGTGACGAGCTGCCCCCAGGCATCATACAGATGGCCAAGGTATATGTGGCCAAGAAGCGTAAGATCGGAGTCGGCGACAAGCTGGCCGGACGTCACGGTAACAAGGGTATCGTGTCGAAGATCGTGCGTCAGGAAGACATGCCGTTCCTCGAGGACGGACGTCCCGTAGACTTGGTGCTCAACCCGCTGGGTGTGCCTTCGCGTATGAACCTCGGCCAGATATTTGAGGCCATTCTCGGTGCAGCCGGAAGAAAGCTGGGTGTCAAGTTCGCTACGCCTATCTTCGACGGTGCCAAACTTGAAGACCTTTCCGAGTGGACCGACAAGGCAGGCCTGCCCCACCTCTGCTCCACACGTCTTTACGACGGACAGACCGGTGAGCAGTTCGACCAGCCCGCAACGGTCGGTGTGACCTACTTCTTGAAACTCGGCCACATGGTAGAGGACAAGATGCACGCCCGTTCCATCGGTCCGTACTCTCTCATCACGCAGCAGCCCCTCGGCGGTAAGGCCCAGTTTGGTGGCCAGCGTTTCGGAGAGATGGAGGTCTGGGCCATCGAGGCATTCGGCGCAAGCCATGTTCTTCAGGAGATCCTGACTATCAAGTCCGATGACACGGTAGGCCGCTCCAAGGCATACGAGGCTATCGTCAAGGGCGATCCCATGCCGACACCGGGTATCCCCGAGTCGCTCAATGTGCTTCTGCACGAACTTCGCGGTTTGGGTCTGAGCATCAAACTTGATTAATCCGAACACCCAAATACATATAAATAGATATGGCTTTCAAGAAAGATACAAAAGTAAAGAATAATTTTACGAAGATTACCATCGGTCTCGCCTCTCCGGAGGAGATCCTGGAAAATTCGTATGGAGAGGTCACAAAGCCTGAAACCATAAACTATCGTACGTACAAGCCCGAGCGCGACGGTCTGTTCTGCGAGCGCATCTTCGGTCCGACACGCGACTATGAGTGCGCCTGCGGCAAGTACAAGCGCATCCGCTACAAGGGCATTGTCTGTGACCGTTGTGGTGTAGAGGTCACAGAGAAGAAGGTGCGCCGCGACCGTAGCGGACACATCGAACTGGTAGTGCCCGTAGCACACATCTGGTATTTCCGTTCACTGCCCAACAAGATCGGTTATCTGCTGGGCATGCCGACGAAGAGACTTGACTCGGTCATCTATTATGAGAAGTATGTTGTCATCCAGCCCGGTGTCCTGGCCGGATGCAAGGCCGACGAGAATGGCGAGGAGGAGCTCAACGGTTCGCACCGCATGGACCTGCTTACCGAAGAGGAGTATCTGGACATCCTCGACAACAGACTCGACCCGCACAACGCTTCGCTTGACGACTCCGACCCCAACAAGTTTATCGCCAAGATGGGTGCAGAGGCCGTATACGACCTTCTGGCTACACTCGATCTCGACTCCCTGTCATACGAACTGCGCGAAAAAGCCAACAACGATTCTTCGCAGCAGCGCAAGACCGAGGCTCTCAAGCGCCTGCAGGTGGTCGAGGCATTCCGTGCCAGCCGCGGCGTGAACCGTCCGGAGTGGATGATCATGAAGATCATACCCGTCATCCCGCCCGAACTGCGTCCTCTCGTGCCGCTGGACGGCGGTCGTTTCGCTACGTCCGACCTCAACGACCTCTACCGTCGTGTCATCATCCGCAACAACCGTCTGAAGCGACTCATCGAAATCAAGGCTCCCGACGTCATTCTCCGCAACGAGAAGCGTATGCTCCAGGAGGCTGTCGACAGTCTCTTCGACAATTCCCGCAAGTCAAGTGCCGTCAAGAGCGACAGCAACCGTCCGTTGAAGTCACTCTCCGACTCACTCAAGGGCAAGCAGGGCCGCTTCCGCCAGAACCTTCTCGGTAAGCGTGTCGACTATTCCGCACGTTCGGTTATCGTCGTCGGCCCCGAGCTGAAGATGGGTGAGTGCGGTCTGCCGAAGCTGATGGCTGCCGAGCTGTACAAGCCGTTCATCATCCGCAAGCTTATTGAGCGCGGCATCGTGAAGACAGTGAAGAGCGCCAAGCGCATCGTCGACCGCCGCGAGCCCGTCATCTGGGACATTCTCGAGAACGTGATGAAGGGTCACCCAGTACTTCTCAACCGTGCACCTACACTGCACCGTCTGGGTATCCAGGCCTTCCAGCCGAAACTCATCGAGGGCAAAGCCATCCAGCTGCACCCGCTGGCATGTACCGCCTTCAACGCCGACTTCGACGGCGACCAGATGGCCGTCCATCTCCCGTTGAGCAACGAGGCAGTGCTCGAGGCGCAGATACTGATGCTCCAGAGCCACAATATCCTCAACCCGGCCAATGGTGCGCCTATCACCGTACCTTCACAGGATATGGTGCTCGGTCTCTACTATATCACGAAGATCCGTCCCGGAGCCAAGGGCGACGGACTCACGTTCTACGGACCTGAGGAGGCGCTCATCGCCCACAACGAGGGCAAGTGCGACCTGCACGCTCCCGTGAAGGTGATTGTCAACGACCTCGTCGACGGTCAGCTGCAGAAGCGCATGGTAGAGACTTCTGTCGGCCGCGTGATTGTCAACCAGATTATCCCCGAGGAAGTGGGATTCTTCAACGACATCATCTCCAAGAAGACCCTGCGCGGCATCATCGCCAACGTAATCAAGGCCGTCGGTATGGCACGCGCATGCGAGTTCCTCGACGGTATCAAGAACCTCGGTTACCACATGGCCTATGTCGCCGGACTTTCCTTCAACCTTGACGACATCATCATCCCGCCAGAAAAGGATGCCATCGTAGCCAAGGGTAGCGAAGAGGTACAGCAGATCATGGAGAACTACAACATGGGTTTCATCACTGAAAACGAACGTTACCAGCAGGTCATCGATACCTGGACCCATGTCAACAACAACCTTGCCGACATCCTGATGGACGAGATGACCAAGGCCGACCAGGGATTCAACGCCGTGTTCATGATGCTCGACTCCGGTGCCCGTGGTTCTAAGGATCAGATCAAACAGCTCTCCGGTATGCGTGGACTTATGGCCAAGCCTATGAAGGCCGGTGCCGAAGGCCACCAGATCATCGAGAACCCGATTATCTCCAACTTCAAGGAAGGTATGTCAGTGCTGGAGTACTTCATCGCATCGCACGGTGCCCGTAAGGGTCTTGCCGACACCGCCATGAAGACTGCCGACGCCGGATACCTGACCCGCCGTCTTGTCGACGTGTCCCACGACGTGATCATCACCGAGGAGGACTGCGGCACGCTGCGCGGTCTGATCTGTACCGCCCTCAAGAACGGCGAGGAGGTCATCTCTACCCTCTACGAGCGTATACTCGGACGTGTATCCGTACACGATATCATCCATCCCGTGACCGGTGAACTGATCGTATCCGCCGGTGAGGAGATCACTGAGTCTGTGGCCAAGGCCATCGAGGAGTCTCCCATCGAGAGCGTCGAGATACGCTCGGTGCTCACCTGCGAGAGCAAGCACGGTGTCTGCATGAAGTGCTACGGCCGCAACCTTGCCACCCAGCGCATGGTACAGCTCGGCGAGGCCGTCGGCGTCATCGCTGCACAGGCTATCGGTGAGCCGGGTACACAGCTGACCCTCCGTACGTTCCACGCCGGTGGTGTGGCTGCCAACGCAGCCGCCAACGCATCTATCGTGGCCAAGAACGACTCCAAGCTGAAGTTTGAGGAAATGCGTGTCGTACCTTTCGTCGAGAACGACGGCGAGAAGGACATCAACTGCTCAAAGGTGGTCAGCCGACTCACCGAACTGCAGTTCATCGACCCGCATACCGACATTGTCCTTTCTACTATCAATGTGCCCTACGGTTCGTCACTCTACTTCAAGGACGGCGACACGGTGAAGAAGGGCGACCTGATCGCCAAGTGGGACCCGTTCAATGCGGTCATCGTCACCGAGTATGCAGGTACACTGCGCTTCAACGATGTCATCGAGGGTGTCACCTTCCGCTCCGAGACCGACGAAACCACCGGCCTGACCGAGAAGATTATCACCGACTCCAAGGACAAGTCGAAAGTGCCGACCTGCGACGTGCTCGATGCCAATGGCGAGGTGGTCGGTACCTACAACTTCCCTGTGGGCGGTCACGTTGTCGTGGAAGACGGACAGACCGTCACCACCGGTACAACGCTTGTCAACATTCTGCGTGCCGTGGCCAAGGCCGGTGACATCACCGGTGGTCTCCCGCGTGTGACCGAATTGTTCGAGGCCCGCAACCCGTCCAACCCTGCTGTCGTATCCGAAATCGACGGTGAGGTGACCATGGGCAAGGTGAAGCGCGGCAACCGCGAGATCATCGTCACCAGCAAGACCGGCGACCAGAAGAAGTACCTTGTCAGCCTGTCGAAGCAGATTCTGGTACAGGAGCACGACGCCGTGCGTGCCGGTACACCGCTCTCTGACGGTGTCATCACTCCGGGCGACATCCTCGCCATCAAGGGCCCGACGGCCGTTCAGGAGTACATCGTCAACGAGGTACAGGACGTATACCGTCTGCAGGGTGTGAAGATCAACGACAAGCACTTCGAGATTATCGTCCGCCAGATGATGCGCAAGGTACAGATCAACGAGCCCGGCGATACCACCTTCCTCGAGTTCGAGATGGTCGACAAGCTCGACTTCGCCGAAGAGAACGACCGTATCTGGGGTAAGAAGTACGTCACCGATGCCGGAGATTCCGATAACCTCAAGGTGGGCCAGATCATCTCCGCCCGCAAGCTGCGTGACGAGAACTCCAGTCTCAAGCGCCGTGACCTCCGTCTCGTACAGGTACGCGATACCATCCCCGCAACCTCTACACAGGTGCTGCAGGGTATCACCCGCGCTGCCCTCCAGACGAAGAGCTTCATCTCGGCCGCATCCTTCCAGGAGACGACCAAGGTGCTCAACGAGGCTGCCATCCGCGGCAAGATGGACCATCTCGAAGGCATGAAGGAGAACGTGATCGCCGGTCACCTCATTCCTGCCGGTACCGGTCTGCGCCAATGGGAGAAACTTGTGGTCGGATCAAAGGAGGAATATGACCGCATTCAGGCCAACCGCAAGAATGTGATCGACTTCTCAGCCGAAGAGAACAACGCTCCTGCCGAGTAAGGCACGGACGCATCAAACATAAAAAAGGGGCATACGCAGCCGACTGGTTTTGCGTATGCCCTTTTTGTTTTGTCATTTTTTTTTTGTAAGGACCGCCCTAAGGCGGCGGAGAGTGTGGCCTATTCCATCATCACGTATTTCATGTATTCCTCATAGGAGATGTGGCGTCCGCCCATGGACTTGAGGTGAGGGGTCTCAAACTGGCAGTCGATCATCACGTCGCCGTTTTGGCGCATGATGTCGGCCAGTGCGATCAAGGCAATCTTGCTGCCGCTGGGCACGAGCGAGAACATGCTCTCGCCGAAGAAGCAGCGGCCGAGCGTCACGCCGTACAGTCCGCCGACCAGTCGGTCGCCCTCCCATACTTCCACGCTTTGGGCGAAGCCCTGCCGGTGCAGTTCGGTGAAGGCTTCTATCATGTCCTTCCCGAGCCAGGCCCCATCTTCCTCGATGCGCAGTTCGGAGCAGTGGCGTATGACGCCGTCAAAGCACTCGCCTATGCTGACCTCGTATTTCTGTTTCCGCATCAGCGTGCGCATGGAGTGGGAGACGTGTATCTCCTCGGGGAAGATGACAAATCGGTCCTGGGGACAGTACCAGTATATCTCCTTGGTCCGCCTGAAAGCGTACCAGGGGAATATGCCGTTGCTGTATGCCAGCAGGAGGCGGTCTATCGACAGGTCGCCGCCGACGGCGAGAAGTCCGTCGGGCTCGACATTGCTGGGGTAGGGGAATGCAATGCGTTTGTCAAGTTTGTAGATCATGCTTTTTCCGGTGAAAGTTTCAGATTTCCGTCTGCGACGGTGACCGTGGCCGTTCCGCCCTTGGCGAGGCGTCCGTAGAGTATCTCGTGCACGAGGAGCGGCTTGAGGTGTGAAGAGACGACGCGGTCGATCTCCCGCGCACCGTATTCGCGGGTGAACCCCTTTTCGAGCAGCCAGTCGCGGGCCTGGCTGTCAAGGGCGAGGGTCACGCTTCTTGCGGAGAGCCTTGCCTGCAGTTCGCCCAACTTCTTGTCGAGTATCAGTGCCGCCATGCTTCGGCTCATGTCGTGGAAGACAACGGTGGAGGTCAGGCGGTTGACAAACTCCGGCTTGAATGTCTTTTTCACCTGTGCGAGCATCTCTTCGCCGCGTGTCGCTCCGGGTGTGAACCCCACATGGCTGCGTCCGGCGTACTGTGCTCCGGCGTTGCTGGTCATGATGATGACGGCGTTACGGAAATCGGTCTTCTGGCCCTTGTTGTCCGTCAAGCTGGCATAGTCCATGATTTGCAGGAAGATGTCGTAGATGTCGGGGTGGGCCTTTTCTATCTCGTCGAAGAGCAGCACGCAGTTGGGGGTCTTGCGGACGGCGGCGGTGAGCAGGCCGCCGTCGTCGTACCCTACATATCCGGCCGGTGCGCCGATGAGTTTGGCCACCGCGTGCTTCTCGGTATATTCGCTCATGTCGAAGCGCACAAGCGACACGCCGAGACTGTCGGCCAGCGTGCGGGCCACCTCGGTCTTGCCGACTCCGGTGGGGCCGACAAAGAGCAGGTTGGCCATCGGGCGGCGCTCGTCGTTGAGTCCGGCCTTGGCGGTCTCGACGGCTTCCACCACCTTCTCGATGGCCTCGTCCTGTCCGAAGACCCGCTTCTTCATGCTTTTCCGCAAGTCGGCGAGTTTGGTATTGGAGGTCTCCTTGAGGGCGGCGGCGTCGATCTTGCACATGCGGCAGAGAATGTCGCCCATGAGCTTCTTGTCTACGGTCTGCCGCTTGCGGTCGGTGGGGTGGGCCTCTCGATAGGCCCCCGCCTCGTCGAGCAGGTCGATGGCCTTGTCGGGCAGATACCGGTCGGTGATGTGTTTTGCAGTGGCGCGCACGGCAAACTCGATGCATCCGGGCGAATAGGTCACACCGTGGAATTGCTCGTAGGTGTCTTTCAGACCTTTCACGATGGTGATGGTATCGTCTATCGACGGTTCGGCAATGTCTATCTGCTGAAATCTCCGCACAAGCGACTTGCTCTGGGCAAAGTAGCGGTTGTACTCCTCATAGGTGGTGGAACCGATGAAGCGTATCTGTCCGCTCTCGAGGTAAGGCTTGAGCAGGTCGGATGCGTCGAGTGACGAATCCCCGTTGGAACCCGCTCCTACGATATTGTGTATCTCGTCGATGTAGATGATGGCGTTGCCTTCGCGCCCGGCGCCGTCCATGACCATCTTGATGCGCTTCTCGAAGTCGCCGCGGAACTGCGTGCCGGCAATCATCGACCCGACGTCCATCATGTAGACACGGCTCCCCTTCAGCCGGTCGGGGACGTCGCCCCTGACTATGCGCGCCGTCAGTCCGTAGATGAGGGCCGTCTTGCCGACACCCGGTTCGCCGACGTGCAGCGGATTGTTCTTGTCCTTGCGGCAGAGCACCTGTATGGTGCGTTCCAGCTCCTGCTCCCGCCCGATGAGCGGATTGCGCTGGGTATAGGTGTCGTTCATGCAGGTCACCATGGAACGCCAGGGCTCTTCCCGGGCCGGCTGCTCGTTTTCGGTGCCGCTGTCGTTGCCGTAGAGGTCTGGGGCATTTCTGTAGACTTCTTCGGTGATCTCGTAGATGTCTTCGGCATCCTCGTACTGGCTGATCAGGTGCTCCATGAATTCCGTCTGCCGGTCGCCTAGGGCCTGCGTGAGTATGCAGGCGGCGTAGGACTCTTCGAGTTGCAGTATGGCCGTTACGACGTGGGGAATGGTGTATTCGTCGCGTTCTGCATTGTAGGCGATTTGCTTGGCGTGGCTTACTGCCGCAAGAAACTGTGCAGACTGATCCACGTGGGAAATTTCATCGTCCGGCATGGACTCTATGGTGTCGATATAGTCTTGCAAAAGGAAGATGGGGTCCATCGGGTCCATGTCCAGTTCTTTCATCGCCGTGCTGAAAGGCTCCTGTAGGCCGATGGACAGCAGCAGATGCTCTGGGGTGATGTATTGTTTCTTTTGTAGAAAGCACAAACCGTAAGCTTGGCGGATGGCCTCGGTCAGAAATCTATTTTCCTTCATGTCGAATGTTGAGTGTGTTGGTAAGTGTACGGATGGGACATGGAAGTCCCGTCTCTCGGTTCGCGGTCAGCATTCGGAAGCCGGTTCGATGGAAAACCGTAGCGGAAAATGTTCGGTCCGTGCCATGCTGGTAGCTTTCTCCACCTTTGTATGGGCTATGTCGTAACTGTAGGTTCCCGCGATGGCCGACCCGGTGTTGTGGACAATGAGCATGAGGGCCTCGGCTTCCACTTCGGTCTTGCGGAAGACAGTGGTGAGTATCATGACGACAAAGTCCATCGTCGTGAAGTCGTCGTTGTGGATGATGACGTGAAACTTGCGCGGTTCGCGCAGGCCGGTGCGGGTACGTTCCCGCGTGCGGGTCTGTTCTTGTTCCATTATTTATATTTACTATGATGTATAAGGGAATGTTTTCGGTTGTCGGGAGGATAGGGGGAGAGGCAAGGAATGTCCTTGCATATCCGATTCTACATGCAAACTTACTCAAAAATCATCGAAATATAGCCTGGCGGTTCCGAAAAATGAACATTATGTTTGGCTGTCTGCCCAAGATGTGTTACCTTTGTATAGGTTATGCGGGAAACCGCTGGCCGGACATGCCTACCGTAGAGATAGGCCAAATGAAAAAAACGATAACTAACAAAACACATTTATCTATTATGGAAAACAACAACCAGCCCCAGCAGGAACAGCAGGGCCTTTCTCTTGAGATCGCTCCCGAAGTGGCAAAAGGTGAATATGCAAACCTTGCCCTGATCACACACTCCAGCTCTGATTTCATCCTCGATTTCGCATGCGTGCTTCCCGGTATGCCCAAGGCACAGGTGTGCAGCCGCGTCATCATGGCTCCTGAGCACGTGAAGAGACTCTTGCAGGCTCTGCAGGGCAATATCTACAAATATGAGCAGACCTTCGGCAAAATCCAAATCCCCAACCAGCCCGAAGACCGTACCATAGCCCCCTTCAACGCAGGCAAGGGCGAAGCATAATCCCGCTTCGGCGGTCTGCTGCGGACAGGGCTTTCTGTCGCCCGCAGCAGAGACGGCCGGCATAGACCAGTCATGCCAAAGGCATCCTGACAACTGGTCTATGTCGGCTTTCTTTGTGTAATAGATGTTTTCAAATGTTATTTTATTCTAAAATCTATCTATTGCATATTTTCAGCTCTTTTATAGATTATGTATTTACGGAAAATATTCGTACCTTTGCAGCCCGAAATGGCATGTTAAATGCCGTTTCCTGGACAACGATATCGAAAAATAAAAATATATAAATTTAAAGATTCAATTATGCCTACTATTTCACAATTAGTAAGAAAAGGCAGAAAGGCACTCGTAGACAAGAGCAAGTCTCCCGCCTTGGACTCATGTCCTCAGCGTCGCGGCGTTTGCGTGCGTGTATACACCACCACGCCTAAGAAGCCTAATTCGGCAATGCGTAAAGTTGCCCGTGTACGTCTGACCAACCAGAAGGAAGTCAATTCCTACATCCCTGGAGAAGGCCACAACTTGCAGGAGCACTCTATCGTCCTCGTTCGCGGCGGTCGTGTGAAAGACCTCCCCGGTGTCCGCTACCACATCGTTCGCGGTACACTCGATACAGCAGGTGTTGCCAACCGTACACAGCGTCGTTCCAAGTATGGCGCAAAGCGTCCTAAGGCAGGCAAGAAATAACAAATAAAGCCTAAAGGACAACACAAATAATCGTTTTGCTGGAGAATTGTTTACAAGACAGGTTGAGTAAATGTCCGGGTGCGGACGTTGAAGAACAGTAAGAGACAGCCCCATGCAGAATCAAATTTTTTTCAAAACAAAATGAGAAAAGCAAAACCAAAGAAGCGCGTGATCCTTCCCGATCCCGTGTTCAACGACCAGAAGGTTTCGAAATTCGTGAACCACTTGATGTATGACGGCAAGAAGAACGCCTCATACGAGATTTTCTACAAAGCACTTGATACCGTCAAGGAAAAGATGGCCAAGGAGGAAAAGCCCGCTCTCGAAATCTGGAAGCAGGCCCTTGACAACATCACTCCCCAAGTAGAGGTGAAGAGCCGCCGTATCGGTGGTGCCACATTCCAGGTTCCGACCGAAATCCGTCCCGACCGCAAGGAGAGCATCTCCATGAAGAACCTCATCGCCTACGCCCGCAAGCGCGGCGGCAAGAGCATGGCCGAGAAACTGGCTGCTGAAATCATGGACGCCTACAACAACCAGGGCGGTGCCTACAAGCGCAAGGAAGACATGCACCGCATGGCCGAGGCTAACCGTGCATTTGCTCACTTTAGATTTTAATATAATATAAAGGTAAAAAGAAAATGGCAAATCGCGATTTACAATTGACACGCAACATCGGCATCATGGCCCACATCGATGCCGGTAAGACGACTACCTCCGAGCGTATCCTGTTCTACACCGGTAAGACACACAAGATCGGTGAGGTGCACGACGGCGCTGCCACCATGGACTGGATGGCTCAGGAGCAGGAGCGTGGTATCACCATCACCTCTGCTGCTACTACGTGTAACTGGACTTGGGAAGGCAAGTCTTACAAGATCAACCTGATCGACACTCCGGGACACGTTGACTTCACTGCCGAGGTAGAGCGTTCACTGCGTGTACTCGACGGAGCCATCGCTACCTACTCCGCAGCAGACGGCGTACAGCCCCAGTCTGAGACCGTATGGCGTCAGGCTGACAAGTACAACGTTCCCCGTATCGGCTATGTGAACAAGATGGACCGCTCCGGTGCTGACTTCTTTGAGACCGTACAGCAGATGAAGGACATCCTTGGCGCCAATCCCTGCCCCGTGCAGATTCCTATCGGTGCAGAGGAGAACTTCAAGGGTGTTGTCGACCTGATCAAGATGAAGGCCATCCTTTGGCACGACGAGACCATGGGCGCCGAGTACGACGTCGAAGACATCCCCGCCGACCTCGTTGACGAGGCCAACGAGTGGAGAGAGAAGATGGTGGAGAATGCCGCCAACTTCGACGACGACCTCATGGAGAAGTATCTCGACGGTCAGGAAATTCCCGAAGAGCAGCTTATCGCCGCTATCCGCAAGGGTACAATCGCCATGGAGCTGACTCCTATGCTCCTTGGCTCTTCATACAAGAACAAGGGTGTACAGCCCCTGCTCGACTATACTTGCGCTTTCCTGCCTTCTCCTATCGACACACAGGCCATCGTGGGTACCAACCCCGATACCGACGAGGAAGAAGACCGCAAGCCCTCTGAGGACGAGCCGACATCGGCTCTGGCATTCAAGATCGCTACTGACCCGTTCATGGGCCGTTTGGTGTTCTTCCGTGTCTACTCGGGCAAGGTGCTCGCCGGTTCTTACGTTTACAATCCCCGTTCACGCAAGAAGGAGCGCATCAGCCGTCTGTTCCAGATGAACTCCAACAAGGAAATTCCTATGGAGTCTATCGACGCAGGCGATATCGGCGCCGGTGTAGGTTTCAAGGACATCCGTACCGGTGATACCCTCTGCGACGAGGCTCACCCCATCGTACTCGAGTCCATGACCTTCCCCGATACTGTGATCTCCATCGCAGTAGAGCCGAAGAGCCAGGCTGACATTGCCAAGCTCGACAACGGTCTTGCCAAACTTGCCGAGGAAGACCCGACCTTCACCGTTCGTACCGACGAGCAGAGTGGCCAGACCATCATCTCCGGTATGGGTGAGCTTCACCTCGATATCATCATCGACCGTCTGAAGCGTGAGTTCAAGGTTGAGTGCAACCAGGGCAAGCCCCAGGTTAACTACAAGGAAGCCATCACCAAGCCCGTCACACTCCGCGAGGTTTACAAGAAGCAGAGCGGTGGCCGCGGTAAATTCGCCGACATCATCGTGACCGTAGGTCCGAAGGACGAAGACTACAAGGAAGGCGATTTGCAGTTTGTCAACGAGGTCAAGGGCGGTAACGTGCCCAAGGAGTTCATTCCTTCAGTACAGAAGGGCTTCGAGAATGCCATGAAGAACGGTATCCTCGGCGGCTATCCTCTCGTAGGTCTGAAGGTTGTCCTCACCGACGGTTCTTTCCACCCCGTAGACTCCGACCAGCTGTCCTTCGAGCTCGCAGCCCTCAACGCCTACAAGAACGCTTGCCCCAAGGCAGGTCCTGTCTTGATGGAGCCTATCATGAAGGTTGAGGTTGTGACTCCCGAAGAGAACATGGGTGACGTCATCGGCGACTTGAACAAGCGCCGTGGCCAGGTAGAAGGCATGGAAGAGGCTCGCAGCGGTGCTCGCATCGTCAAGGCTATGGTTCCTCTGGCAGAGATGTTCGGTTATGTGACCGCTCTGCGTACCATCACTTCCGGCCGCGCTACCAGCAGCATGGAGTACGATCACCACTCACCGCTGTCCAGCTCTATTGCCAAGGCAGTGCTTGAGGAAGTCAAGGGACGCGCCGACTTGGTATAATCCCCGACAATAAAGCAAACATCCAAGGAAAGGGAGTGCCGCTTAGCGAATGACTCTTAAACGGCATACTCCTTTCCTTACCACATTTTTTTTAACAACTTAATTGAACAATGAGTCAGAAAATTAGAATTAAGCTGAAAAGTTACGACCACAAGTTGGTTGACAAATCAGCAGAGAAAATCGTGAAGGCCGTAAAGGCTACCGGTGCCATCGTCAGCGGTCCTATTCCATTGCCTACACACAAGCGCATCTACACTGTCAACCGCAGTACTTTCGTCAACAAGAAAGCACGCGAGCAGTTCCAGCTCTCCGACTTCAAGCGTCTCATCGACATCTACAGCTCTACCGCAAAGACCGTAGACGCTCTCATGAAACTCGAATTGCCCAGCGGCGTTGAAGTAGAAATCAAAGTATAGTACAACACATTTAATAATTCATTGAAATGCCAGGATTAATTGGAAAAAAAATCGGAATGACATCCGTTTTCAGTGCCGACGGTAAGAACGTACCGTGCACTGTTATCGAAGCTGGTCCCTGTGTCGTGACTCAGGTCAAGACCGTTGAAAAAGACGGTTACAAGGCAGTTCAGCTCGGCTTTGGCGAGGCAAAAGAAAAGAATACCACCAAGCCGATGATGGGTTGCTTCAAGAAGGCAGGCACAACACCTAAGAAGCACTTGGCCGAGTTCAAGTTTGACGAGGAGTACAACCTCGGTGACGTTGTTACCGTGGACATCTTCAACGGCGCTGAGTTCGTTGACGTGGTAGGTACCTCCAAAGGTAAAGGCTTCCAGGGAGTTGTCAAGCGCCACGGTTTCGGTGGTGTAGGCCAGAGCACTCACGGTCAGGACGACCGCGCCCGCAAACCGGGTTCTATCGGTGCTTGTTCGTATCCCGCAAAAGTGTTCAAGGGAATGCGAATGGGCGGCCAGATGGGTGGTGACCGCGTGACAACCCAGAATCTCAAAGTGTTAAAGGTTATTCCGGAGCACAACCTCATCCTCGTGAAAGGTTCTGTAGCCGGCTGCATTGGTTCAACCGTATTAATCAAGAAATAATGGAAGTTAGCGTATTAAATATCAATGGTCAGGAGACCGGAAGAAAGATTACGTTGAACGAATCTATCTTCGGAATTGAGCCTAACGATCACGTTCTGTATCTCGACGTTAAGCAGTATCTCGCTAACCAACGTCAGGGTACGGCAAAATCAAAGGAAAGAAGCGAAGTCAGCGGTTCTACCCGCAAACTCATCCGTCAGAAGGGCGGCGGCGGTGCTCGTCGCGGTGACATCAACTCACCTGTACTCGTAGGCGGTGGCCGTGTGTTCGGTCCCAAGCCCCGTGACTACCGTTTCAAACTCAACAAGAAAGTGAAGGTTCTCGCCCGTAAGTCTGCCCTCTCATACAAGGCACAGGAGAACGCAATCATTGTTGTTGAAGATTTCGAAATGAGCGCTCCAAAGACAAAAGATTTCGTAAATATTACTAAGAATCTGAAAATTGACGGCAAGAAACTCTTGCTTCTTTTGCCAGGTGTGAATAAAAACGTATATTTGTCTGCTCGTAACTTACAGCGCACCGAAGTGATGACCGCTTCTGCCCTCAACGCATACAAAGTGCTCAACGCAGATGTACTCGTAATCACCGAAAATTCGCTGAACCAAATCGACGGCGTCTTAAATAAATAATAGGAGACCAGATACATGACATTCATCATCAAACCGTTGGTCACTGAGAAGATGACCAAGCTGACAGAAAAGTCTTCTGTTGAAAAGACTTACAAGGTAAAGGGCCAGGAGCGTACCAAGAAAGCTGAAGCCAGATACGGTTTCATCGTTCGCCCCGAAGCCAACAAGCTTGAAATCAAGAACGAAGTCGAGAGCCTGTACAACGTGACCGTGTTGGATGTAAATACCATCCGCTACGCAGGCAAACGCATGAGCCGCTATACGCGCAAGGGTCTTGTGAAGGGCCAGAAGAACGCGTACAAGAAAGCAATCGTCACTCTGAAAGAGGGCGACTCTATCGATTTTTACAGCAATATCTAAAATAACAAATGGCAGTACGTAAATTCAAACCGGTTACTCCGGGACAAAGACACAAGATTATTGGCACGTTCGAGGAGATTACTGCATCCGTGCCAGAGAAGTCTCTCGTTTTCGGTAAACGCTCTACCGGTGGTCGAAACAACACCGGAAAAATGACTGTCCGCTATCGTGGCGGCGGTCACAAGAGAAAGTATCGTCTGATCGACTTTAAGCGAGAGAAAGATGGTGTTCCAGCTGTAGTCAAGACAATCGAGTACGATCCGAACCGCTCGGCTCGTATCGCATTGTTGTATTATGCTGATGGCGAAAAACGCTACATTATTGCTCCCAATGGACTGGAAGTAGGCGCAGAGCTGATGTCAGGTGCAGACGCTGCACCCGAAATCGGAAACGCACTTCCCTTGGCAAACATTCCTGTCGGTACCGTGATCCACAACATCGAGTTGCGTCCGGGACAGGGTGCCCTGCTCGTTCGTTCGGCTGGTAATTTTGCTCAATTGACTTCTCGTGAAGGCAGTTATTGTGTGATTAAGCTCCCTTCTGGCGAAACCCGCCAGATCCTGAGTGCTTGTAAGGCAACTGTAGGTAGTGTAGGCAACTCTGACCACGCACTCGAGCAGTCCGGTAAGGCCGGTCGCTCTCGCTGGTTGGGACGTCGTCCTCACAACCGTGGTGTCGTTATGAACCCTGTTGATCACCCGATGGGTGGTGGTGAAGGACGTCAGTCCGGAGGTCATCCCCGCTCTCGTAAGGGCTTGTATGCTAAGGGTCTCAAGACACGCGCACCGAAGAAGCTTTCCAACAAGTATATCATCGAAAGAGCTAACAAAAAATAATACAAGAGTAAATTATGAGTCGTTCATTAAAAAAAGGTCCATATATCAACGTGTCGCTTGAGAAGAAAATTCTCGCTATGAATGAGAGCGGCAAGAAGACGGTCGTGAAGACCTGGGCCAGAGCATCAATGATTTCCCCCGATTTCGTGGGACACACTGTTGCAGTTCATAACGGTAACAAATTTATCCCTGTTTACATCACTGAGAACATGGTCGGCCATAAGCTCGGCGAGTTCGCACCCACGCGTAGATTTGGTGGTCACGCTGGAAACAAAAAGTAGTAGGGACAAACCATTAAAAATCAGAAACAAATAATGGGAGCAAGAAAACATATTGCGGCTGAAAAAAGAAAAGAAGCCCTGAAAAATCTTTACTTCGCAAAACTCAAGGGAGTTC
Source organism: bacterium (assembly GCA_963637655.1). Lineage (GTDB taxonomy): Bacteria > Bacteroidota > Bacteroidia > Bacteroidales > Bacteroidaceae > Prevotella. Next base: position 12,195 of record CAVHOL010000025.1, on the reverse strand, counting down.
CCTCTTCCCCGCGCAAAATGCGCTATGTCGTTGACATGGTACGCGGCATGGAAGTGAACCGTGCCCTGGGTGTTTTGCGTTTCTCCAAGAAGCAAGCTGCTGCCGATGTTGAGAAACTGTTGCGCTCGGCTATTGCCAACTGGGAAGCCAAAAACGACCGTAAGGCTGAAGAAGGCGAACTTTACATATCCAAAGTTTTCGTTGACGAAGGCGTTACAATGAAGCGCATGAGACCCGCACCTCAGGGCCGTGGCTACCGCATCCGCAAGCGCAGCAATCACGTGACTCTGTTTGTTGATTCCAAAACTAATGACGAAAATATTTAAGTAGAATGGGACAGAAAGTTAATCCAATAAGCAACCGTCTCGGTATCATTCGTGGTTGGGACTCCAATTGGTTCGGAGGCAAAAACTTCGGTGACAACTTGGTTGAGGACCGCAAGATCCGCAAATACCTCAATGAGCGTCTTGCAAAGGCAAGCGTTTCTCGCATCGTCATCGAGCGTACTCTGAAACTGGTCACCATCACTATTTGCACCGCCCGTCCTGGAATCGTCATTGGTAAAGGTGGACAGGATGTTGACAACCTCAAGGAGGAGTTGAAGAAACTCTACAAGAAGGACATTCAGATCAACATCTTCGAAGTAAAGAAGCCTGACCTCGATGCCAACATCGTAGGCAACAATATCGCCCGTCAGGTAGAAGGCAAAATCGCTTACCGTCGTGCTATCAAGATGGCAATCCAAAACGTTATGCGCGCTGGTGCTGAAGGCGTGAAAATCCAGATCACCGGCCGTCTGAACGGTGCAGAAATGGCACGCAAGGAAATGTACAAGGAAGGAAGAACTCCTCTCCACACTTTCCGCGCTGACATCGACTACTGTCAGACCGAAGCCCTCACCAAGGTGGGACTGCTCGGCATCAAGGTATGGATTTGCCGTGGTGAAGTTTACGGAGACTGTGATCTCACCCCCAACTTTACACAGGAGAAGTCAAGCAACAACTCCGGTAGAGGTCGTGGCGGTCGCGGCAACCGTAAGAGAAACAATAACCGTTAAAAAGTAAGAGATTATCATGTTACAGCCCAAAAGAGTAAAATATAGAAGACCTCAAGATGGACGCGGCAACAAAGGCAACGCCCACAGAGGTACACAATTGGCTTTCGGCTCATTTGGCATCAAGACCCTTGAAGCAAAGTGGATTGACAGCCGCCAGATCGAGGCTGCCCGTGTAGCGGTCAACCGCTATATGCAGCGCGAAGGTCAAGTTTGGATTCGCATCTTCCCGGATAAGCCTATCACACGCAAGCCTGCTGACGTACGTATGGGTAAGGGTAAAGGAGATCCCGCAGGATGGGTGGCTCCCGTTACCCCCGGACGTATCCTCTTCGAAGTGGAAGGCGTAAGTTTCGATGTTGCCAAGGAGGCACTTCGTCTCGCAGCCCAGAAGCTTCCCGTAAAAACCAAGTTCGTTGTAAGACGCGATTACGATAAAAACGCTTAAACTTATGAAGATCAATGAAATAAAAGCTCTCGATGCCAAGCAGTTGGCCGAGAAACTCGAGGAAAAACGCGCTCAGCTCCGCCAGATGAAGTTGAACCACGTTGTTACTCCGCTTGCAAATCCATCAGAGATTAAGTCTGTTCGTCGTGACATCGCACGTCTTGAGACTGTAATTCGCCAAAATGAACTTAACAAATAAGCAGTGGTTTAGATGGAAACAAGAAATTTAAGAAAGACAAGACAGGGTGTTGTGATTAGCAACAAGATGGACAAGACCATTGTGATTGCGGCTAAGTTCAAAGAGATGCACCCCATTTATGGTAAGTTTGTCCAGAAGACAAAGAAATACCATGCCCACGACGAGAACAACGAGGCCAACGTTGGCGATACCGTTCTCATCATGGAAACCCGTCCTTTGAGCAAAACAAAGCGATGGAGATTAGTTCAAATAATTGAAAAAGCTAAGTAATTATGATACAGACAGAATCAAGACTTACCGTTTGTGACAACAGCGGTGCCCGCGAGGCATTGTGCATCCGCGTTCTCGGTGGTACCGGTCGTCGCTATGCAAGTGTCGGTGACGTGATCGTCGTAGCTGTCAAGAACGTCATCCCCTCAAGCGATCTGAAGAAGGGTGCTGTCTCAAAGGCTTTGATCGTCCGCACCAAAAAGGAAATACGTCGTGCTGACGGTTCCTACATCCGCTTCGATGACAACGCCTGCGTACTTCTCAACAACGCCGGCGAGCTTCGCGGAAGCCGTATCTTCGGTCCTGTAGCACGTGAGCTGCGTGCCGTGAATATGAAAGTCGTGTCCTTAGCACCTGAAGTTCTCTAATTATAAAACGGAAACATTCAATGAGTAAGTTACATATTAAGAAAAACGACACTGTCATTGTTCTTGCCGGTGAGGACAAGGGCAAGACAGGCAAGGTGCTCAAGGTTTTGGTAAGCGAGAATCGCGCCATCGTTGAAGGTGTCAACATCGTTTCCAAGAGCACAAAGCCCTCTGCAAAGTTCCCCCAGGGTGGTATCGTAAAGCAGGAGGCGCCCATACATATCTCAAATTTAAGCCTTGTTGATCCCAAGAGCGGCAAGCCCACTCGCGTAGGAATCAAGTTAACCGAAGACGGCAAGAAAGTTCGCGTCGCCAAAAAGTCCGGGGAGGAAATCAAGTAATGGATACAGCACAGTTAAAGAAAGTATATGCTGAGAGCATTGCTCCGGCGCTGAAGAAGCAGTTCAACTACTCTTCCTCAATGCAAATTCCCGTTCTGAAGAAGATCGTCATCAACCAAGGTTTGGGTGACGCTACTCAGGACAAGAAGATCATCGACGTCGCCATCAACGAGATTACCGCCATTGCAGGCCAGAAGGCTGTCGCTACCTTCTCCAAGAAGGACATCGCCAACTTCAAGCTCCGTAAGAAGATGCCTATCGGCGTCATGGTTACACTGCGCCGTGAGCGCATGTACGAGTTCCTCGAGAAGCTCGTCCGCATCGCTCTCCCCCGTATCCGAGACTTCAAGGGTATCGAAAGCAAGTTCGACGGTCATGGCAACTATACCCTCGGTATCACCGAGCAGATCATCTTCCCCGAGATCAACATCGATTCCATCGACCGCATCCAGGGTATGAACATCACCTTCGTTACTTCTGCTCAGACCGACGAGGAAGGTTACGCTCTGCTGAAGGCCTTCGGTCTTCCGTTCAAAAACGCTAAAAACGATTAAAGCAATATGGCAAAAGAATCAATGAAGGCACGCGAGGTAAAGCGTGCCAAGCTTGTGGCTCGCTATGCTGAGAAGCGTGCGGCTCTGAAGAAAATCATTGCAACGACAGACGATCCTTCTGCTGCTTACGAGGCTGCTCGCAAATTGCAGGCCATTCCCAAGAATGCCAACCCCATCCGTCTGCACAACCGCTGCAAAATCACTGGACGTCCCAAGGGCTACATCCGTCAGTTCGGCTTGTCCCGTATTCAGTTCCGTGAGATGGCTTCAGCAGGCCTTATCCCTGGCGTAAAGAAAGCCAGCTGGTAAAAAGTATATTATTTAATATTGTCGGGGTAGTCCCGATTAATTAAACATTTATATAAAATGACAGATCCAATAGCAGATTATCTGACCAGACTCAGAAACGCAATCATGGCTCATCACCGTGTTGTTGAGGTTCCTGCGTCTAACTTGAAGAAGGAAATCACAAAGCTCCTCTTCGAGAAGGGTTACATTCTCAACTACAAGTTCGTTGAGGATGGTCCTCAGGGTACTATCAAGGTTGCCTTGAAGTACGATCCCGCAACCAAAGTAAACGCCATCAAGGCTTTGAAGCGCGTGTCTACTCCCGGACTCCGGAAGTACACTGGTTACAAGGGCATGCCGAGAGTAATTAACGGATTGGGTATCGCAATCATATCCACATCCAAGGGTGTAATGACAGACAAGGAGGCTTCTGCACTGAAGATTGGCGGAGAAGTTCTTTGCTACGTTTATTAATTGGAGGATTGAATATGTCAAGAATAGGAAAATTGCCAATTAGCATCCCCGCAGGCGTGACCGTAACATTCAACGACGGTGTTGTCAATGTAAAAGGCCCCAAAGGTGAGTTGTCACAGAAGGTTGACCCCTCAATCATCGTGAAGCTCGAAGATAATCAGATCACATTTGAGGTTGACGAGAATAGCCCTGTCAACTACAAGCAGAAGAATGCCTTCCACGGCCTGTACCGTTCGCTCGTACACAACATGGTTGTCGGCGTAAGCGAGGGCTTCAAGAAAGTACTCGAGCTTGTAGGTGTAGGTTATCGTGTTTCCAACCAGGGCAACATCATTGAGTTCGCCCTTGGCTACACTCACCCCATCTTCATCGAGCTTCCCAAGGAAGTGAAGGTTGAGACAAAGAGTGAGAGAAACCAGAACCCCATCTTAACCCTTGAGTCTTGTGACAAGCAGTTGCTCGGACTCATTTGTGCAAAAATTCGTTCTTTCCGTATGCCTGAACCTTACAAGGGCAAGGGTATATTGTTCCAAGGCGAAGTCATCCGCAGAAAGTCTGGTAAGACTGCTGCAGCTAAGTAACATTCTTAATTTTGCGATTATGACAACAAAGAAAGTAGAAAGACGAATTAAAATCAAATACAGAATTCGCAAGCGCGTAAACGGAACCGCAGAGCGTCCCCGTCTTAGCGTTTTCCGCAGCAACAAGCAGATTTACGCTCAGGTCATCAACGACCTGAACGGTACCACTATCGCTTCCGCTTCCTCTCTCGGACTTGAGAGCATGCCGAAGATCCAGCAGGCAGCCAAAGTAGGCGAACTGGTAGCAGCCAAGGCCCAGGAGGCCGGTGTTACAACCGTAGTTTTCGACCGTAACGGCTATCTGTACCACGGTCGTGTGAAGGAGTTGGCTGATGCCGCTCGCAAGGGAGGTCTCAAATTTTAAACGAAAATGGCAATGAATAAAGTAAAAGTATTAAGTGATGTAGAACTGAAAGACCGCTTGGTTGCCATCAACCGCGTTACCAAGGTGACGAAGGGTGGCCGCACTTTCACATTCGCTGCTATTGTCGTTGTAGGCGATGGCAAAGGCGTTATCGGATACGGTCTTGGCAAGGCAGGCGAAGTTACCGCCGCCATCTCCAAGGGTGTTGAAGCCGCCAAGAAAAACCTCGTCAAGGTTCCCGTACTCAAGGGAACCATTCCTCACGAGATCGAAGCCCGTTTCGGCGGTGCCCAGGTATTCATGAGACCTGCCGCTCCCGGTACCGGACTCGTTGCTGGTGGTGCTATGCGTGCCGTTCTTGAGAGTGTAGGTGTAAAGGACGTTTTGGCCAAGTCAAAGGGATCCTCCAACCCTCACAATCTTGTAAAGGCTACAATCGAGGCACTGTCTCAGCTCCGCGACGCGTATACCGTCGCTGGCGTTCGTGGCATCAGCATGGACAAAGTGTTTAACGGATAAAGGGAACTCACACAATGGCAACAATAAAGATCAAGCAGATTAAGAGTCGTATCGGCGCTCCCAAAGACCAGAAGAGCACTCTTCTTGCCCTGGGCCTGCGCAAAATCTCCCAAGTGGTAGAGGTCAACGATACTCCCAGCGCTCGTGGTATGATCCGCAAGGTTCATCATCTGGTAACCGTAGTTGAATAATATTTTAATCAGAAGCAAATTATGAAATTAAATAATTTAAAGCCTGCTAAGGGATCTACACACTCTCGCCGTCGTATTGGCCGTGGACCTGGTTCTGGTCTTGGTGGTACTTCTACCCGTGGCCACAAGGGTGCAAAGGCACGCTCTGGTTACAAGCAGAAGATCGGCTTTGAAGGTGGTCAGATGCCTCTTCAGCGTCGTGTACCGAAGGCTGGATTCAAGAACATCAACCACAAGGAGTACTTTGTGGTTAACCTGTCTACTCTTCAGGAACTGGCAGAGGCCAACAACCTCACCAAGATCGGTATTGAGGAGCTGAAAGCCGCTCACTTGACCAATGGCAAGGAGCTGGTAAAAGTTCTTGGAAACGGAACACTCACTTCCAAGGTCGACGTGGAGGCCAACGCATTCTCCAAGTCTGCCGAGGAGGCAATCAAAGCAGTTGGTGGTAACGCAACTATAATCTAAGTAGATGAAAAAGTTTATTGAGACACTGAAGAACTGTTGGATGGTTGAGGATTTGCGTCAGCGACTCCTCATCACCCTCTTGTTTACGGCTATTTACCGTTTTGGCTCGTTTGTGGTGCTTCCTGGCATCAATCCGGGCATGTTGGACAAACTCCAGTCGCAAACAGCTGGCGGACTTATGTCTTTGCTTGACATGTTCTCTGGTGGTGCATTTTCCAATGCGTCTATTTTTGCACTTGGAATTATGCCATATATCTCAGCTTCCATCGTCATGCAGCTTCTCGCCGTTGCTGTACCCTTCTTCCAGAAGATGCAGCGCGAGGGCGAAAGCGGCCGCAAAAAAATCAATTGGTATACACGGTGTCTGACAGTCGGCATTCTCGTCTTTCAGGCTCCGTCATACCTCTTGAACTTGAAGGCACAGGCCGCACAGGCCTTGGCTTCAGGTGTGAGCTGGACCGCTTTCATGGTCACAGGAACCATCATACTCGCCGCCGGCAGTATGTTCATCTTGTGGTTGGGTGAGCGCATCACCGACAAGGGTGTCGGAAATGGTATTTCCATGATCATTATGATCGGTATCATTGCCCGTCTGCCCCAGGCTTTCGTACAGGAATTGGGTTCACGTTTCACCGCCATTTCCGGTGGTGGTATCGTGATGTTCATCGTAGAACTTCTCATCCTGTACGCAGTCGTTTGTGCAGCGCTTCTCCTGGTGCAGGGTACCCGCAAAATTCCCGTGCAGTATGCAAAGCGTGTTGTCGGCAACAAACAGTACGGAGGTGCACGTCAGTACATTCCTCTGAAGCTGTTCGCCGCTAACGTGATGCCTATCATTTTTGCACAGGCACTGATGTTCATTCCTCTGGCGTTCGTGCGTTATCAGAACGAAGGAACATCTTGGGCACATGCTTTCATGGACAATCGTAGTCTGCCGTACAATATCGTTTATGTGATTCTGATCATTGCATTCACCTATTTCTATACTGCGATTACATTGAACCCCACCCAGATGGCTGAGGATATGAAACGCAATAACGGTTTCATCCCTGGAATCAAACCCGGCAAGGATACCGCCGACTATATCGACACCGTGATGTCGCGTATCACTCTGCCCGGATCCATCTTCATCGCTTTCATCGCTATCATGCCGGCACTGGCAGGCTTGCTCAATGTACAGCAGGCATTCTCTCAGTTCTTCGGCGGTACGTCGTTGCTGATTCTTGTAGGTGTAGTCATCGATACGCTTCAGCAGATCGAGAGTCACCTGCTCATGCGTCACTATGACGGTCTGCTGAATTCCGGTCGTACGCGCGGAAGTGTGTCAGCCTATTGATTCTGGCTTGTCTTATTCATAGAAATGAAAATATTTCTAAAGACAGAAGATGAAATCGAACTGATGCGCAAGGCCAACCGGCTTGTCGGTGCGACCTTGGCAGAAGTTGGAAAAGCTATCAAACCAGGAGTAACCACTCTACAGTTGGACCGCATCGCGGAGGAATTTATACGAGACCACGGTGCAGTCCCAACTTTCAAAGGTTTTCCCAATCCTTTCGGTGCTCCTTTTCCCGCAAGCATTTGTACTTCGGTCAACGAGATAGTCGTACACGGCATACCCGATGACAAAACCGTCCTCAAGGAGGGTGACATCATATCGGTGGATTGCGGTACTCTTCTCGACGGTTACAACGGTGACAGCTGCTACACGTTTAGTGTAGGTGACGTCGCTCCTGAGGTCAGGAAACTGTTGGAAACCACGAAGGCATCTCTTTACAAAGGTATTGAGCAGGCAGTTGCCGGAAACCATATCGGTGACATCGGCAGTGCGGTACAGGACTTTTGTGAGGCCGAGGGCTACGGAGTAGTAAGAGAGCTTACCGGTCACGGTATCGGACGCGAAATGCACGAGGATCCGCAGGTTCCAAATTATGGTAGACGCGGAAACGGTGTCATGCTGAAGGCTGGCATGTGCATAGCTATAGAGCCGATGATCACCATGGGAGACCGTCGCATAGGGCTGATGCCCGACAAATGGAGCATCCGCACCATCGACGGAAAGCCGGCGGCGCATTTCGAGCATACGATTGCAATCCGCCGAGGCAAAGCTGAGATTTTATCAACGTTTGAGGAAATAGAAAAATAGAAACCACATCAAATTATGGCAAAACAGTCCGCAATTGAGCAAGACGGTACAATCCTTGAGTCCCTGTCGAACGCAATGTTCCGCGTGGAGCTTGAGAATGGCGTACAGATCATTGCCCACATCTCAGGCAAGATGAGAATGCACTACATCAAGATATTGCCTGGCGACAAGGTGAAGGTAGAGATGAGCCCGTATGACCTGACCAAAGGCAGAATCGTTTTCAGATACAAATAACAAACCAAGATATGAAAACAAGAGCATCATTAAAGAAACGTACACCCGACTGCAAGATCGTTCGTCGTAAGGGTCGTCTGTTCGTTATCAACAAGAAGAACCCTAAGTTCAAAATGCGTCAAGGGTAAACAGGAAACGGGACACAAGACTTGTCATTCGCGAGAAAACAAGTAGTCCTGACGTAAACAAAATCATCATTTAATCAATTTTTTATTTTAACAAATGGCAATAAGAATTGTTGGAGTAGATTTGCCCCAGAACAAGCGTGGCGAAATCGCATTGACCTATATCTACGGTATCGGTCGAAGTAGTTCAGCAAAGATATTGGATAAAGCCGGTGTCAGCCGCGACCTGAAGGTCAACGAGTGGACAGACGACCAGGCAGCCAAGATCCGTGAAATTATCGGCGCTGAATTCAAGGTAGAAGGTGATCTCCGTTCAGAGATCCAGATGAATATCAAGCGACTGATGGACATTGGTTGCTATCGTGGAGTCCGTCACCGTAATGGTCTTCCTGTTCGTGGTCAGAGCACAAAGAACAATGCTCGTACCCGCAAGGGAAAGAAGAAGACTGTTGCTAACAAGAAGAAAGCCACGAAGTAATTCACCCTCTTAACCGTTAACAAATAGAATTATGGCAAAGAAAACAGCAACATCTAAGAAAAGAAATGTAAAGGTTGACGCTGTGGGACAGCTTCACGTACACAGTTCGTTCAACAACATCATCGTATCTTTGGCAAACAGCGAGGGTCAGATTATTTCTTGGTCTTCAGCCGGTAAAATGGGCTTCCGCGGTTCCAAGAAGAACACTCCCTATGCTGCCCAGACTGCAGCAGAGGATTGTGCAAAGGTAGCCTACGAGCTCGGTCTTCGCAAAGTCAAGGCCTATGTGAAGGGTCCCGGTAACGGCCGTGAGTCCGCTATCCGTGGTGTCCACAGTTCAGGAATTGAGGTGACAGAGATTGTCGACGTTACACCGCTGCCGCACAACGGCTGCCGTCCTCCGAAGAGACGCAAGGTATAGTCCTGATTGGGGATATTCCTATTTTCACAAGATACAAAATACAACAAAAGCACAGAATAAAATATTATGGCTAAATATATAGGTCCGAAATCTAAAATTGCCCGTCGTTTTGGTGAACCCATCTTCGGCGCTGACAAAGTTTTGTCCAAGAGAAACTTCCCTCCTGGACAGCATGGCAACAACCGTCGCAGAAAGCAGTCTGAGTACGCCGTCATGCTGGCAGAGAAGCAAAAGGCTAAATACACTTACGGTGTATTGGAGCGCCAGTTCCGTAATATGTTCGCTAAGGCTGCCAAGGCCGACGGCATTACCGGTGAGGTACTGCTGCAGAACCTTGAGAGCCGTCTTGACAACGTTGTCTTCCGTATGGGTATCGCTCCCACACGTGCAGCTGCCCGTCAGCTGGTAGGCCACAAGCACATCGTCGTTGACGGTAAGGTTGTCAACATTCCTTCCTATGCCGTGAAGCCCGGTCAGGTAATCGGTGTCCGTGAGAAGTCAAAGTCTCTCGAAGTGATTGAGGCTGCCCTTGCTGGTTTCAACCACAGCAAGTATCCTTGGATTGAGTGGGACCAGAACACCAAGTGTGGCAAGTTCCTGCACAAGCCCGAGCGTGCTGACATTCCTGAAAACATCAAGGAGCAGTTAATCGTTGAGTTGTACTCTAAATAATCATTAAATCAATGGCGATATTAGCATTTCAAAAACCTGACAAAGTTGTAATGTTGGAGGCCAATGACAAATTCGGCAAGTTCGAATTCCGTCCTCTTGAGCCGGGCTTCGGTGTTACCATCGGTAACGCGTTGCGCCGCATTCTCCTTTCGTCGCTCGAAGGCTATGCCATCAACACCATCCGCATTGCTGGTGTTGAGCATGAGTTTGCCTCCGTTCCCGGCGTGAAGGAAGACGTCACCAACATTATCTTGAATTTGAAGCAAGTAAGATTCAAGCAAGTAGTAGAAGAATTCGAGAACGAAAAAGTTAGTATCACCGTAGAGAATTCCACCGAATTCAAAGCAGGTGATATAGGCAAGTATCTGACTGGATTTGAAGTGTTAAACCCTGATTTGGTGATTTGTCATTTAGATGTCAAGGCTTCCATGCAGATAGACCTTTCTATCAACAAGGGCCGCGGATACGTGCCCGCTGATGAGAACCGTCAGTTCTGTACGGATGTCAACGTAATTCCAATCGATTCTATCTACACCCCGATCCGTAATGTGAAATATGCCGTCGAGCCTTACCGTGTCGAGCAGAAGACCGACTACGACAAGCTCGTACTGGAAGTTTCTACGGATGGTTCCATCGCCCCGAAGGATGCGCTGAAAGAAGCAGCCAAGATCCTTATCCAGCACTTCATGTTGTTCTCCGATGAGAAGATTACGCTTGAGAATACCGATCACGAGACCAACCAGGAGTTTGACGAGGAAGTGCTCCATATGCGCCAGTTGCTCAAGAGCAAGTTGGTAGACATGAACCTCAGTGTCCGTGCCCTCAACTGTCTGAAGGCAGCCGACGTGGAGACCCTTGGCGATCTCGTACAGTACAACAAGACTGACCTCTTGAAGTTCCGCAACTTCGGTAAGAAATCGCTTTCTGAGCTTGATGATTTGCTCGAGAGTCTGAATCTGTCGTTTGGAACCGATATATCCCAATACAAATTAGACAAGGAATAAGAAACCCGGGCCGAGTGTTCCATACCGGAATACTTGGCCGCAGGTTCTCAGGTTCCTAAAAAAAGAACAAAACAATGAGACACAATAAAAAATTCAACCATTTAGGTCGTACTGCATCTCACCGTAACGCCATGCTTGCAAACATGGCCATCTCGCTGATCATGCACAAAAGAATCACTACGACCCTCGCAAAGGCCAAGGCTCTCAAGAAGTATGTTGAGCCGCTGATCACCCGCTGCAAGGACGACTCCACGAACTCTCGCCGTGTCGTTTTCCGTTATCTCCAGAACAAGTATGCTCTGAAGGAACTCTTCGGAGAGGTAGCAGCAAAGGTAGGCGACCGTCCCGGTGGCTATACCCGCGTCATCAAGCTGGGTACCCGTCAGGGCGATGCTGCTGAGACCGCTTTCATCGAGCTCGTAGACTTCGATGAGAACATGGCCAAGACTGCCAAGGCTGCCAAGAAGACCCGTCGTAGCCGCAAGTCCGCTGCTCAGGCAGAGGCACCTGCTACCGAGGCTCCTGCAACTGAAGCACCCGCTAACGAGGCTCCTGCCGAGGAAGCACCCAAGGCTGAATAATTCGACTAATACTTCATTTCATAAGGCCCACTTTGCTCGGACGAGTAGAGTGGGCTTTTTGTGTTTGCGCCGCGTCATTGCGCCCTTTTTTGCGATGTCAGTCCATTGTGCCAACAGTTTTCCTGTGAGGTTCAGACGGTCTGATACTGTATTTTGCTTTCTGCAGGTATCTTGGTAGAGCCTTTCCGGTCTGCTCGTTTTTCATGACGATAGAGTTAACATCCGGGCGACGGCTTCCTGTGATTTCAGTGGCTATGCCAAACCAGAAAAATAGAATTTGTCTTTCGTTGTGTAAAAAATACACAAAAACTTGTTGGGATAAAATGTTATGCCTAACTTTGTGTAAGAAATACACAATATACACCTGACTTCGTCAATGCGTCACCCAAATCAGATTTCACCGTTTGATATGTTAAAA
>CAVHOL010000024.1:0-34787 GCA_963637655.1 bacterium | reverse complement strand
GCTTCGGCGCACAGCCCAACCAGTTTGAGTGCCCCGACTTCTTCCCCCTGCCCGTCGACGGCGACCAGAAGAACCAGAAGTACGTGATGATTGTCAACATCAACCCCGGATTCGTCTACGGCGGATCGGCCACCCAGTACTTCATCGGCGAGTTCGACGGCAAGGAGTTCAAGTGCGACTCCAAGCCCCAGACCGTCAAGTGGCTCGACTGGGGCAAGGACCACTACGCCACCGTCACCTTCTCCAATCTCGGCGACCGTGTCGTGGCCATGCCCTGGATGAGCAACTGGCAGTACGCCAATGTCACCCCCATACGCCAGTACCGCGGTGCCAACGCCCTGCCGCGCGAGCTGAAGCTCTTCTCCAACAACGGCGAGGTGTACATCTCCTCTGATGTCGTGGCCGAGGCACGCGCCCTGCGCAAGTCGGCACGCCAGGCCGGCAACCTCAGCGTAGACAACGCCAACCCCTACATCGTGCGCCAGCTCTTCGACGGCAACGACGGCGCCTTCGAGATGGAAGCCGACATACAGCCCGGCAACGCCGACCTCGTGGGCATCTCGCTCTACAACGACAAGGAGGAGCGCACCCTCATCTACCTCGACCTCAAGAAGAAGCGCATCGTCGCCGACCGTACCGAAAGCGGTCTCACCGACTTCGGCCGCCGCGCCGAACGCCACGACATAGAGAAGCGCGCCGCTGCCGCCGGCGAGATGAAGGGCCGCGAGGCACAGGATCTCGCCGCCGGATACAAGAACGACTTTGCGCTCGGCACCTGGGCGCCGCTCTCCCTCTGCGGCAGCGACAACGGCAACACCACCAACCGCTGGACCGAAGACGCCACACCGGGCAGCGGCAGCGACAAGACCTACCACCTCGACGTGTTCGTCGACAAGTGCTCGGTGGAGATCTTTGTCAACGGCGGACGCATCGCCATGACCAACCTCGTGTTCCCCACCCAGCCCTACAACAATGTCAAGGTGTACGCCGAGGGCGGCACGGCACAGCTGAAGAATGTCAACTTCTACAAACTCGGACTCTAAACCACCGCAACGTATGAACAACAAATCGTCTTTCCTGACCCTTGCGCCCGTGATGGCCGCCTTCTTCACGATGGGCTTCGTCGATCTCGTGGGGGCAGTGTCAAACAATATGCAGGAAGACTTCGGTCTCTCCGACTCGGCCGCCAACTTCCTCCCGTCGCTCGTCTTCTTCTGGTTTCTCATCTTCTCCGTGCCTACGGGCATACTGATGAACCGCATCGGACGCAAGCGCACCGTGCTCCTCTCCATCGGCGTAACCACGCTCGCCGTGCTGCTGCCCCTGCTCGACAATCTCATGCCCACCAGGGAGAGCCAGATCTGGCTGATGTACATCGCCTTCTCCCTGCTCGGCATCGGCAACGCCATCATGCAGACGAGCATCAATCCGCTCGTGACCATGGTCGTCAAGGGGCACCTCGCCTCGACGCTCACCTTCGGACAGTTTGTCAAGGCCATCGCCTCGTTCATCGCTCCGCTCATCGCCGCATGGGGCGCCACCACCACCGCACCGCTCTTCGGCCTGAGCTGGCGCATACTCTTCCTCATCTTCTTTGTCATCGGCATGGCCGCCACACTGTGGCTCGGCTTCACCCATATCGAGGAGGAACCGCTCGAGGGCAAGGCCTCGTCGGTCGGCAGCTGCGTCAAGATGCTCGGCACGCCGCTCGTGCTGCTCTCCTTCATCGGCATCATGTGCCACGTGGGCATCGACGTGGGCACCAACGCCGTGGCTCCCAAGATACTCCTCGAGCGTATCGGCGGGGCCGGCGACACCCTCAAGGACTTCGAGTATGCCACGTCGCTCTACTTCGCCTTCCGCACGGCAGGCTGCCTGACGGGATCGATACTCATGCGGCGGATGGACATACGCACCTTCTTCATCGTCATTGTGCTGATGATGGCCCTCTCGATGGCAGGTCTTGCCTTCGGCACGGAGAAGTGGCAACTGTGGGCCGCCGTCGCCCTTGTGGGATTCGGCAACAGCAACGTCTTCTCCATCGTGCTATCGCAGGCCCTCATCTCTGCCCCCGAAAAGAAAAACGAGGTGAGCGGACTGATGATCATGGGTCTCTTCGGAGGCACCGTCTTCCCCCTGGCTATGGGCTGGGCCAGCGATACGGCCAAGGCTGCCGGCGCCGCCCACCCGCAGGCATGGGCCGCCGCAGTGATGGCTGTCGGCGTAGTCTACCTGCTGACCTACATCCCGAGAGTGAAACAATAAGATACTGTGACAATCTGACAAAAGAGAAACACCTATGACAACTACAACCAAGAAATACGTTGTCGGCCTGGGCGAAGCACTCTGGGACGTGCTGCCCGAAGGCAAGAAGCTCGGCGGCGCACCGGCCAACTTCGCCTTCCATGCCGGACAGTTCGGACTCGACGCCATCGCCGTGAGCGCACTGGGCGAAGACCGCCTCGCCGAGGAGACCGTACAGCAGCTCGAAGAGAAACACCTCAACTACTGCATGCCGCGCGTGCCTTATCCCACCGGTACGGTGCAGGTGACGCTCGACGACGACGGCGTGCCGACATACGACATACGCGAAAACGTGGCCTGGGACAATATACCCTACACGCTCGACGTGATGCACGTGGCCCGGAATACCCGTGCCGTATGCTGGGGCTCGCTCGCCCAGCGCAATGTCGTAAGCCGCAACACCATCTACCGCTTCCTCGACGATACGCCTGCCGGCTGCATGAAGATCTTCGACATCAATCTCCGCCAGAACTTTTATACCAAGGAGGTGATCAGCGAAAGCCTCCGGCGATGCAACGTGCTGAAGATCAACGATGAGGAACTTGTCACGATAGGCCGCCTCTTCGGCTATGCCGGACTCGACATCGAGAACAAGTGCTGGCTCATCCTCGGCAAGTACGACCTTGACATGCTCGTGCTGACGTGCGGCGTCAACGGCAGCTATGTCTTCGCCCGCGGCACGATGTCGTACCAGCAGACCCCGCATGTGGAGGTGGCCGATACGGTGGGCGCCGGCGACTCCTTTACCGGTACGTTCTGTGCCGCCATCCTCGCCGGACACTCTGTGGCCGAAGCCCACAAGATGGCCGTGGAAGTGAGCGCGTACGTCTGCACGCAGAACGGCGCCATGCCGCTTCTGCCCGAAGCGCTGAAGTCGAAGATCTGACCCCATCTCAATAGGAACGCACGGCAGCGCTACGCCGCTGCCCATACGGAGAAGGCCCGGTAGAAGCTGCACACTGTCCGGTGTGCGGCCGCTACGGGGCCTTTGGCGTTGCAGGCGGGGAAGAGGTCAGCAGCGCATGGGTACCGGCCGGCCGGATGCCCAGGCACTGCGGCTGCAACAGTCTTCGAATACGCTCTCGAGGGCGGCGACGATGCGTGTCTCGGCCTGGTTGGCCCACAGGCGGAACTCGCCGTCCTCGTCGTACTGGCGGGAGAAGTCGAGCAGGCGGTCGACGGCAAAACTGTCGGAGAGGATGCCCACACCCTCGCGCTCGGCATCGGTGGCATTGCAGAGCTGTTCGACGTGTGCCGGCACCATGACGGCAGGCTTGCCCATATAGTAGGCTTCGCATACCGACTCAAACCCGCCGGTGGTGGCGTAGGCCCTGCAGTCGGCCAGCGTGCGGAGAAACGCCTCGTCGTCGAGGCGGTGGAAGGAGAGCGTGTCGTCGACCTTGAGTATCTCGGGAGCGTCGCGCTTGTCCCAGAAGAAGCGCAGGGGCACTTCCGGATGGGCCTCGTGCCATGCCTTCACGTCCTCGGCAAACCCCGCATTGAGGATATACCCGGCCACATAGCCGCCGTGGTGGCGCGGTGTGGAGAACACCTCGCGGCGCAGCAGCGGCGGCACGACGGTCAGCCGCTGGCGCGCGTCAGACGGGTAGGCACGCAGGGAGAGGGCGAGCCGGCGCTGTGCCCCCATGCAGGTGGCACGCGTGAAAGCCAGCAGCGAGCGCTGCGATGTACGGTCGCGACGGGGCATGCGGAAGTCGGGATGCAGGAAGAGATACTGGTGGCCGATGCACACCTCGGGCACCTCGGGACGGAACAGGCCGTAGGTGAGTCCGCAGAGCACGTCGTAGAAGTTGACCACAAGGTCGGCGCCGCTCTCGCGGATGCTCCGCCGCAGAAACAACATGCTCGCCACGTACTGCGGTATGCCCAGAATATTGCCGGCGACAGACCGCAGCAGTCCTACGCGGCGGTTGTCGTGCGACGACGTGAAGCCCGGACTGCGGAAATAGGCGACGGGGGCCTTTGCCTTGCGGGTGAAGAAGCGCGGCACCTTGCGCGTCTTGTTTCTGCCTACCAACATGCCGACCACCTGGTGGCCGTGGGCCGTGAGCATCTGCTCGAGAGACAGTGCCTGGGTGAGATGGCCGCGTCCTTCGCCCTGCACCACAAAGAGTACTTTCATAGATTTGCTGTCATTTTTGTCCTGTGCGTGATCCGTCTGCCTGTATGCCGTGGAAAACGCCGTTTTCTTTTCGTTCTGCTGCAAAAGTAGACCGTAGATATTACAAAAGTGTTGTAAAAAGAAAAAAGTACGGTTACGCCGCCTTTTTCTATCGGCGCCCTTTATCATTTTTTAGGGCGGCACCTGCCCCGGTGTACGAAAATTAGGTTACTTTTGCACTGCGTAAGCGCACAGACCTTGCGCATTGCACAGTTGCGTGGTGCATCATGCCATCCTGTACACGCCCACATCTCAAGATTTTACGAATGGACAACCAGACCAAAGCCATCGACACCCCCTTCCGCAAACGCGATGCCTACGGCTCGCTCAGTATGCCAGTTTACCACACCGCCGCCTATGAGTTTGACACGGCCGCCGACATGGCCGATGCCTTCACCGGCCGCGTGATAGCCCCCGACTACTCGCGTGTGATGAACCCCACCGTGACCTACCTTGAAGACAAGGTGCGCGCCATCACCGGAGCGGCCGACGTGTCGGCCTTCTCCTCGGGTATGGCCGCCATCAGCAATACCCTTTTCGCCCTTGCCGCCGCGGGCAAGAACATCGTGACCTCGCGCCACATGTTCGGCAACACCTTCGCCTTCATCACCCAGACCCTGGCCCGCTTCGGCGTAGAGGCCCGCACCTGCGACCTCACCGACCTCGCCGCCACCGAGGCCCTCATCGATGCGGACACCTGCTGCGTGTTTCTCGAGATAATCACCAATCCGCAGCTCGAAGTGGCCGATCTCCGCGCCCTCGCCGCCGCAGCCCACAAGCACGGCGTGCCCCTCGTGGCCGACACGACCGTCATCCCCTTCACGCAGTTCTCGGCCTCGGCGCTCGGCGTAGACATCGAGCTGGTGTCGAGCACGAAGTATCTCTCGGGCGGTGCCACCTCGCTCGGCGGACTCGTCATCGACTACGGCACGACACCGGGCTTCACCAAGGCCATCAACCAGGAGATGCTCTTCAATCTCGGTGCCTACATGACTCCCCATGTGGCCTACATGCAGTCTATCGGTCTCGAGACGCTCGACGCGCGCTACCGCGTGCAGGCCGCCAACGCCCTCGACCTGGCCCGCCGCCTGCGCACGCTCAAGGCCATCCGTCATGTGGGCTATGTGGGTCTGGAGGACAATCCCTACCACGAGCTGGCCGTCAGCCAGTTCGGTCCGACCGCCGGAGCGATGGTCACCATCGACCTCGAAGACCGCGACGCCTGCTTCCGCTTCATCGACCGCCTGCAGCTGGTGCGCCGCGCCACCAACCTCTTCGACAACCGCTCGCTCGCCATACATCCCGCCAGCACCATCTTCGGCAACTTCAGCGATGAGGAGCGCCGCAGCATGGACGTGCTCGACACCACCATCCGCCTGTCGGTAGGACTGGAAAGCGTAGACGACATCTTTGCCGACATCGAGCAGAGCCTCTCGGATGACGAATAACATATCCTTCCAATCTCTGACGAAGAAAAAGAACATGACATACGATTTTGACAAGATCATAGACCGCTGCGGTACGGGTGCCCTCAAGCTCGACGTGCTTGAGGAGCGCTACGGACGTGCCGACCTGCTGCCCCTTTGGGTGGCCGACATGGACTTCGAGACCCCCCACTTCATCACCGACGCGCTCAAGGAGCGCATGGAGCACTCGCTCTTCGGCTACACCGTAGAGCCGGCCGACTACTGGCCCACGGTCATGCAGTGGCTGTACGACCGCCACGGATGGCAGGTGCAGCGCGAGTGGCTGCGCTTCATTCCCGGCATCGTCAAGGGCATCGGCATGGCCGTCAACGTCTTCACCTCGCCCGGCGACAAGGTCATCATACAGCCGCCCGTATACCATCCGTTCCGGCTCACGCCGCAGGGCAACGGCCGCACGGTGGTCTGCAATCCGCTCATCCGCCACGACGACGGTTCGTACACGATGGACTTCGACAATCTCGCGGCCGTCGCCGACGAGCACTGCCGCCTGCTCATCCTCTCCAATCCGCACAACCCCGCCGGCATCGTGTGGGACAAGGAGACGCTCGCCCGCCTGGCCGAATTCTGCTACGACCGCCACATCATCGTCGTCTCCGACGAGATACACGCCGACATGGCCCTCTTCGGCCACCGCCACACGCCCTTCGCTACCGTGTCCGACAAGGCGGCGCACTGCAGCATCACCTTCGGCGCCCCCTCCAAGACCTTCAATATCGCCGGCATAGTCAGTTCGTATGCCGTCATCCCCGACGACACGCTGCGCCGGCGCTTCTACTCCTGGCTGTCGGCCAACGAACTTGACGAGCCGACGCTCTTCGCCCCCATCGCCACCGTGGCCGCCTTCAGGCACGGCGAGGAGTGGCGGAAGCAGATGCTCCACTATGTCGAGCAGAACATCCTCTTCGTCGAGGAGTACTGCCGCGAGCATCTGCCGCAGATACGCCCCTTGCGTCCGCAGGCCTCCTTCCTCGTATGGCTCGACTGCCGTGCGCTCGGACTCGGCCATGACGCCCTTGTCAGCCTCTTTGTCGACAAGGCCCGCCTCGCCCTCAACGACGGCGAGATGTTCGGACAGGGCGGCGAAGGATTTATGCGGATGAACGTGGGCACGCCCCGCAGCAACCTCCGCATCGCGCTCGACCGCCTGGCCGCCGCCGTCGCGCTACTCTGACAGTGAGACCGGGCAGTATGCAATGGGAAAAAATAGACACGTCGGGGCGGGTATCTCATGGTATCCGCCCCGACGTGTCGTTTTGCTTAGGGTGTTCAAAATAAACATTTCCCAGTCCCGTAGGGACGACATAGTATAGGATAGAGCCTTCTTGCTTAGGCAAGCGACAAAGTCGAGCGGGCCCTATCTCATATGGTTCGCGCTAACGTTGCCCCTGTAGGGGGCGCATAAATCATTCGCATTCAATTTAATTATGCGCCCCCTACAGGGGCAACGGTCAAAACACAACCCTAAAACGTAGGGGCCGCTCGACTTTGTCGCTTGCGTCAGCAAGAAACCCTACGCTATATTATGCCGCCCCTACGGGGCTGGGTGTGCAAAACATGATTTCGACCAAGATAAAAATACGACATGAAATGGCTGTAAGAGGCTATCGAAAAGCCTTGTATATCAACGAATTAGAATATTTAAAGTAGACAAAAAACGATTTCGTAAAAAATGTTTATTTTGAACAGCCTACCTTTTACTGCGACAAAATTCCTATTGGAGAAAGACAGCTATAATTTTTCAGAGAACGCCTTTATCTTGTCTGCCAGATATAATGGCAGGCAGAGCAGATCGTCGTCTTTTCGCATGTTGCGTAGAGAAAGGCGGATGGAAAGTTGGGGCGTATATTGTTTGCGGTAGTATGACAAACTTTTGCCCGTGACGTTTTTCTCCGCTTTCACTTCTATCGGAACAATCCTTCCTTTGTCTTGCAGGACAAACTCCACTTCTGCGGTATTGCCCGAAGTCCAATAGTAGTGTTGGTGCCCGTACTGGCGGACCAGTGCCTGCAGGACATAGTTCTCTGCCATGACCCCTTTGAACTCCGTGAAGAGACGGTCGCTGGTCAATACCGTTTGTGCGTCCAGGTCAAATTTGCGTCCCAACAATCCCACATCATTGATATAGAGTTTGAAGGCATTGCTTTTTTGGTAGGCAGACAACGGGAGCCGGGGCGTTTCCACCGCAGCTACCCGGTGTACCAGTCCCGCCAGGCACAACCACTCGATAGCGCCCTCATATTCACGGGCTCTGCCTCCCTTCTGGATGTCCCCGTAACGGAATTTCTTGTCCTCACGGGCCAGCTGGTCCTGCAGATTGCCCCAGACTTGGAATACGCGCGGAATGTCCTTGTTGTTGATATGCTTGGAAAAATCCAGAGCGTATGACTGGAGTATGGCATCCTGCACCGTCTTTACCTCATCCCAAGAGTGAGTGTCAAGATAGATACTTGCAGCCTCGGGCATACCGCCCAGCACAAGGTACAGTTTGTATGCGTCTGTCAACTGTTGGTGTACCATCTCCGGTATGGCCATTACCTCATCGATCATCTGGTAGGCTTGATACAGATGCCCGTCGCTCGCTCTCAGATATTCAGCAAACGATACCGGGTAGAGCGTCATGAAATCCACCTTGCCCACAGGAAAGGATGCTCCTGACCGGTTGAGCGCCACTCCAAGAAGCGAACCTGCGCACACGATAGCGTATTCAGGGGCCTCCTCGCAAAAGTACTTCAGGCTGTTCAGCGCCTCATTGCACTCCTGTATCTCGTCCATGATGATGAGCGTGGAGTCGGGTGAAATCGCTTTCCCCGTCATGATCTCCATCATTCTGATGAGTTTCCGGGGCTCTTTGGTCCGCTTGAAGTCTTCCTTTATGCCCGGCATTGTGTCGAAGTTGATGTAGACGGTGTCTTCGAACTCGTCTCTGCCGAATTTCTTCAGCGCCCACGATTTTCCCACTTGGCGTGCACCTTGCAGCACCAAGGGCTTGCGGCGGGGATTGTCCTTCCATGTCCGCAATCTGTCTGTGATTTCTCTTCTTATCTCTGTCATGGAAATTCTGTTGGTATGACTTTTCGGCAAAAATACACATTTTTGGTATGAAAAAGTGGCAGACTTGCACATTTTTAATATTTGTTGGCGAAACGGACAGGGAACGGCCGCGATTTTTCGGAAGCGGACAGACTGTCATTGCGCTTTGATTTCCGCACGCACGGTTTTCTGCAGACGCCCCCCTTTTCTGCCCTTTTCTGCCCTGCTCTCGCGATAAATTGCTAACTTTGCAGGATAAACGCATCAATCACAAAAAAATGAATATCGAACATCAGATAAGCAGCGCTGTTCTCACGGCCGTCAAGGAACTTTACGGGCAGGAAGTGCCCGCCAAGATGGTGCAGTTGCAGAAGACCAAGCGCGAGTTTGAAGGCAGCCTCACGCTCGTCGTCTTCCCCTTCCTCAAGATATCGAAGAAGAAGCCCGAAGACACCGCCACCGAGATCGGACAGTGGCTCAAGGAGCATGAGTCAAGCGTCGAGGGATTCAACGTGGTGAAGGGATTTCTCAACCTCACCGTCTCCAACGCCGCATGGACGGGACTGCTCAATGCCATCAACGCCGACCCGACCTACGGCGAGAAGCACGCCACGGCCGACTCGCCGCTGGTGATGATAGAGTACTCCTCGCCCAACACCAACAAGCCCCTCCACCTCGGACACGTGCGCAACAACCTCCTCGGATGGTCGCTGGCGCAGATCATGGAGGCCAACGGCAACCGGGTGGTCAAGACCAATATCGTCAACGACCGCGGCATACACATCTGCAAGTCGATGCTCGCATGGCTCAAGTGGGGCAACGGCGAGACCCCGGAGACCGCCGGAAAGAAGGGCGACCACCTCATCGGCGACTACTACGTGGCCTTCGACAAGCACTACCGCGAGGAGGTGAAGACACTCA
The DNA here is from genome assembly GCA_963637655.1 of bacterium. Lineage (GTDB taxonomy): Bacteria > Bacteroidota > Bacteroidia > Bacteroidales > Bacteroidaceae > Prevotella. The sequence goes on along the minus strand of CAVHOL010000024.1, from coordinate 24,863 downwards.
CCGCGCAGTATGTGGCCGAAGGCATGGACGAGGAGGCCGCCACGGAGAAGGCCAAGGCCGAAGCTCCGCTCATCAAGGAAGCCCACGAGATGCTCGTCAAGTGGGAGCAGGGTGACGCCGACGTGCGCGCACTCTGGCAGAAGATGAACGACTGGGTGTATGCCGGATTCGACGAGACCTACAAGGCACTCGGCGTAGGATTCGACAAGATATACTACGAGTCGAACACCTACCTCGTAGGCAAGAAGAAGGTGGAGGAGGGGCTCGACAAGGGACTCTTCTTCCGCAAGCCCGACAACTCCGTCTGGGCCGACCTTACCGCCGACGGGCTCGACCAAAAGCTCCTCCTGCGCTCCGACGGCACCAGCGTCTACATGACCCAGGATATCGGTACGGCCGAGATGCGCTTCAAGGACTTCCCCATCGACAAGATGATCTACGTCGTGGGCAATGAGCAGAACTACCACTTCCAGGTACTCTCCATACTGCTCGACCGCCTCGGATTCAAGTGGGGCAAGGAGCTCGTGCACTTCTCCTACGGCATGGTAGAGCTGCCCAATGGCAAGATGAAGAGCCGCGAGGGTACCGTCGTCGACGCCGATGACCTCATCGCAGCCATGGTGGCCGACGCCAAGCAGACCAGCGAGGAGCTGGGCAAGTTCAAGGACATGACCGAAGCCGAGCGCGACGAGATCGCCCGCATCGTGGGACTCGGTGCCCTGAAGTACTTCATCCTCAAGGTCGACGCCCGCAAGAACATGCTCTTCAATCCCGAAGAGTCCATCGACTTCAACGGCAATACCGGACCCTTCATACAGTACACCTACGCCCGTATCCGCTCCATCATGCGCAAGGCTGAGGCCGAGGGCATCGTGCTGCCCGCATCGCTCGGCGAGGATGCCCCGCTCTGCCAGAAGGAGACCGAGCTCATACAGAAGATCAGCGAGTTCGGTGCAGCCGTAGAGCAGGCCGGCAAGGACTACTCGCCCAGCGGCATCGCCAACTACTGCTACGAGCTGACCAAGGAGTTCAACCAGTTCTACCACGACTACAGCATCCTCGGTGCCGACACCGCAGAGGAGAAGGTGGTGCGCCTGGTGCTCGCGCAGAACGTGGCCAAGACGCTCAAGAACGGTATGGCACTCCTCGGCATCGAGGTGCCCGAACGTATGTAGAGTACGGCCCATCCGTCCACACAAACAGACCATACGGAGCCGGGCAGAACCGCAGTGCGGCTTGCCCGGCTTCAGTTTTTTTGCAGACTATATTGCAGACTATACCATCACCTAAAAAACTAACCCGATTATGAAAACAGAAAAGACCTTTTTCCGGATTATGCTCGCAGGGCTTCTCCTTGTTGTAGCCTGTCTGCAGGCCTCGGCCGAAAGCAAGACCATCCCGGTCTTCAAGTCCGTAGTATTCTACAACGGCTATTGGTTCAAGGACAATCCCGACAGTGCCAAGGCCGACGGTGTGCTCCGCCATACCACGTCCAACTATGCCGTGCGCCTCACCGACGAGCAGCTCAACTCCATCGGCGACTCGCTGACCATGAACATATGCATCAAGGCATGCTGCGACGAGTACGACCGCATCGGCAACATCAATCTCGCCTTCGTCGAGAAAGACAGCGCCAAGTACACCCCCGCCTACCATAAGCGCATAGAGCTGGGCCGGTTTATCACGCCCTTCATGAACAAGAACGTGATGCCCGACACCGTACCCTACTTCTATGACATCTCCTATGTGAGCGCGATACTGCGCGACCGCGCCATCCGCGAGAAATACAATATCTGGATGGAGTTCCAGCTCTTCGGCGTCCCCTCCAGCGCACAGGAGATTGTAGAGGGCTGCGCAGACCGCAGCGACGTGTTCCAGGGATCGCTCACTCTCCATACCTCGACGCCGGCGGCAGGACTCATAGACTCTGACGTGCTTGTGCCGATAGTCATGAAAAAGTCTGACGGCGAAGGCTTCAATCTCAACAATTACGACCCGCAGGCCACCGACACCATCGGGATGACCACCAAGACCTATACCTTCGAAGTGCCGCGCGACGTCGCCGATGCCCATATCGTGCTCGTCACCTCCAATCACGGATCCTACGGCGACGGCGAGGAGTACAACCGCCGTTGGCACTATGTGTACTATGACGACAAGCTGAGCCTCGTCTACAAGCCCGGACGCACTTCCTGCGAACCTTTCCGGAAATACAATACGCAGTTCAACTGGATCTACAACTCCTACGAGTATACCGACGAGGAGTGGCAGTCGTTCAGCAACTGGTGCCCGGGCGATGTCATCGACAACCGCATCATACGCCTCGGCGCCGTGAAGGCCGGACAGCACAAGGTGCGCATCTCTGTGCCCGAGGCTGTCTTTGAAGGCGCAAAGGGCGACATACCCGTATCGATGTTCTTCCAGGGCACGACCGAAGGCCAGCTGACCGCCATCCGCGATGCGAAGAAGGTAGAGCCGCTCGTCGGGATAACTGTCGGCGAGGGCGTGCTCACGCTCAGCTCGTCGGAAGGCATCATGGGCATAGAGATCTACGACCTGGGCGGACGGAAGATACGCACCGCCGACCTGACCTCCACCATCTCTACCGCAGGCCTGCCCAAGGGCGTGTACATCGTCAATGCCGAACTGACCAACAATATCGTTGAATCACACAAGGTAGTGCTCAAGTAAGTTCGATGCAAGACACTTTCCCCACCAATCCCCCCTCGTGGCGCAACGACACCGTTCTGCCCCTGCCCGCTGAGGTCACGGCCAATGCCTGGGCCGTCGATGCGGCGTGCAGCGGCAATCCCGGTCCGATGGAGTACCAGGCCGTCGACCTGGCCACCGGAGCGCAGGTGTTCCACTTCGGCCCGGTGCACGGCACCAACAATATCGGCGAATTCCTGGCCATCGTCCATGCCCTCGCCTTGCTCGAAAAGCAGGGTGTCACGGGCAAGACCGTCTATTCCGACAGCCGCAACGCCATATTGTGGGTGAGGAAGAAGCAGTGCAAGACCAAGCTTGCGCGCACCGCTGCCACGGCCCCGCTCTACGCCATCATCGCCCGCGCCGAACAGTGGCTGCGCACACACCAGCCGAAGAATACGGTCGTCAAGTGGGAGACCGGAAAGTGGGGTGAGGTGCCCGCAGATTTCGGAAGAAAGAAGTGAAAAGCCCTCCCCGGTGACACACCGTCGCCCGAAGGGGAAAACCGCACAAAAAAGCGGCCAATATACATCACCGCAAGGCTCAGCCTGTTGCTCGAGGTGAATGTATATTGGCCGCTTTTTTTGTGTCCTGTAGTGCGGGTGTTCTTTCCGCTGTTCTCAGTACAGCAGCATGATGCCGGCAAAGGCGGCAAGGCCGATCATCTTGACGGGGCCTACCTTGACTACCTTCGTCCCGAAGTAGGTGGCGGCGAAGAGGAAGACGCTGATCCAGAACTGCCAGGCGTTGACCGTGGGCGAGGAGAAGTTCTCGCGCGTCATGAGCAGCAGCGCGGCGGCGGCAAGCATGCCCACGACGGTCGGACGGAGTACCGACAGGATGCTCTGCACGGCCTGGGTCTGCATGTACTTGAGCAGCGTGCGGCAGACGAGTATCATCAGGATGAGCGACGGCAGCACAAGGGCGACAGTGGCGGTGAGGCTGCCCAGTATGGCCATCGTCTCTCCCATGCCGGCATTGTGTACGGCGGTGTAGCCGCAGTAGGTGGCGGCGTTGATGCCGATAGGGCCGGGTGTCATCTGGCTGATGGCCACGATATTGGTAAACTCGGCCGAGGTGAGCCACGCATTGTTGGCCACGGTTTCGGTCTGGATGAGCGAGAGCATGCCGTAGCCGCCTCCGAAGCCGAAGAGTCCTATCTGGAAGAAGGAGAAGAAGAGTCTGAGGAATATCATTCTGTCGGTTTTATGAGTTGTCCGTAGAGGTATCCGCCTGCCGCTGCGGCGATGATGACGTAGACGGGGTTGACGTCGAGCAGCCAGATGAGCATGGCGCTTGCGATGGGTATCCAGCAGTTGGCAAGGCTGATGCGGGCGGTCTTGGCCAGCCGGAAGGTCGGGGCGGCGATCAGCGCGACGACGGCCGGGCGTATGCCGCGGAAGGCTGCGGCCACGAAGGCATTGTCCTGGAAGCGGTGGAAGAACATGGCGATGAGCAGGATGATGGCAAACGAGGGCAGGGCGGTGCCCGTCAGCGTGCAGAGCGCACCCGGCAGGCGGCGCAGCTTGTATCCCACGAAGACGCTGATGTTGATGGCCAGCGCTCCGGGGCAGCTCTGTGCCACGGCGATGAGGTCGAGAAACTCTTCCCGGCTGATCCATCCGTGCTTGTCTACCACCTCCTCTTCGATGACGGGTATCATCGCATATCCGCCGCCGAGGGTGAAGAGGCCTATCTTGAAGAAGGTCTTGAAGGCATCGGTATAGATGTTGGACATAGGCAATGGGCTTGTGTTTTTTTCTTTTTTGGGGGGAGGAATGGGAAACGTAGGAGGAAAAACGAAAAAGGCCGGACCGTCCGCCCTGTGCCTGTATGTCAACGGGCAGGGCGGGCGACCCGGCTTTTTCAAGTCCGGTGTGTTCCGGACAGGTTATTTCTTGTGGCTTTCCACCCACTTGCGGGCGTTGACGAAGGCCTCGATCCAAGGTGTGACGTCGTCCTCGCGGCGGTCGGCCGGGTACCAGGCGTTCTGCCAGGGGAAGATGGCGCGCTCCAGGTGGGGCATCATGGCCAGGTGGCGTCCGTCCTTCGAGCAGATGCCGGCCACGGCGTAGTCGGAACCGTTGGGGTTGCCGGGATACTCGCTGTAGGCGTAGCGGGCCACGATGTTGTAGTTCTCTTCGCCTTCGGGCAGCGAGAACTTGCCTTCTCCGTGGGCTACCCAGATGCCGAGGCGGTCGCCGCTGAGGCTGGAGAACATCACGCTGTCGTTCTGCGGTATCTCCACGCCGAGGAAGGTGCTCTCAAACTTGTGCGAGTCGTTGTGCAGCATGTGGGTGCGGTGCTCGTGCTCGGGGTTGATGAGGTTGAGCTCCACCATCAGCTGGCAGCCGTTGCAGATGCCGAGCGAGAGGGTGTCTTCGCGGGCATAGAACTTGTCGAGGGCTTCCTTGGCCTTGGGGTTGAAGAGGAAGGCGCCTGCCCAGCCCTTGGCCGAGCCGAGCACGTCGCTGTTGGAGAAGCCGCCGCAGAAGACGATCATGTTGATGTCTTCGAGCGTCTCGCGTCCGCTGATGAGGTCGGTCATCATGACGTCCTTCACGTCGAAGCCTGCCAGATAGAGCGAGTAGGCCATCTCGCGCTCGCCGTTGGTGCCCTTCTCGCGGATGATGGCGGCCTTGACGCCGGTGGGCTTGCGGCGGTCGGCGGAGATGGCGTAGCTGCCGAGCGTGCCCTTGAAGCCGTCGTGGAAGTGCATCTCCACGGGCTGCTTCTTGTAGTTGGCGTAGCGCTTGGCGGCGCATCCGTTCATGCTCTGGTCACGGTCGAGCAGGTAGGAGGTCTTGTACCATACGTCGCGCAGACGGTCGATGTCGAAGGTGTGGGTGTACTCGTCCTTCTTGACGACGAGGGTGCGCTCCTTCGGGGTGGGGTAGCCGATCTTGGCGTAGCCGATGCCGTGCTCCTCCATGAAGTCGCGGAAGTCGTCGCGGTACTTGTCGCTCACCTGGATGACCACGCCGGGGTTCTCGGCCATGAGCATCTTCACGATGTCGTCGCCGGCGAGGTTGTGCAGGTTGATGTGCAGACCGCCCTCCTTGTTGGCGAAGCACATCTCGAGCAGGGTGGTGACGAGACCGCCGGCACTGATGTCGTGTCCGGCCATGATCCATCCCTTGGCGATGAGCTCCTGTATGGCGTCGAAACAGTCGGCGAAGTAGTCGGCGTTCTTCACTGTGGGCACGTCGTCGCCTACCTTGCCGAGGCTCTGTGCGAAGGCGCTGCCGCCGAGCCGCTGCTCGTCGAAGGAGAAGTCGACGTGGTAGAGCGAGGAGTTCTTGTCGGCCACGAGTACGGGCGACACGACGTGGCGCACGTCGCTCACCTCGCCGCCGGCGCTGACGATGACGGTTCCCGGGGAGATGATCTTCTCGCCGTTGGGATATTGCTGCGACATGGAGAGGGAGTCCTTGCCGGTGGGCACGTTGACGCCGATGGCTATACAGAAGTCGCTCAGGGCCTGTACGGCGGAGTAGAGGCGGGCGTCCTCGCCCTTCTGCGAGCGGCAGGGCCACATCCAGTTGGCGGAGAGCGAGAGGCTTGTGCGGCCTTCGGCCAGCGGTGCCCATACGATATTGGTGAGCGCTTCGGCTACGGAGAGCACGCTGCCGGCTTCGGGCGAGGCCAGTCCGGCCTGGGGTGCGTGTCCGAGTGCGGTGGCGATGCCTTTGTGTCCGCGGTAGTCGAGGGCTACCACGCCGCAGTCGCTCAGCGGGAGCTGTATCTGTCCCTGGCACTGCTGGCGGGCGATCTTGCCGGTCACGGAGCGGTCGACCTTGTTGGTGAGCCAGTCCTTGCAGGCTACGGCCTCGAGCTGGAGCACGCGCTCCACGTACTCGTCGAGGCGGTCGCTCGTGTAGGCCACGTCCTCATAGTGGCGCTCTACGGTCTCGTCGCGCATGACGGTCTTGGGCGAGTGGCCGAACATCTGGGCCACGTCGAGGTCGAAGGGTTTCACGCCGTCGCCCTGCTTGAAGGAGAAGTGGGCGTCGCCGGTGGTCTCGCCGACCACGTAGAGCGGGGCGCGCTCGCGCTCGGCGATGCGGCGCACGTGCTCGATATGTTTCTCGTCGATGAGCAGTCCCATGCGCTCCTGGCTCTCGTTGGCGATGATCTCTTTGGCCGAGAGGGTCTTGTCGCCGATGGGGAGCTGGGTCATGTCGATCTCGCCGCCGCACTCCTCTACCAGTTCGGAGAGGCAGTTGAGGTGGCCGGCCGATCCGTGGTCGTGTATGCTGACCACGGGGTTGACCTCTTCCTCGCAGAGGGCGCGCACGAGGTTGTAGGCGCGCTTCTGCATTTCTGGGTTGGCGCGCTGCACGGCGTTGAGCTCGATGCCGTTGGAGTAGCGTCCGGTGTCGACGGAGGATACCGATCCGCCGCCGAGTCCGATGCGGTAGTTGTCACCGCCCACGACGACGACCTTGTTGCCCTTCTGCGGCTCTTTCTTGAGGCAGTCGCGCTTGGTGCCGTAGCCTACGCCGCCGGCGAGCATGATGACCTTGTCGTAGGCGTAGCGCTCGTCGCCCTCCTTGTGCTCGAAGGTGAGCACCGAACCGCAGATGAGCGGCTGGCCGAACTTGTTGCCGAAGTCGGAGGCGCCGTTGGAGGCCTTGATGAGTATCTGTTCGGGGGTCTGGTAGAGCCACTGGCGTACGGGGAGCAGCTGTTCCCAGTCGCGTATGTTCTTCTCGTCGTCGGCCAGGCGGGGGTAGGCGGTCATGTAGACGGCTGTACCGGCGATGGGCCACGATCCGACGCCGCCGCCCATACGGTCGCGTATCTCGCCGCCGGTGCCGGTGGCTGCGCCGTTGAAGGGCTCTACGGTGGTGGGGAAGTTGTGGGTCTCGGCCTTGAGTGAGATGACGCTCTCGATGTCTTTCACCTCGAAGTAGTCGGAGGTGCTCTGGTCTTTGGGCGCGAACTGCTCTACGGTGGGGCCTTGTGCGAAGGCTACGTTGTCCTTGTAGGCCGACAGTATCTTGTTGGGGTTTTCGTTGGTGGTCTTCTTGATGAGCGCGAAGAGCGACGACTCCATCTCCTTGCCGTCGATGATGAACGTTCCGCCGAAGATCTTGTGGCGGCAGTGCTCGGAGTTGATCTGTGCGAAACCGAAGATCTCGCTGTCGGTCAGGGGCCGTCCCACTTCCTTTTCTACCTTGTGCAGGTATTCCATTTCCTCAGGCGAGAGGGCGAGTCCTTCCTGCTCGTTGTATTCCTCGAGGTTTTCGACGTGCTTGATGGGCTCGGGCTGGTGGTCGACGGTGAAGATGCGCTGGTCGAGCCCCGTGTACATGCGCTGCAGCATGGGGTCGTGCTCGGCGTCGGCGCTGCTCACGGGGAAGTATTCCTCTATACGCGAAATGCCGCCAAGACCCATGTTCTGGGTGATCTCGACGGCATTTGTGCTCCATGGGGTGATCATTTCGCGGCGCGGGCCTACATAGAAGCCCTCGACTTTTTCGCCCTCGATGGGTGTCGCTTCGCCGAAGAGCCAACTGAGTTCCTTGATTTCGTCATTGTTGAGCTGATGGTCGCAGGCTGTGGCCACCACGCTCTCTGATGGGGTTCTGAAGAAAAGAATCATGCAAGTTGTATTGTTATCGTTCTTTATTGTTGTCACTCAAGGTGTGCATGCGGCACTTTCGGCGTACTCCTTTCGGGGTGTGCCGCCGAAGGTGGCGTATCAACTGCAAAAATACACTTTTCTGTGGAGAACGGCAAATAAATGGACTGATAAGTGTCGGCAAACGGGATATAAAGGCGTGTTCTAAAAATTCCACGCATTATTTTTAGAACCCGCCTATAGTTTTTGAGGGGGAAATGCCCGGTGTAAGGTTTTGTGGAAAGGTCCCGTGGGGGTGTGGCGGTACCAGCCCCGTATGCAAGAGACGGTGGACCGGCAAATCCCCGGAAGGGTGTGACGGTCCCAGCCCCGTAGGGGCGACATAATATAGGATAGGGCCTCGGCCCTATCTCAAACGGGTATCTCAAACGTTGCCCCTGTAGGGGGCGCATAATTCATCCCGAATTCAATTTAATTATGCGCCCCCTACAGGGGCAATGTATGGTCGTCCCGTAAAGATAGGGCCGAGGCCCTATCCTATATTATGTCGCCCCTACGGGGCTGGGGGTACAACGCTTGTTCCCGGTTGTGCCAACGCTTGTTCCCGGTTGCGCGATGTTCCACCGTCCCTACTCCTCGCCCTTGGCCTTCAGGCTGCGGTAGAGTCCGTCGACGATGGAGTCGGCGAGCGAGATGTTGGGCACGAGGATGGTGTCGCAGCCGAGGGCGTCGGCGACGGCAATGAAGATCTCGCCGGCGGGTATGATGACGTCGGCGCGGTCTTCCTTGAGTCCGTATTTCTCCATGCGTCCCTCGATGGTGAGCACGGAGAGGCGGGCGTGCATGTCGCGCAGCTGTGCCACGTCGATCTGCTTGCCGGCGTTCTTGCCGCCGATGAGCTTGTAGAGGCGGTTGATGTTGCCGCCCGACCCGATGATGCGCGTGTCGGGGAAGGCTTTGGCGTAGTCGTTGAGCATGCGGCGCATGAGGTGCCACTCCTTCTCCTGTACCGACCCGGAGAGCATGCGCAGGGTGCCGATGTTGAAGGAGTGGCTTTCGGCGAGCACGCCGTCGTGCAGGAGCGATATCTCGGTGCTGCCGCCGCCCACGTCGACGTAGGCGTAGTTGCCTACGGCGCTGTCGGTGTTCTCGACGAGGTTGTTGCAGAGCAGTCCGGCTTCTTCTGCGCCGGGGATGATCTCCAGGCGTATGCCGGTCTCCTTCTCGATCTTGCGCATGACCTTCTTGCCGTTTTCGGCGTCGCGCATGGCCGAGGTGGCGCAGGCGCGGTAGGTCTGCACGCCGTAGAGGCGCATGAACTCGCGGAAGCCTTTCATCATGTGCATCATCATGCGCGAGCGTTCCTTGGATATCTTGCCGAGGGTGAACACGTCCTTGCCCAGGCGTAGCGGTACGCGTATGAACATGATTTTTCTGATGCGCTCGAATTCGGGTGCCTCGTCGTCGAAGCGCTTGATGAGCAGTCGGGCGCCGTTGGAGCCGATGTCGATGGCGGCGATATTGGTGGGTTCCATGTGGGTCGTTTTTTTTAGGTGGCGGGTTCTGGATTTCAGAACCCGCCATGGTGGGTTATGCTTCGCTTTCCTGCTTTTCGGCGAGGTAGGCCTTGTGCAGCTCTTCCTGTGAGCGGAAGGGGGCTTCGCCTTCGGCGGGGTCGGGCAGGGGGTCGTTGCCGTGCCCGTCTACGCAGCGTCCGTTGACGTTGTCGCGCAGTCCGTACTCTACGGTGCGGAGCAGGTCGCGGCGCATGTCGTCGTCGTAGACGGGTGCCATCACTTCTATGCGGCTGCCGAGGTTGCGGGGCATCCAGTCGGCCGAACCGATATAGTAGCGGTTGCGTCCGCCGTTGCAGAAGATGAGTATGCGGGCGTGCTCGAGGTAGCGGTCGATGATGCCCTTGACGCGGATGTTCTCGCTCATGCCCTCGATGCCGGGCACCAGCGAGCAGTTGCCTCTCACGAGGGCGTCGATGCGGACGCCGGCTTTCGATGCGGCGTAGAGCTTGGCGACGACCTCGGGGTCGGTGATGTGGTTGATCTTCATCTTCACCCAGGTTTCCTTGCCGTCCCTGGCGTTCTTGATCTCGGTGTCGAGCAGGCGCAGCACCTTGGTCTTCATGGCGTTGGGCGAGACCATCAGTTCGCTGAAGCGTAGCTGCGAGAAGGGGCGGTCGATGAAGTCGAACACCTTGGCCACCTCGCTCACGATGCGCGGCCGTGCCGTCATCATCAGGTAGTCGGTGTAGACCTTGGCGTTGCCCTCGTGGAAATTGCCCGTGCCCACGCAGGCGATGTCGCCCTTGGTCGACTTGATGTAGAGCAGTTTGGAGTGTACCTTGAGCCCTTCGACGCCGAAGATGACGTTGACGCCTTCCTCCTGCATGCGCTTGCTCCACTTGATGTTGCTCTCCTCGTCGAAGCGTGCGAGCAGTTCGACGACGGCCGTCACCTTCTTGCCGTTGCGTGCGGCACAGATGAGGGCCTTCACCACTTTCGAGTCTTTGGCCAAGCGGTAGAGGGTGGTCTTGATTTCCTTGACGCTGGGCCGGAGTGCGGCCTCGCGCAGTACGCGGATATAGGAGTCGAAGGAGTGGTAGGGCACGTGTATGAAGCGGTCTTTGCGTCGGATGAGGTCGAGTATGCTTTCCTCGCTGAGAAACTCGTCCTTCATGATCTGCGGCCAGCGCGCATAGCGCAGTCCGGCCTGTCCGCAGTCGGGGAACCGCATGAGGTCCTTGTGGTTCTGGTAGCGTCCGGAGGGCAGCGAGGTGTCGAGCTCGCGCACGTTGAGCCGTTCGAGGATGCGCTTCTGCATCTCCTTGGGCATCTCGCGGTCGTAGATCACGCGTATGGGCGAGCCTTTCTTGCGGCTGTTCACGCCCAGGGCTATTTTCTCCATGGTGCCGTAGTCGCCCTCGTTGTCGACTTCCATCTCGGCGTCCTTGGTGAACTTGAAAGAGTAGGCCTCGTATCTGCTGGGCTTGGTGCCGATGAAGATGAGGGGCAGGCAGAAGCGGATGACGTCGTCGAGGTACATGATGTCGGCGCCGTCGCCCTCTGCGGGCACTTGTATGAAGCGTCCGAACACGCGGTCGGGCACCTTGATGATGGCGTACTTCACCTTCTTGTCGTCTACGTGCGCCTTCTTCACCACGAGGTAGATGCGGTTGTCCTCGAGGGTGTTGAGGTCGTCGATGGCGGTGAGCCATATCGGGTTGGTAGAGCCGTTGAGCTTGTCGTAGTACAGTTGGCGGAGGTATTGTTTTTGTGCGGGGCTGAGGCTTTTTTCGTCGACGAGGCGTATGCCTTTCTTCTCGAGCTCGGCAAACACCTCGTGTATGGCGGCGGTGTACTCGCGGCTGTACTCCTCGTTGAGCCGGTTGACGGTCTTGATGGTGCGCTTGACGGTCTTCTGGTTGGCTGCGCTGAGCCGTTCGCTGTCAGCGAGGCGGTTGAGCGAGGCCACGCGCACGCGGAAAAACTCGTCGAGGTTGTTGGAGTAGATGCCCAGGAACGACAGGCGTTCCATCAGCGGCACCTGCGGCTTCTTGGCTTCCTGGAGTATGCGGTGGTTGAAGTACATCCAGCTGACGTCGCGTTCGACGTAGGTCTCTGTCTTGGCTTCTTTTGCTTTTCCCATAGTGGTGTAGGTTGTGGGGCGGCGGGGTGGTCCGCCCCTGTCGGTAGGGTAGGGTCTCTGGCCGTCGTGTCAGGCTTCGGAGGTGTTGTCCTTTTCGGGGGTGTTTCCCTCTTCGGGTGCGGTTCCGGTCTTCTTTTTCTTGTCGCCCTTCTTTTTCTTGTCGGCCTTTTTCCCGCCTTCGTCCTTCTTGTCTTTGTCGCTATTCGTGTTTTCTTTTTCTGACGGTTCGGCGGCCTGTCCGTATTCGCTGACGATGAGGTCGCTGTCGGCGGGTATGTGGAGCTGCTTGCGGTAGAGGTCGGCGGTGCCGGCGGGCACGACGATGGAGGTGAGGCTGTCGCAGTCGGAGAAGATGTGGCGGCTGAGGCGCTTCACTTCTCCGGCGAAGGTCACCTTCTTGAGGCTGTCGCACTCGGCGAAGGCGTAGTCGCCGATCTCTCTGACCGAGGCGGGTATGGTGATCTCCTCGAGGCTTTCGCAGTCGGAGAAGGCGTCGTCGCCGATGACGGCCACGCCTTCGGGTATGACCACCTTCTTGAGTGCGTGGCGGCGGGTGAAGGCCTGGCTGCCGATGGTCCCGACGGTCTTGGGCAGGATGATGAGGGCGGCGTCGGTGAGGGAGGCCACCACCTCGTGGCGGTCGGCGGTGTAGAGCAGTTTGTTTTCTATGGCGTAGTGGGGCGAGAGGCATTTCACGGTGTCGCTGTCGAGTCCCACAAACGGGTTGTGCCCCAGTCTCTCCACGCTCTCGGGTATGGTGACCGACTTGAGCGATATGCAGCGTGCGAAGGCCTCGTTGCCGATCTCCTTGAGGGTCTGCGGCAGGTCGATGCCCGTGACGAAGGCGCATCCCCAGAAGGCATCGTCCTCTATGCGCTCCGTGCCTTCGGCGACGGTGTAGTGTCCTTCGAGGGTCTTGGCGGCCATGATGACGCGCCGTCCGCTTTTGGAGTAGACTACGCCGTCGTCGTCGTGGCGTGCGCCTTTGAGTTTCTTTAGGGCGAGGTGGAGTACGAGATTTTCAAACTTGTCTTCACGTTTCTCGTTCTTCTTGATGGCTCCCAGTATGGCCTTCTTGATTTCTTTCATAATAAATGTATGTGTCCTGAATTGTGTGTCGGGATGTGTTGTGTCCGGCGACGGTGCAAAGTTAGTGCTTTTCACAGGCAATATGTGTTGTGACCGTGTGACGATAGTATTACAAAGGTGTTACAGGGTGTGGCGGCGCTTTTCTGTCCGTCCGCCGGTAGTGTTTGTGCTTGTCAGGTTGTCACGCTTTTGTCACAGGTCTGTCATATATATGTCACCCGGTCTTTTCTGTATTGCAATATCGCGTGCCGACCTTTGCAGCCGGAAACAAAAACTTACAATATAATGAATATGACGACACTGCGCCCTATGCGCGCCCCGCTTTTGGCCGCCCTGCTTTTGTTTTCGGCCTGCGTCCCCTCCCTTGCCCAGCAGGAGGACGGCGCCAAGAAGTATCTTCCCCACATCCACGGTACCATCCGCAGCAAGTACGAGTATCAGACTGAGGAGGGCGAAGGGCGTTTCGAGGTGCGCAATGCCCGCGTGAGTGTCGACGGCAACGTGACGCCCCGCGTGAGCTACAAGGCCGAGATCGACCTCAGCGACGAGGGCCAGATCAAGATGCTCGACGCCTACACGCGGCTGAAGTGGCTCGAGACGGGCCAGTTCACCATCGGACAGATGCGCGTGCCCTTCACCATCGACGCCCACCGCTCGCCCCACCAGCAGTACTTTGCCAACCGCTCCTTTATCGCCAAGCAGGTGGGCAATGTGCGCGACGTGGGTGCCGTGGTCGGCTATACGGCCAATGTCGGGTTCCCCATCATCCTCGAGGGCGGACTTTTCAACGGCAGCGGACTGACCAACCAGAAGAATTTCTGGACGAAGAACGTCAATTTCTCGGCCAAGGCGCAGATGTTCTTCCCCCATGGGTTCAACCTCACGCTGAGCGTGCAGAAGATCAAGCCCGAGCATGTGGGCGTGATGATGTACGACGCCGGTGCCTACTGGCAGTCGAAGGGCTGGCACATCGAGGCCGAGTATCTCTTCAAGCACTACGACCGCGATGCGTTCCACAACGTGCATGCCTTCGACTCGTTTGTCAGTTACGACATTCCCGTGCGCAAGGGCCTGCTGCGCTGCGTCACTCCGCTTGTGCGCTTCGACTATATGGGCGACCATAGCGACGGTACCGCTTCAGAGACCACCGATGCGTCGGGCGCGAAGGTCAGCCGCCTGGTCGTCAACGACTACCAGCGCTCCCGTCTCACGGGCGGCGTGACGCTGAGCCTGAAAAAACCGTTCGTCAGCGACATCCGGCTCAACTACGAGAAGTACTTTTATCGCGACGGGGCCGTGGCCAAGCCGTCGGAGCGGGACAAGGTGGTCATCGAGTTTATGACGCGGTTCTGACGCCAGATATAGTAGGTGCGGTGTCTCACCGCACAGCAAGGGTTCCCCAGCCCCGTAGGGGCTTGTGGCATGCGATGCTGCATTTTGCATCTCTGCAGGACCGTCGCAAACGCATATACCAGCCCCGTAGAAACAACGCAAGAGTATGTCATATATACCAGCCCTGCAGGGGCGTAACGTCCGCAGCCCAGGGTAAGCGGAGCGGCGACAGCCGCAAAGCGTAACCCTGGGTTTTGCGTGGGTGTGTGCAGGGTGGCCTGTAAGGTCACCACAATACACCTTCAGTTGTGCTGACCTTTCAGGCCAGCCGGTATTCGCGGATTTGGAAACCCAGGGTTACGCTTTGCGGCTGTCGCCGCTCCGCTCACCCTGGGCTGGGATCGTTACGCCCTTTCAGGGCTGGTATGTGTACTGCCGGCTTGCGGGCTGGGGCCGTTGCGTCCTCGGTTTTTCCCTCACCCTATCCTGTATTATGTCGCCCCTACGGGGCTTGTCCTCCTCACTGTGCGGTGGAACACCGCACCTACTAAAAAAATGCGGATTTTGAACACCCTACGGGGCTTTTGTGTTTTTCCTTACACCTCTCACGCCTTCCCCCTCAAAACTCCACATACGGCTCGATCCGTTTGAGGTCTTGCTCGCTGAAATACTCGCGCAGCAGGCGCAGGTCGTCGAGGCTGCGCAGCGGACCCTTGGTGCGGCGGTAGTCGGTGATGGCGCGGGCCTGGTAGAAGTTGATGTAGGGGTGGCGGCGCAGTTCGGCCAGCGTGAGCCTGTTCACCTTCAGCCGGGTGACATGTCCGGGCGAGGCGGTGAAGTAGCGGAGCGAGGCTTCGGGAAATCCTTCGATCTCTTTCATCTGCGCCACGTCGGCAAACCCGCCGAGCTGTTTTCTGCGGTACACAATCTGCCGGGCGTAGTACGGTCCGATGCCCGGCACGCGCTGCAGTAGGGCGGTGTCGGCGGTGTTGGCGTCGACGCGCTCGCTGTCGCCGATCTTGTGGGGACGGCGTGCGGTGTCGGGGGAGGCTTCTGCGGTGCGTCCGGCGACGAGGTCGGCGGCGGGACGGTAGTCGTCGCTGATATGGATGTAGGGCTCGAGCTCGCGGTACTGCTTGGCGGTGAGCCCGTAGACGCGGGCGAAGTCGGCCGGTGTGCGGTACACGCCGCCGTGCGCGCGGTACTTGTAGATCGCCTGCACCTGCCAGGGTTGCAGTCCGAGGCGCAGCAGGGCGGTGCTGTCGGCCGTGTTGGGGTCGAAGTCAAACCGCTCTGGCCGCACCTCCTCCACGGCGTAGGTGTAGATCTTTTCTGTCTGTTGGCGCCGTTGCGTTGTCTGCCTCGTGCCGGTGTCTGCAGTAAGAGTGTCGGCCGGAGTGTCGTCGGTGTTGTCGCCGAGCACGAAGAGCAGGGCGATGGCGACGGCGGCGAGCGCCGCTACGGTGACGACGATCTTGCGTTCGGCGCGGATGAGGTAGAAAAATTCCTTGGTGGTCATGTGGGGCGTTTGTCGGTTTGCGTCAGATGATGTTCAGTGTGGGTCAGATGATGTTCAGCTGGTTGAGGAAGACGACGGCGATGGCTATCGGGCACACCACCCTCATGAAGAAGAGGTAGAGCCCGAGCAGTCTGGTGCGCAGGGTGCCGCCGTTGGTCAGCTCGTCGCGTATGATGTCTTTCTTGACGTACCAGCCCATGAAGAGGCAGGTGAAGAATCCGCCCAGGGGCAGGAGTATCTGTCCGGTGAGGAAGTCGAAGAAGTCGAACAGGCTCTTGCCGCAGACCTGGAATTCCTTGCACGGGCCAAGCGACAGCGAGCAGAACACGCCGATGATGCAGCACACCGTGCTGACGATCGTCGCGCCTGACTTCCGCGTGATGTGCAGTTCCTCGTAGAAGAAGGCGGTGCTCACCTCGTGCAGGGATATGAGCGAGGTCAGTGCGGCCAGCGACAGCAGGGCGTAGAACACGACGGCCACGATGTAGCCCACGGCGGGCACTGACGCGAAGGCCTGGTTGAACACGTTGGGCAGGGTGATGAATACCAGCGACGGGCCGCTGTCGGGATTGATGCCCACCGAGAAGGCGGCGGGGAAGATCACCAGTCCGGCGAGCACGGCCACGAGCGTGTCGATGACCGTGATCTGTGTGGCCGACCGTACCAGCCTGGTCTGCCGGGTGAAGTAGGAGGCGTAGGTGCAGAGGCAGCCCATGCCGATGCTCAGCGAGTAGAACGACTGTCCGAGCGCACCGAGAAACACGCCGCCGTCCACCTTCGAGAAGTCGGGCTTGAGCAGGAAGGCGACGCCCCGCGACGAGCCGGGCAGCATGCAGGCGGCCACTACCGATACGATGAGCAGCACAAACAGGGTGGGCATGAGCATCTTCGAGGCGCGCTCTATGCCGCCCCTCACGCCGTGGATGATGACGAAGTGGGTGATGCCCATGATGACGAAGGTCCAGATGACCGGTGCCACGGGCGACGAGGAGAAGTCGGCGAAGTACTGCTTGACCTCTGCGGGCGACCCGCTGAGGCTGCCGGTAGCGGCGGCGAAGATGTACTGCAGGCACCAGCCGGAGACCACGGCGTAGTAGCCGGTGATGAGAAATCCGGTCAGCACGCCCATCAGTCCGATATACTTCCACGGCGTGCCGTTGGCCATGCGGTTGTAGGCCCGTGCGGTGTTGGACGCTCCGCGGCGGCCGATGATAAACTCGCTTACCATGCAGGGTATGCCCAGCACCAGTACGCATACGATATACAGGAGGATGAAGGCGGCGCCACCGTGTTCGCCGGCCATGTAGGGGAACCGCCACACGTTACCCAATCCGACTGCACTGCCGGCTGTGGCGAGAATGATTCCCAGTTTGCTACCAAATTTTGCTCTCTCTTCTGCCATAATCAAAAAAATGTAAGAAATCTTATGCAAAAGTATAAAATATTCTCTACTTTTGCAGTATAAAAGTTAGCAAAATTATGGAGTTTGTATACAAGTTGGTCCGCAATTACCCCGTTTCCTCCTTCTACGTCCTCATCATCTGGGTGCTGTGCTTCATGCCCGTGCCGCAGACACCGCTCTCCGAGGTGCCGTTTGCCGACAAGTGGACGCACTTCGCCATGTACGGCGGCACGTGCGCCACGATATGGCTGGAGTACCTGCGCCGCCATGCGCACGTCTCCTGGCCGCGCATTCTTGCCGGGGCATGGCTGGCGCCGGTGCTGATGAGCGGTCTTATCGAACTGCTGCAGGCTTACTGTACGGGCGGACGGCGCAGCGGCGACTGGCTCGACTTTGCGGCCAATGCCGTCGGTGCGACCATCGGCCTGCTTATCGGTATTCTTCTGGTAGCGTATCGCGCCAGGCGGAGAAAGGGTGAGTGAGCAGGTGTGAGTTGTAGAAGCGGCGGTCGCCGGTGACCTCCATGCCCACGAATGCGGGCTTGGTGTACGGCTCGTCCTCGCTGCCCAGCTCCACCTCGGCCATGACGAGTCCGGCGTTGTCGCCGTAGAACTCGTCGACCTCAAACGTGTGCTGCCCGCTCCTGACGAGGTAGCGGCGCTTGTCGATGACCCCTCCGCGGCAGAGGCGGAGCAGGTGTCCGGCCTCGTCGGCGGTGATCTCCTTCTCAAACTCGTAGCGCGACAGTCCCCGCTCGTCAGACCGTCCCTTGATGGTGAGGTAGGCGCGGTCGTCGCGTGTGCGCACCCTCACCGTCGCGCCCTCGCAGGGTATGTATCCCTGGCGTATGTGGCTGCTGGCGTAGGCGTCGCGCTTGTATTCCTCGCCCTTGTGCACGAGAAACTTGCGTTCTATCTCCAGTCCGCTCATTGTATGTAGATGATGTAGCCGAGGTATGCGACGGCGAGGACGATGAGGGTCCAGAAGATCCATTTCACGACATTCTTTCCTTCTTCTTCCTCTTTCTTGGCGCGGCGTGCGCGGTTTTTCTTGCTGTTTACGCTCATAGTATTTTTGTTTTAGGTTTTGTCCTCTTTGTCCGGGGTGCCGTAGCGGATATCCCCGTTATGGCATTTGCCCCTGTGCCGCAGACGGCGGTACAGGGGCAAATGTACGGTTTTTGTGCGAGTTTTCAAAATTTTTTCCGCGCTATGTGACGGTGAAACCTCAAGTCGGTATGATTTTCGGCTTTAGGTCTCGAATTCAACTTCATCTGAACGGCGCAATGAGGCATTGCATCTCCCAGCCCTGCAGGGGCGTAACGACCGTAGCCCAGGGTAAGCGGAGCGGCGACAGCCGCGGAGCGTCACCCTGGGTTTTCACACGGCGGGGAGGACGGGTGGCCTGTAGGGTCACCACAATACCATATTATTTGTTGTGCTGACCCTGTAGGCCAGCCGTATGCTGCGGACATGAAACCCAGGGTGGCGTCCGTCGCTTCGCGCCGTCCTTACCCTGGGCTGCGGTCGTCACGCCCCTGCAGGGCTGGGATGTGTACCGCTTCCGTGCGTTGTCCTGCTATGTGTGTTCCGGCGCTGGCCCCTGCTATGGGCGTTTCGGCGCCGCCCCCTGCTATGAACGTGCCGATGTTTCACCCCGTTTGGGTGCAACATCGGCACGCTGCCCCTTTTCTCCTTGACAGGGACCATAATGTCTCCTGCGGGGCTGTCCTTCACATAATTTCCTGCGATGCTCTACTTCACTCCCTCCACCGTATATCCGGCGTCGGTGAGGAGCTGCAGCAGACCCTTTTCGCCGGGCAGGTGTCCAGCGCCTACGGCGAAGAAGGTGGGCTTGCCCTGCATGATGGCGGGCATGCGTGCGGCCCAGTCGGCGTTGCGGTTGTCGATCATCGCGGCCTTCTCCTCGGGGGTGGTGGCGCAGCTGGCGCTGATCTGCTTGTCCATGGCGGTCTTCACGGCCTCGAGGTTCTGGGCGTAGTAGGCGTCGGTCATCTCGTCGAGCAGGTCAGAGGTGGCCTGCACGTTGTCGATGAGGCACATCAGTCCGGTGACCTGGCGGTCCATCGGCTCGCCGCCGAGCAGTCCGGCCTGGAAGGCGTAGGTCTCCAGTCCGCCCACCGGCTCGCCGTTCTTCTTGGCCTGTGCCTGAAAGTACTGGTCGAAGGAGCTGGAGGGGTCGAAGTCGCCCATGTGGTGCTGCAGGAAGACGAGCACCTCGAGCTGGGTGGTGAGGTAGGCGGGCGACATCTTGCCGAACTGGTTGAAGACGATCGGGCTGCCCAGTCCCACGCCCATATACTCCTTGAGGAAGGCGTCGAGCTTCTTGTACTGTGCGTCGTCGAGCACGGTCTTGAGGCTCTGTCCCTCGGGCAGCATCATCTTCTTGGTGAAGGCGGCGATGGTGTCGGCGTTGCTCATGAGGTCCATGTTGAGCTCCCCGTACACCTGCTCGGTGGCGGTGAGCGCGTCCTTCACGCCGGGTATCTTCTCCACGAAGCTCACGTTGGCCAGGTGGTGGGTGCCGATGACGTAGGAGGGGGCGGCCAGGCCGTTGCCCGAGATCTTGTACAGGAGTTGTGCGCCGGCGCTGGTGGCCAAGCCTGCGAGCAGGAGCGCGGTGAGTAGAATTTTCTTCATGTGTCTTGCGGTTTTTCGTTTTTTTTCTTCGCGACGGTGCACAAGTGTGGCCCGTCGTGCTATTGTGGCGTGTTCTTTTTAGAACCCGCCTTGTGTGTATAAACGTGCATCACTATATATTATTGTGTTTTTTCTTCCGCAATTCTTTGCAGTTACGGAATTAAAGTCCTACATTTGCGCCGCAAGACCAAAAATCCGATACCCTATATGAACGATAACTCCCGTCTGCGCGGCGTGCTCGCGCACTTCTCCCTTTCCGGCACCGTCTCCGACGTCGCTCCCCTCGGTGCAGGGCTCATCAACGATACTTACCGTGTGACCACCGCCGAGGCCGGTGCGCCCGACTATGTGCTGCAGCGCATCAACGACAGTGTCTTCACCGACGTCGACCTCCTGCAGCGCAATATCGAGGCCGTCACCCGCCATATCCGCGGAAAACTGCTGGCCGCCGGCGTCAGCGACATCGACCGCCGCGTGCTCCGCTTCATCCCCGCCGACGGCGGCAAGACCTACTGGCGCGACGAGGCCGGACAGTACTGGCGCGTGTCGGTCTTCATCAGCCGCGCCCGCACCATCGATGTGGTCGACGAGGCCTCCTCGCACTCTGCCGGACTCGCCTTCGGACAGTTTGAGGCCATGCTCTCCGACCTGCCCGACCGTCTTGGCGAGACCATCCCCGACTTCCACAACATGGGCCTGCGCTACCGCCAGCTGTCTGAGGCCGTCGCCGCCGACAGGGCAGGGCGCGTGGAGGGCGTGCGCCCCTTCCTCGAGGCCATCGACCGCCACATCCACGACATGTGCGCCGTGGAGACCCTGGCCGCCGAGGGCCGTCTGCCGCTGCGCGTCTGCCACTGCGACACGAAGGTCAACAATGTCATGTTCGACGAGCAGGGCGAGGTGCTCTGCGTGGTCGACCTCGACACCACCATGCCCGGCTATGTGTTCTCCGACTACGGCGACTTCCTGCGCTCCTCGGCCAACACCGTGGCCGAAGACTGTCCCGACCTCGACCGCGTCGACTTCCGCATGGACATCTTCCGTGCCTTCACCGACGGCTATCTCACCTCCACCGCCTCCTTCCTCACGCCCGTCGAGCGCGAGTACCTGCCCTACGCCGCCGCCCTCTTCCCCTATATGCAGAGCGTGCGCTTCCTGTGGGACTACCTCTCGGGCGACCATTACTGGAAGTGCGCCTACCCCGAGCACAACCTCGTGCGCGCCCGCAACCAGTGGCGGCTCTTCGAGAGCGTGCTCGCCAAGACCGACGACATGCGGCGGTTTATTGCGGGGCATTCGGCATAGTGCCGTAAGAGGAATATGAAATATATGCGCATAGCCCCGAAGGTGTATTTTTCGTGTGCACATAGCCCCGTAGATGTTTTTTTGTAGTGCGCATAGCCCCGTAGGTGTATTTTTCATGTGCACATAGCCCCGTAGGGGCGACATATTATAGGATAGGGGCTCGCCCCTATCTTCGATGGATTACGCAAACGATGCCCCTGTAGGGGGCGCATAATTCAACCCTCCATGTCATTTAAATTATGCGCCCCCTACAGGGGCAATGTGTTGGACGTCTTGGAAAGATAGGGGCCGCTTGACTTTGTCGCTTGCCTAAGCAAGAAGCCCCTATCCTATATTATGCCGCCCCTACGGGGCTTGGTATGTTATTTTGCCCTTACTATATTTTTCACAGGTCCTTGTACAGTCCGTACAAGGGCCTTGTAGTCTTCGTACAAGGCCTTTGTAGCGTCAGTACAAGGCCTTTGTAGCGATCGTACAAGGCCTTTGTACTATTCCGGCGGCGTCCGGCGGGCGTGATGGGCGCTGCCGTATCTCCGTTTGTGCTGGTTTTCGTGTTGGTGGCGTGTGTCGCCGATAGGGTAGGGCGAGGCCCGGCCGCCTTTTCTAAACAAATCTGAACGCCCGGCGGCGAATGTTAAAAAAGTGTTGTGTTCGTACACAGTTTTCTGATTTAAATCAAAAAAGAAACTAAAAACTGCGGATTTCTTGCCCGTAAGTTTGGAGAAACGTACAATCCGTCGTACCTTTGCATCGTCAAAAGGTTAATAGATTGTTTAGGTTAGTAGTAATAGATTTAGGTTTTTAGTTATTAGGTTTAAGGTAAATTGAACGATTGTTTAACGGATGACAATGAAGACCGTGAGGCTCTTCATTCGTTTTGAAATTTATTCAAAGGTTAAACATAGGATTTGTGTCATCGCTCGCTGAGAGTGGTGACACTTTTTTTGTGCGCAAAGCCCCGTAGGGGCGACATAGTATAGGATAGGGGCAAGCCCCTATCTCAAATGGTCTATACAAACGTTGCCCCTGTAGGGGCGCATAATTAAAGTGACAGGGAGGGTTGAATTATACGCCCCCTACAGGGGCAATGTTTGAGATGCCCATTTGAATAGGGCCGAGGCCCTATCCTATATTATGTCGTCCCTACGGGACTCGCTGGTTGCGAATTTCCATTGGTGTCGTTGCATGTAAAATCCCCTACGGGACTGGTTGTTTCCCCGTTTCCCGTCCGTTCTTCGGTATTTTTTATTTGTTAAAAACATATAAAACGTCAATTCCCCCAAACTTATTTTTACAAGAAACGCCTACCTTTGCAAGATGGAGTAGAGTGCCCGTACTCTGCGGGCGCTCTGCGTGTGGACAATCGCCGGTCCCAAGGGTGCCGGCATGTCCCGCAACAAATAAAGGATGACTGTCGACCCTATCATCTGCAAGGATAGTGGCATACGTTTGTACGAGGATGCTGCAACTGGTGTGAGAAAAATAGGTAACTGCTTGATTTGTCGTGTTTTGCGCATTTGAGCAGGACTAGACGATTTGTCCCTAACCCCAGACCCGCTGCTGTGCGGTGAGACACCGCACCTACTGTGGCGCCGTCGGGCATTTTCTGCCGTACAGGTGGAGATCACCCGACATACAACAATGATTTGCGGCGGCCATCTTTACTGTACCGCCCTGCAACAAAAGAAAATACGTGGAGACAGACAACGATAGCGACAAACACTGGTTTGTGATGCGCGACCTCAAGCGCCCCAACGCCCTGAATCCCGCCTACAGGCAATTGCCCGGGCTGGGGGTGGAGACGTACACCCCGCTGCGGCAGCGGGTGGTGAAGCGCGGAGGGGTGAGCGTGCGCGAGTCCTGTCCCTACATCCCCGACCTTATCTTCATCCACTCCACGCGCGAGGCCACCGACGACCTGCTGGTCGGCATTCCCACCCTGCAGTACCGTTACGTGCGCGGCGGCTACCGCCGTCCGATGACCGTTTCCGACCGTGAGATGGAGACCTTCATGCTGGCCGTGCGCTCCGTCGAAACCCCCGAGTATTTCCGTCCCGAGGAGATCACGCCCGACATGATCGGCCGCCGGGTGCGTATCGTGGGCGGCACGCTCGACGGCTACGAGGGCCGCCTGCTCAAGTGCCGCGGCACGCGCCGCCGCCGCCTGCTCGTCGCCATCCCCAACCTGCTGGTGGCCGCCGTCGAGGTGGACCCCGAATTTCTGACGTTCCCGTGAGGGACGTTGTCCAATCGGAATAACGAATGCGGACTCCAATTCGTGGCAAATAACCTCAAGCGGTTTTTAGGAACCACAAATCTGACGAATCTGACGAATGACAAATGCAAACCTTATTCGTATAATTACTTCCCGTTGGTCAGTGGGCCTTCGGCGAATCTCGTTCAATTCGTGGTTAATAAAACCTCAAATGCGTGTTTTTTGAACCACGAATATAACGAATCTGACGAATAATAAATGCATATTCTATTCGTGAAATTTGTTCAATTCGTGGTTAATAAAACCTCAAATGCGTGTTTTTTGAACCACAAATCTGACAAATCTGACAAATGACAAAATGCAAACCTTATTCGTGTAATTTGTATTATTCGTGGTTAACAAAACCCTCAATCGTGGTCGACAAAACACCAAGCGTAGTCATCCTCCCCTCCGAACCATACATTATTATAATATAAAAAACCAAACTTCAAGACATGAAATTCCCTCATCGTGCGTATGTGCACGCCGTGCTCATACTTGTTGTCCTGCTGCTTGCCTCGTGCAAGAGTGCGACCAATATCGCTTACATGCAGAACATGCCGTCCAACGTCGCTGTCGCCATACAGGAAGAGCACCTCATCAAGCTCCAGCCCGGCGACCGGCTCAACATCATGGTACACAGCCGTGACGAGGACCTTGTGCGGATTTTCAACATCACCACCACCTCCAGCACCGGCAATACCGGCATGCAGATCAAGTCGTACTACACCGTCGATGCCCAGGGCAATATCGACTTCCCCACGCTCGGCCTGATCCCCGTGCAGGGCAGGACCCGCCAGGAGGTGTCCAACGAGATCAAGTACCGCCTGCTCTCCGGCAGCCTCGTGCGCGACGCCGTCGTCACCGTGGAGTATGCCAACATGGGCTTCTACGCCCTCGGCGAGCTGGGCAAGAAGGGCCGCATCGAGTTCACCCGCGACAAGCTCAACATCCTTGAGGCCATCTCCGAGGCCGGCGACCTCACCATCGACGGCCGCCGCGAGAATGTCACCGTACTCCGCACCGAGAACGGCGTGCAGACCCCCTACCGCATCGACCTCACCGACGCCCGCAGCATCTACTCCTCCCCCGCCTTCTACCTCCAGCAGAACGACATCGTCTACGTGGAGCCGTCGCAGAAGAGGGCCAACGAGTCCACCCCCACCTCCAACCTCTTCAGCACCCCCGGCTTCTGGATGGGCCTCGCCTCGTTTGCCATCACCATCGTCAACTTCCTCGTGAAGTAGTGGGGCGTAAAACCTCAAATGCGTGTTTTTTGAACCACGAATCTGACAAATCTGACGAATGACAAATGCAAACCTTATTCGTGTAATTTGTATTATTCG
>CAVHOL010000023.1:0-35399 GCA_963637655.1 bacterium | reverse complement strand
CCTTCTTCAGTCGCATAGCCCGCTATGCTCCTTCAGAAAGACAGAAAAATCTGCTCGGCTAAAAATCAAAAATCCATCAAAGGCAATTTTTAGAACCCGCCTTATCCTGAAACTGCGGCGTCAGATCTTGTAGAGGTCTCCGGCTTTCATCCGCAGGAACTTGTTGACGGAGACGGTGGCGCAGATGCCGGTGATGATGATGCCGCAGGCAAAAACGGTGGCGGCGGTGACGGCGCCGACGTCCCAGGTGAGTATTTCGAGGATCTCAGGCTCGTGGGTGTAGAGCAGGTAGAAGCCTCCGGCAAGGGCGGCGCAGGCCAGGATGGCGGACAGCAGTCCGATGCACATGGCCTGGCGGACAAACGGCCAGCGGATGAAGCCCCATGAGGCTCCGACCAGTTTCATCGTGTGTATGGAGAACCGGCGGGAGTATATGCCCAGGCGCACGGTGTTGTTGATGAGCGAGAAGGAGATGACGGTCAGCAGTACGGCCAGCGCCAGGAGCACGATGCTGATCTTGGCGATGTTGGCGTTGACGCTGTCGATGAGGTCTTTCTGGTATTTCACCTGGCTGACCTTGGGATAGGCTTTCAGCTCGGTGGAGATGATGCGCAGGGAGTCGCTGTTGGCATAGTCGGCCTTCAGCGTGATTTCGATGGAGGAGAGGAACGGGTTGACGTCGGCAAATTCGCTAGGGTCGGTGCCCAGTGTCTGTGTGCCCTCCTTGAGGGCTTGCTCCTTGCTGATGTATTCGAGACGGTTGATGTAGGGGCGCTGTTGCAGCCGGTGGCAGAAACGCTGGGCCTCGGTGGGGGTCATGTCGTCTTGCAGCATCATGGTGACCACGATATTCTGCCGTACGTAGGCGGAAAGATTGCGTGCGGTCAGTACGGAGAATACTACCAATCCCAGTAAAATCAGTACCAGGGCGGTACTGATACATAGTGTTATGGCCTGCAGCCCTTGGCGGTTGCGGGTCGGTTTCTGTCTTTTTCTCATCTTAAAAGGGCTATAATACGCCGAATTTCATGCAAAGTAACAAAAAAATCCCCGGTCGGACAACGGATTAACTACTATTAACTTGCCCGCCTGCCTGTCCGTTTTTCCGGCGGTGCCGGCAATGGTGTGCTGCAGGATTATCCCAATGGAGAGCCGGGACGCCTGAGCCACAAGTCGAAGAACTTGTCATAGACAACGTAGGCGTCTTGCTCCTGGGTTATGAAGTCTTTCTCCAGCAGACCCTTGACGGCAGAATTGGCGGAACTGGGCGATGTGAGGTGGTATTTCTTTGCGAAGGCGCCGCTTGTCACATTGCGGGCTTCTCCCTCGGCCGAGATGGCCATGAACATGTTGCGCTGTTTTTCCGGCATTTGCCGTAAAAGGGTCTCGTAAATGTCCGAGGCCATGTTCAGAATATAGCTGACGGCATCGTCGACCATGCCAACGCTGCAGAGGCCTTGCAACGGGGTCTTGAGGAAGAGTACGTTCATGATGCGCTGGACATAGGCGGTGACGCCCTTGAAGCGGGCAAACAGATTTTCCACAACGGCAGGGTCCAAGTGTTTTCCGCGTTCTTCAAATTTTGCGGCAGCAAACGCCTTGTACTTTTCTACATCCAAAGGCCTGAGGTTCATCAGTGTCACACTTTGGTAAAACGGGCGGGCGGGCGATGTGAACATTTCGCCCATCAAGTGGCGGTGCGAACCTAAAAAGATGAAATGAGCATTGGTGCATCGCTGGATATAAGTGCGTAGCAAGGCCTCAATGCGTTTGTCGGAATAGTTGGTGATCTGCTGAAACTCGTCGACGGCAACAAGGCAAGGTCTGTCGGCTTGGTTGAGGTATGAGAAAATCTCGTCAAGCGTAGTTTCCGGATTGGCAATGTTGCCGATGCCTATTCCCCATACCGGCTGGCCATTGATGTCGAAAGATATTTCAGAGCGAAGTGACGACAGAATCTGTAGAAATTTCTCCCAGGCGGTTCTGCCTTTTGGACGTAGTTCGTCAATGATGGTCTTGCCGAACATGTTTACAAGGTCGCTGACAGAGCTTGTGGAATAGATGTCGATGATGAAGGTGTAGTATTTCTCCTTGATGCAGGGTTGTGAGAAACAGTGGCGTATAAGTTCCGTCTTCCCTATTCGGCGGGGAGAGATCAATGCCATGTTGTTCTCATTGGTGAGCATCTCTATGATATGCCGCGTCTCTTCTACGCGGTCGCAGAAGTAGTCCGGTCCCGCATATCCGTTTGTGATGAATGGATTTTTCAATGTCTTGTCCATACCTTAAAGGCGTGTTCTAGAAATTCCACGCATTATAAAATCTTATTTTTAGCGGGTATGCTCTTTGTGCCTTTTTGATTTTATCCGGCATCTTTTTTGTCCTTCTTCAGTCGCATAGCCCGCTATGCTCCTTCAAAAAGACAGAAAAATTTGCCCGGCTAAAATTCAAAAATCCATCAAAGGCAATTTTTAGAACCCGCCTATATTCTATTCCGCCATGCAAAGTTATCGCTTTTCCCGCAATTGTCATAAAGTGATTATCATAAAATGATAACGGCGTGGATAATTGTGGACAGACGATGACGTGCGGAGCCGTGGCAGGATGTCGCGGTTCTGCGGGAAGGCTGTCTTCTGTGGGTTTCTTAGTGGGCCTTCCGTATGTCGCTGACGACAGAGATGACAAGGTAGAGTAGGGTGATCATCCAGAAGCTCTGGATGAAGCCGAAGATGCAGATGAGGGCGGCCGAAGCGATCATGAAGCCGTAGCGGATCTCGTTGCCGCGCCAGGCCCACTGCTTGAACTTGAGGGCGAACATGGGCAGTTCGCAGACAAGGAGCCAGCTGCAGGCGAGCATGAGCAGGATGAGGGCGATGGCTACGCTTCCGGCGGGCAGGCTGCCGAGGCACTCCCAGGGACGCGAGGCGATGAGCGAACCCCAAAAGAGGGCGTTGGCCGGGGTGGGCATGCCGATAAACGAGGTGGCCTGCCGGGTGTCGAGGTTGAACTTGGCCAGACGCAGGGCCGAGAATGCGGCCATGATAAAGGCTACGTAGGGGATGATGTCTCTTATGGGGTAGAGCAGGCTGGGGTAGTCGGCGATGGCCAGTTCGGAGAAAAGGATGGTGGAGGGGGCTACGCCGAAGGTGATGTCGTCGGCCAGCGAGTCAAGCTCCTTGCCGATGGGGGAGGATACGTGCAGCAGGCGTGCGCTCATGCCGTCGTAGAAGTCGAATGCGGCGCCGATGATGATCCATACGAGGGCCATCCGGGCATCGGCCGCGAAAGCGTAACTTGTCGCTACGCAACCCGAGATGAGGTTGCAGCAAGTGAGTGTGTTGGGGATGTTTTTGGTGATGAAGTTGGACATGGTCTTTCCCTTTCTTGGAAAATTGCAGTTTTTGCATACCGTTGCGGGCGCGTCCGGGACGCACTTGTCCGGGGTGTCGGCGGCCGTCTTACGCGTGCTCCTGGTCCGTGCGGGGGTGGAGCTTGGCGATGACGGTCTGGTCGCCGGTGGTGCTCTGTCCCATCTTGACGCAGATCTCGGCGTCGAGGGGGAGATATACGTCGACGCGTGATCCGAACTTGATGAAGCCCAGGTGCTCGTCGATGTAGCAGTCCTCGCCTTCCTTGGCGTAGGTGACGATGCGGCGCGCTACGGCTCCGGCTATCTGGCGGCAGAGGATGTCGGTGCCGTCGGGGGTGGTGATGATGACGTCGGCATGCTCGTTCTCCTCACTGGCCTTGGGCAGCCAGGCCTTGTGGTAGTTGCCGTTCTCGTGGTGGACAAGCTTCACGCGGCCGTCGACGGGAAACCAGTTGGCGTGCACGTTGAACAGACTCATGAAGATGCTCACCATCTTGCGGCGCTCGTGGAAGTACTTGGTCTCCTCCACTTCCTCAATGACGACGATATGGCCGTCGGCGGGAGCCACGACGATGCCGTCGGTGTCTTCCTGCGGGAAATAGCGTATGGGGCAGCGGAAAAAGTTGATGACGATACCATAGACGACACCGAAGACGGCGACAAATGCCCAAAACGGTATTTTGGTGTCGAGACAGCGCCAGAGCAGCAGGGCAACGGCGGCAATGAAGATAAATCCGTAGAGCAGCGTGTCGGTGCCCTCGCGGTGGAGACGTATTTTTTTGAATTTCCTGATGCGCTTGATCATGAGGCGTCGGTATCCCGGAATGCGGGGTTGTACGGTGAATAATTGTTGCGCCGCAGAGGGCGTCAGGCCGCATCTGCGGCCACGTTTTGCAAAGGTAGTCGTTTTTTGCTGACTGCACAAGTTTTTGTGTTATTCTTTTGGCTATCTCGTTTTTAAGACTTAACTTTGAATTCCAATTCAGCATCCGGAAAATGGAAGATTTCATACACCTGCACGTCCATACTTACTACTCCATCCTCGACGGACAGTCGAGCATTCCCAAGCTTGTCGACAAGGCCATCGCCAACGGCATGCGCGGCATGGCCATCACAGACCACGGCAATATGTTCGGTGTCAAGGAGCTCTACAACTACTGCAACGGAGTCAACAAAAAGCGCAAGGACGAAGGCAAGGAACCCTTCAAGCCCATCTTCGGATGCGAGATGTATGTGGCCCACCGCAGAAAGGAAGACCGGCAGCGCGAGAAGGGCGACATGAGCGGTTACCACCTCATCGTGCTGGCCAAGAACTACCACGGCTACAAGAACCTCATCAAACTGGTGTCGCGTGCGTGGGTCGACGGCTACTATATGCGTCCGCGTACCGACCGGGCCGACCTGGAGAAGTATCACGAGGACCTCATCGTCTGTTCGGCGTGCATCGCCGGCGAGGTGCCGGCCAAGATACTTCAGGGCGACATCGCCGGGGCGCGCGAGGCCATAGAGTGGTACAAGGGGCTTTTCGGCGACGACTACTATCTGGAGATACAGCGCCACGAGGTGACCGACCCCCACCAGCGGGCCAACCGTGAGACCTTCCCCCTGCAGCAGAAGGCCAACAAGGTGATCCTCGAATTGGCCGAGGAGTACGGCATCAAGGTGGTCTGCACCAACGACGCCCACTTTGTCGACCAGGAGAATGCCGAGGCCCACGACCATCTGCTCTGCCTTTCTACCGGCAAGGATCTCGACGACCCCAACCGTATGCTCTACTCCAAGCAGGAGTGGTTCAAGACGCGGGAGGAGATGAACGCCGTCTTTGCCGACGTGCCCTTCGCCTTGTCGAACACCCTGGAGATACTCGACAAGGTGGAGACGTACAGTATCGACCACGCCCCCATCATGCCTTTCTTCCCCATTCCGGCCGAATTCGGTACGGAAGAGGACACCCGCCGGCAATTCACTCCCGAGCAGCTGTTCCGCGAGTTTACGACCGACGAGAACGGCAATGACATCATGTCGCAGGAAGACGCCGAGACCAAGATCAAGAAGCTCGGCGGCATAGAGAAGATCTACCGTATCAAGTTTGAGGCCGACTATCTGGCCAAGCTCGCCTACGACGGTGCGCGCCGTCTCTACGGCGACCCGTTGCCCGACGAGGTGCATGAACGCGTGAAGTTCGAGCTGCACATCATGAAGACCATGGGTTTCCCGGGCTACTTCCTTATCGTGCAGGACTTCATCAATTCCGCCCGCGACGAGCTGGGAGTCATGGTAGGTCCCGGACGTGGCAGTGCAGCCGGTTCGGTGGTGGCCTATTGCCTGGGCATCACGAAGATCGACCCCATCAAGTACGACCTGCTGTTCGAGCGTTTCCTCAATCCCGACCGTATCTCCCTCCCCGATATCGATACCGACTTCGACGACGACGGCCGCGGCCGCGTGCTGGAGTGGGTGGAAGACAAGTACGGACACGACAAGGTGGCGCACATCATCACCTACGGCACGATGGCGACGAAAAACTCCATCAAGGACGTGGCGCGTGTAGAGAAGCTGCCCCTCGAAATATCCAACCGCCTGTGCAAGGCCATCCCCGACAAACTCTCCGACGAGAAGGGCAATCCGGTGAAGATGAACCTGCCCAACGCCATCAAGTATGTGCCCGAACTCCGTGAGGCGGAGGCCAGTCCCGACATCAAGATGCGCAACACCATCAAGTATGCCAAGATGCTTGAGGGTACGGTGCGTGGTACGGGCATACACGCCTGTGGAACGATCATCTGCCGCGACGCCATCTCCGACTGGGTGCCCGTATCCACGGCCGAGGACAAGTCTGACCCCGGCCACAAGCTGCTGGCCACACAGTACGACGGACACGTCATCGAGGAGACCGGACTCATCAAGATGGACTTCCTCGGCCTGTCGACCCTCTCCATCATGAAAGAGACCGTGGAGAACATACGGCTGACGCGCGGCATCACGCTCGATCTCGACACCATACCCATAGACGACGAGCTCACCTACAAGCTTTACCAGGAAGGCCGCACCATCGGTACGTTCCAGTTTGAGTCGGCGGGCATGCAGAAATACCTGCGGGAACTGCACCCCACCGTGTTTGAGGACCTTATCGCCATGAATGCCCTCTATCGTCCGGGCCCTATGGACTACATCCCCTCATTCATCAAGCGAAAGAACGGACAGGAGGAGATCACCTACGACATACCCTGCATGGAGCGCTACCTCAAGGACACCTACGGCATCACGGTCTACCAGGAGCAGGTCATGCTCCTCTCGCGACAGTTGGCCAACTTCACCCGAGGCGAGTCTGACGCCCTGCGAAAGGCTATGGGTAAGAAGAAGAAAGCCATCGTCGACGCGATGAAGCCCAAGTTTATCAACGGCGGCGTAAGCAACGGGCACGACCCGAAGGTACTCGAAAAGATATGGGGCGACTGGGAGAAATTCGCCTCCTATGCCTTCAACAAGAGCCACGCCACCTGCTATTCGTGGGTGGCCTACCAGACGGCTTACCTCAAGGCGCACTATCCCGCCGAATTTATGGCCGGCAACATGAGCCGGTGTATCAACGATATCGGCAAAATCACCAAACTGATGAGCGAGTGCCAGGCTATGGGCATACCCTGTCTCGGTCCCGACGTGAACGAGAGCCGGCAGAAATTTTCCGCCAACAAGAAGGGGGAGATACGCTTCGGCCTCTCTGCCATCAAGGGCATGGGCGACGCTGCCGCGCAGGCCATCATCGATGAGCGCGACAAGAACGGGCCCTATACCGACATCTACAATTTTGCCCAGCGCGTCAATATGTCGGCCGTCAACCGCAAGGCGTTTGAGAGTCTGGCGCTCAGCGGCGGGTTCGACAATTTCGGCCATCCGCGTGAACAGTATTTCGGCATCACGCCCAAGGGCGACACCTTCCTCGACCTGCTCGTGCGCTACGGCCAGCTCTACCAGGTGGAGCGGCAGCAGGCACAGAATTCGCTGTTCGGCGACGACGAGGCGGCCGACCTGCCCAAGCCGCCGTTCCCCAAGACGGAGCAGTGGAGCACCATCGACAAGCTTAACAAGGAACGCGACCTCGTGGGCATCTATCTCTCGGCCCATCCGCTCGATGACTACAGTCTTGCCCTCCGCCACATGTGCAACAAGCACGTCTGCGACCTCGGCCGCGATGCCGACAAGCAGGAACTGGCCAAGTATGAGGAGATCACCTTCGGCGGTATCGTCAAGAGTGTCGTCTCGCGCTTCTCCTCCAAGACCAACAAGCCCTACGGCATCGTCAACATGGAGGACTATGAGGGAAGCGGCGAACTGGCCTTCTTCGGCGACGAGTGGACGAAGTGGTCGAACTGGTTCCAGGAGGGCTACACCATCTACATCCGGGCCAAGAGCGTACAGCGTTTCCAGAACAGCAACAGTTACGAGCTCCGCATACAGAGCATAGAGTATCTCAGCGATGTGATGAAGAAGAGCATAGAGCGGTTTACCGTCACTGTCGGTGAGAGCGCTTTCGACGAGATGAGCATGGAGAGTCTGTACTCTGTCGTCAAGGAGTCAAAAGGCAGTGTGCCGCTCTACATCCAACTGATAGACAAGGAGCACAACTGCAAGATACCGCTCCGCAGCAAGAACATACAGGTGGACATCAACAAGCGGCTGCTCGACCGCCTCGACGACCTCAAGCAGGAAACGGGCGAGAACGGCATCGGCTATTTCATCAACTGACCCGCCTTTGGCACAGTGTTTGTCTGTACTTGACGGTACAGGACCTGCCCCTATTGCGGGTACATGGACAAGACAATAACCAATCAACAAAAGACAATAATGGAAGTAAAAATCACAACCGAAAATTTCGAGACCTACAAGAATGGTGAACTGCCCCTCGTCGTCGACCTGTGGGCCACATGGTGCGGTCCCTGCCGCATGATCGGTCCGATCGTGTCGGAACTGGCAGAGGAGTTCGACGGCAAACTCGTTGTCGGCAAGTGCGACATCGAGGAGAATGACGATATCGCTGTAGACTATGGCGTGCGTAGCGTGCCCACGCTGCTGTTCTTCAAGGGCGGTGAACCGGTCGGCAAGTTTGTCGGCGCAGCCAGCAAGGCCAAACTCAAGGAGAAGTTCGAGGCACTTCTGTAATCGCGACGCCACATCGTGTCCGCTCTTCGGACATATAAGGGACGGTTCTGTTTACCGTCCATAAGCAAAAAGCGGCAGGCCCACTATCGGGTCTGCCGCTTTTTGCTGTGTTTGCGCCTTCGGGCTGTGGCTTAGTAATGTTCAAAAAATAAATTACCCAATTTTGTCCTGTATTTTTAGTCGATTTTGCTGGCTTCTTTGAAGGAGCATAGCGGGCTATGTGACTGAAAAGAAGTCACAAAAGCGGCAAAAAGACAGGGATAGTCAGATGTGTGAACCAGTATTGATATTCCACAAAATTGGGTAAGTTATTTTTTGAACATTACTTACTCTTCCCATACGAGGTAGGCCGAAACGAGCCAGTGGTTCATCTCGTCACCCTTGATGGGCTGTGCCTTGGGGATGCTGACGGTCAGCGTGTGCTGTCCGGCAGAGATCTTGCCGAGGCTGACGGTCTCGGGCCATACGTCGCTGCCCGGGCACCAGTTGGACCGTGACAGGTCGGAAGAGGCCAGGGGCTCTTCCACCTCCTTCTCCGCATAGCCTTCCTCGCTGATGTAGGCAGCCTTGCGCGGGATGAGCCATACGCCGGTGGCCGGATTGAAGCGGCGGAACGATGCGCAGTCGTCTCTCCACGGCGTGAAGCGGTATACCTCGCGTCCGTCTATGGAGAGGATGTTCTCGTTGGGGGTGAACTCGTCGCCGCCGTCATGGCCGCCGTGTCCGGTGACGATGTATTTCAGCCGTATGTTCTTGGCCTTGGCCGGGAGGGTGAATGTGGCGGTCAGCGGTTTGCGGGCGAAGATGTCGGGATATTCCTGTCCGATGTAGTAGACCGTATTGACGACTGGTTCGACGTGGCGAACGGGCATCTTGTCGCAGGCGATGGGGCTTTCCTTGAAGTCGAGGGCGACGGAAGCGATGTAGCCCGGCTCGGTCCAGGTGTCGATGAACACGCCGACATAGGCCTCGTCTTCAAGTGCCGGGTAGAGGTCGGTGATGTCCTGCTGCCACTCCACCTGCTGTTCCCACTTCGGTATGTATACGGGACGGCGCTTGGAGGTGAGCGTGTCGTTGTTGGCACTGTAGTGGCCTACGCCGAAGGGGGTCATGAAGCGCATCAGCTCGATGGTGGGCTTGTAGTCAGGGCCGGCCACTACGCCGAGGAGATGCTCGTACCGTGTGGTGTCGACGGCGGGGAATTTCTTCTCGCCCTTGGCGATGGACATCAGGTTGACGGCCGACTGCTTGGGCAGGACGAAGCATGAGCCGGACTTGTCCCAGCGGTCGCCGTTGGAGGCAACGGTGACCTTGACGCTCACCTTGACGTTGCGCTGGTAGTGGGGTATGGTGATCTTCTTGAGGATGATGCGTCCGTTGGCCAGGCGTATGATGCCGTCGGCATCGGCATCGGCATAGTTGCCGATATGGTTGGGATCGAAATGTACGTTGGTCTTGTCGAAGACGGTGATGTGTGTGTCGCCTGCGGCGGCATACTCCTTATGGCTGGAGGCGAGGGCCGGGGCCGGGAGCAGGAGGGCCGACAGTGCGGCTGACAGGAAGATATGTTTTGCTTTCATAGTTGTGCGTGTGTTATTTTAGAACCCGCCTTATTTCTTTTCCGGTGTGAGCGGTGTACGGGTGAACTTGCCGTTCTGGTCTACCGTATACTTCAGGTTTTCGGCCGTCGATCGGATGCCGATGCGGAAGGCGCTGGCCGTGGCTTCCATGTCGATGTTGCTGCCTTGCGGCAATGAGGCGTAGTCGGCGTCGGTCAGACCTAGTCCGTCGATGGAGCAGACAAACTGGCCGGCCTTGGCGCGGTGGTCCATCTGGGCGTAGAACATGGCCCAAAGCAGGCGGTAGACATCCATCTGGTAGGGAGTCTTGAAGGAGTCGGTGCCTTGGCCGACGGTCTTGTCGGAGAACTGCAGGAAGCCCCAGCGGTCGGGCATGTGCATGTCGATCTTTCCGGTCGGTGTCCATACCCAGTTCTCTTCGGGTCCGCCTTTCTTGAGCCATTCCACGCGGGAGAAGTTGAGGCGCCAGGTGTTGCCGGCTTTCAGCGGATTGTCGAAGTTCACGGTGACGGCCTTGTGGGGGATGGCCATCTCCACGGTCCATGTGCGGTCGGTGTCGGTAGACTTGTTGAGCGTGCCGTCGCGCGATACGGCCAGCTGCAGTCCCGGGCAGTCCCACTGCACCATGAAGTTGCCGCCCGAGCGGTAGGCCTTGTCGAGCATGAGGTCGAAGACGACGCCGCGGGCATTGTTCTCGATCTCGAAATAGTTGTGGCCGTCGCCGTCGGGGTCGATGAACACTTCGAAATCGTTGTCGTGGTAGATGATGGCGTCGTGCTCGGTGAGGTTGGCCACGATGTCGGGCTCTTCCATGACGGCCGACACGTAGAGGTAGTCATCGTCCCAAAGCATGCGGGCCTTGGTGTCGTATTTGGGGGTGGGGAAGCCTTCGCCGCTGATGTCGACAAACGACTCGGTCTCGGCGGCCTTCTGCCATGCGCGCTCGTTGAGCTTGCCGTCGACCTTTATCTTCTCGGATGTGCGGTAGCACACGTAGTGGCGGGGCATGGTCAGCTGGCGGGCATACTTCTCGAGCAGGCTCTGTTGGGCTGCCGCAGGCATGACGGCTGTAGCGGCAAGGATGGCGGTGGTGATGATGCTTTTATTCATGATTGTTTACGTTTTTTTCTTTGGCTGAAGTCCGGCGGGCAGACGGTGGCCTTCCCGCCGGTTTTTGGGAGAGGGAAATCAGTTGCTCTCTATCACTTGGCCTACGCCGCGGTAGAGCTTGATGGGGCCGTCAAGGAGTACGGCCAGAACGGTGATCTGCGGGTCGAGCGATTTCTCGGGCACGTCGATGTAGAGGTTGCCGGGCACTTCGCTCCAGTAGTTCTTGTTGTAGACCTTCCAGGGTATGATGGCGCCGTCGCCGACCACCCATACGCGGTTGACCTTGTTCATCAGACCCTTGACCTCGACGGGTCCGTTGGGCTTGTAGGGCAGGTAGAGGTAGAGGATGTCGCCGTCCTTGTTGAGCGTGGTGTATCCCTGGAAGTGTTCGGCGGGGATGCCGGCGCGGGTGTCGTAGATGGCTTCCTTGTGCTTCTTGGTCCAGCGTCCGAACTCCTTGAGTGTGGCGATCTGCTCTTCGGGTATGGTGCCGTCGGCCTTGGGGCCGATGTCGAGCAGCAGGTTGCCGCCCATGCTCAGACAGTCGACGAAGGTGCGCAGGAGGATGAAGGGCGACTTGTAGTTGGTGTCGGCGTGCTGGTAGCCCCAGGAGTCGTTCATGGTCATGCAGAGCTCCCAGTACTTGTCTTTCGGCCGCACGACGGGCACGCCCTGTTCGGGAGTGGCATAGTCGCCGTAGCCCTGTATGCGTGAGTTGATGATGGTGGTGGGGTTGGTGGAGCGCAGCAGGTTGACGATGCCCTTGGAATTCCATGCTTCGGCGGTCTGCTCCCAGTCGCCGTCAAACCAGTAGAGGTCGGGCTTGAACTGGGTGTTGAGCTCCTTGAGCTGGGCGAAATTGAAGTCGACGAAGCGTTTCCATCGTGCGGGGTCGTCCTTGTATCGGGTCTCCGTGCGGGTCATGTTTGGGTAGTCGGGGTGCGACCAGTCGAGGAGAGAGTAGTAGAGGCCCAGGTGCAGGCCCTGCTTCCGCACTTCCTTGACAAAGGGGGTGATGAGGTCGCGCTTGGCCGGGGTGCTCTTCACGGTGCTGAGTGTGCCGGCCTTTGTGTCCCAGAGGGCTACGCCGTCGTGGTGCTTGGTGGTGATGACGGTGTAGCGTGCGCCGCTTTCCTTGATGAGGTCTACCCAGACCTTGGGGTCATACTTGGAGGCGGTGAATCCCTTGCACTGTTTCATGTATTCGTCGTAGGGCAGGTACTTGTTGTAGAACGACCAGCTTTCAGATACGCCGTTGACGGCGTAGATGCCCCAGTGTATGAATATGCCCAGTTTGGCGTGGGCGAACCATTCCATGTTTTCGTCCGTCTGCTTGACGGGTTCTTCTTGGGTCTGGGCCGACAGTGGTGTGGCGCATGACAGCAGAAGGGCGCCGGCGAGGGTGGCCAGTACATGTCTCTTTTTCATGTGTATGTATGTTTTGGTTTTGTTTGCAGGTGATTGGTGACGGGTGATAAAAAGTCCCTCGTTCAGTCGATTTAGGGTATGCTTCGATACAAAATTAATCAATTATTTTCTGATGTATAGTCTTTTGTCTGAAAAAACGATGCCGGAATGCCGCTTGGGTGCGGTAAAAAAGAAAAAGGTTCGCCGCACGGTGTGCGTGGCGAACCTTTTTCCCGGTATGCAAGCCCTTTGGCGTCGGTATTGTAAGCCTGGGGGCGTAGAAATGTTCTTGCTGTGGTGTTGTGGGCTATTCCTTGCCGATGATTTTCTCCCAGTTGTCGCAGAGATACTGCATGGTGGGCACGACAATGTCGGCACCGGCTTCGGCGAGGACGCTGTCGGGGAGTGGACCGCTGTTGATGGCGATGGTGAACATGCCGGCGGCGGCTCCGGAACGCACACCGAGTGGGGCGTTCTCCACGACGATGCCTTCCCAGGGATAGTGGCAGCCGGCCTTCTCCAGTCCCATGAGATAGGGGTCGGGAGCCGGTTTGCCGTGGCTGACGTCGTAGGCGCAGACGATATGGGCGCGGTCGATGAACTCGTGGAAGTCTTCTTCGAGGCGTGCGATGAGCGGGCGCTGTCCGCTGCCGGTGACGATGCCGTTCTGCATGCCTGCGGCCTTGATCTTGCGCATCAGGTCGAAGGTGCCGGCCATGACGGGCGATTTGGGCAGCAGTCCGAACAGACGGGCCTTCTCGTCGTACATCTCCTGGGCTTCGGCTTCGGTGATGTCGCGTCCCTGCTGTTGCTTGACCACAATCTGTATGGTCTCCACGCCGCGCATGCCCTCGTACTTGTAGGTGTCGGCATAGGGCATGTCGATGCCGTATTCGGCCATGGCCTTCTGCCAGCATACGGCATGGTTGTGCATGGAGTCGTACACGGTGCCGTCCATGTCGAACAGCACCGTCTTGGGAGTGAACTCGGTGTAGCCGAATTTCTGCAGATAGGCGTTGACGCAGTTGTCTGTCATGTAGCGTCCTCTCTGCTTATGCTTCGGCGGCCAGGCGCTCCTTGATGGCTTTGCTTTCAGCCTCGTATCCGGGCTTGTCGAGCAAGGCGAACATGTTTTTCTTGTAGGCTTCTACTCCGGGCTGGTTGAAGGGGTTGACCTCCAGCAGGTTGCCGCTGATGCCGCAGGCGATCTCGAAGAAGTAGATGAGCTGTCCGATGCAGTATTCGGAGAGCTGCGGTACGCTGAGGCGGATGTTGGGTACACCGCCGTCGACGTGTGCGAGGCGTGTGCCGAGCTCGGCCATCTTGTTCACCTCATCGACATGCTTGCCTGCGAGGAAGTTGAGTCCGTCAAGGTTCTCGTCGTCGTGGGGGAAGAGCAGGCTCTCGTTGGTGTTCTCGACGCTGAGCACGGTCTCGAAGATGGAGCGCTCGCCTTCCTGTATCCACTGTCCCATGGAGTGGAGGTCGGTGGTGAAGTCGCAGGATGCGGGGAAGATGCCCTTGCCGTCCTTGCCTTCGCTTTCGCCGTAGAGTTGTTTCCACCACTCGCTGAAGAAGTGGAGCTTGGGCTGGAAGTTGACCATGATCTCGATCTTCTTTCCGGCCTGGGCGTAGAGGGCGTTGCGCACAGCGGCGTAGAGGGCGGCGGGGTTCTCGTCGAAGGGCACGTCTTTGCCGGTGGCCTTCTCCATGTCGGCGGCACCGCTGACGAGGGCCTTGACGTCAAATCCTGCTACGGCGATGGGCAGCAGTCCTACGGGAGTGAGTACGGAGAAGCGTCCGCCTACGTTGTCGGGGATGACGAAGGTCTTGTATCCTTCCTTGGTGGCGGCGGCGCGGGCTGCGCCCTTGTGTGCGTCGGTGATGGCTACGATGACGTCCTTGGCTTCTTCCTTGCCGCGCTGTGCCTCGCACTGCTTCTTGAGCAGACGGAAGGTGAGGGCGGTCTCTGTGGTGGTGCCCGACTTGGAGATGTTGATCACGCCGAACTTCTTGTCCTTGAGGTATTCGGTCAGTTCGAAGAGGTAGTCTTCGCTGATGTTGTTGCCGGCGAAGAGTATGGTGGGGTTCTTCTTGTCGGCCACAAGCCATGAGAAAGCATTGCTCAGGGCTTCGATGACAGCACGGGCGCCGAGATAACTGCCGCCGATGCCTGCCACGACGACAGCCTCGCACTTTTCGCGCAGGGTGGCTGCAGTGGCTTCTATTTCGGCCAGGAACTCGGGTGTGATGGATGACGGCAGGTGCAGCCATCCGAGGAAATCGTTGCCGGGGCATGTGCCGTTTTCGAGTGCCTCTTGTGCGGCTGCGACGGCAGGCTCATACGCTTTCACGGCACCCTCGCCGAGGAATTGGGTGGCCTTTGTGATGTCTAAGCTGATACTTTTCATTTTTCTTGTTATTGTTATTAAAGTATGTGGATGCAATGTCTGTCGGGGTGTCGGCTTTGTCTGCCGGGGTGTCTATCTGAACGAGTCGGTGAGCAGCTTGATCTCTATCTGCGGACTGATGCGCTCGTAGAGTATGTTGTACACGGCGTCGAGGATGGGCATGTTGACGTGCATGTGGCGGTTTTTCTCCTTCATGCACTTGGTGCCGAAGTAGCCTTCGGCGATCATCTCCATCTCTATCTGCGCGCTCTTGACGCTGTAGCCTTTGCCGATCATGGTGCCGAAGGTGCGGTTGCGCGAGAATTTCGAGTAGCCGGTGACGAGCAGGTCGCCGAGGTATACGGAGTCGTACACGCTGCGCTCGAGGGGGTAGATGGCGGTGAGGAAGCGCGACATCTCCTGTACGGCGTTTGACATGAGTACGGCCTGGAAATTGTCGCCGTACTGCAGGCCGCTGCAGATGCCCGATGCGATGGCGTAGACATTCTTCAGGACGGAGGAATACTCTATGCCCATGACATCGGTGCTGGTCTTGGTCTTGATGAATTCGGAGGTGAGGGCGGTGTCGGCGAAGACCTGGGCCTTGGCCTGGTCGGCGCATCCTACGGTGAGGTAGGACAGGCGCTCGAGGGCCACCTCTTCGGCGTGCGACGGTCCGCCTATGCAGGCGAGGTTTTCCATCGGTACGTCGTAGACCTCGTGGAAGTATTCCGAGCAGGAGAGGTTGTCTTCGGGTACGAGTCCCTTGATGGCGGTGACGATGAATTTGCCGCGCAGACGTGTGCGCAACTTTTTGAGGTGATTCTTGAGGTAGGGGGAGGGGATGACGAAGATGAGGGTGTCGTAGGCTTCCACTACCTTGTTGATGTCGCTCGAGAAGAAGATCTCGTCGACATTGAAGTGTACGCTGGTGAGGTAGGTGGGGTTGTGGCCCATGCGGCGGAAGTCCTCGATGTGGTCGTCGCGGCGTATGTACCAGCCGATGTGGTGGGTATGGCCGATGACGATCTTGGCGATGGCTGTGGCCCAGCTGCCTCCTCCTATAATTGCTATCTTCCCGCAATCGAACATGCCGTGTGGTTTTTTGTCTGTTGTATTCAGACGGGGAAGGCTGTCACGGCGCTGGTGCTGCCGTGGCGGCCTCTCCCCTGTCCTGTCTTGTCATTGCGCGCGGTGCGCTTACGCGTTGGCGTTGTCTATCCATTGCTGGAACTCGTCTACCTTGGGGTTGGTGTAGCCGAGCTTGTACTTCTTGTTGACGCCGCAGACGTCCATCTGCAGTTTCTGTGCCTTGACCTCCTTGATGTCGGAGACGAGGTTGTAGCCGGCCTTGTTGAGCACGGGCACCCACTCTTCGGGTACGCCGAGGGCCTGCCATTCGGCAACGCTGCTCTTCGGGGCTTTCTTCTCGGGACGCATTTGGGGGAAGAAGAGCACTTCCTGTATGGTGGTCTGTCCGGTCATGAGCATGACGAGACGGTCGATGCCGATGCCGATACCGGAGGTCGGGGGCATGCCGTACTGCAGTGCGCGGAGGAAGTCCTGGTCGATGATCATGGCCTCGTCGTCGCCCTTGTCGGCGAGGCGCATCTGCTCCTTGAAGCGCTCTTCCTGGTCGATGGGGTCGTTAAGCTCGGAGTAGGCGTTGGCCAGCTCCTTGCCGTTGACCATCAGCTCGAAGCGCTCGGTCAGTCCGGGCTTGGAGCGGTGCATCTTGGTGAGGGGTGACATCTCGACGGGGTAGTCGATGATGAAGGTGGGCTGTATGAAGGTGCCTTCGCAGAATTCACCGAAGAGCTCGTCGATGAGTTTTCCCTTGCCCATGGTCTCGTCTACTTCCATGCCCTTCTCGAGGCAGAAGGCGCGGATCTCCTCTTCGGTCTTGCCGTTGCAGTCGAATCCGGTCTTCTCCTTGATGGCGTCAAGGATGGGGAGACGGCGGTAGGGGGCCTTGAAGCTGACGATATTGCCGCCGATCTCGCGCTCGGGCTTGCCGTTGACGGCGATGCAGACGGTCTCGAGGAGCTTTTCGGTGAACTCCATCATCCAGTTGTAGTCCTTGTACTGCACGTAGAGCTCCATGCAGGTGAACTCGGGGTTGTGGTTGCGGTCCATGCCCTCGTTGCGGAAGTTCTTGCCGATCTCGTACACGCCCTCGAAGCCGCCTACGATGAGCCGCTTGAGGTACAGCTCGGTGGCGATACGCATGTACATGTCGATGTTGAGGGCATTGAAGTGGGTGATGAACGGGCGTGCGCTTGCTCCTCCGGCGATGGCCTGCAGGGTCGGGGTCTCCACCTCGGTGTATCCGGCCTCGTCGAGTACGCGGCGGATGGTGCGTACCACGGTGGCGCGCTGCAGGAAGGTGTCCTTCACGCCGTCGTTGACGATAAGGTCGACGTAGCGCTGGCGGAAACGCAGCTCGGGGTCTTCAAACTTGTCGTAGGCCACGCCGTCCTTGTACTTGACGATGGGCAGGGGCTTGAGGCTCTTCGACAGGAGGGTGAGGCTCTGGGCGTGTACGGAGATTTCGCCGGTCTGTGTGCGGAAGACGAATCCCTTGATGCCGATGAAGTCGCCGATGTCGAGCAGACGCTTGAACACGGTGTTGTAGAGGTCTTTGTTTTCGTCGGGGCAGATGTCGTCGCGGGTGATGTATACCTGGATGCGGCCCTTGGAGTCCTGCAGTTCCACGAAGCTGGCCTTGCCCATGACGCGGCGGCTCATCATGCGGCCGGCGATGGTCACTTCACGCTTCTCGCCCTCGTCGCTGAACTGTGCCTTGATGTCTTCGGAGAAAGCGTTGGTGGGGTATTCTGCGGCTGGGTAGGGGTCGATGCCCAGATTGCGCAGCTCCTGCAGACTTTGTCTTCTTACGATCTCTTGTTCACTTAGTTCTAAAACGTTCATATATATCTTTGTTCTTTTTTTTTATTCTTTCTGTCGTTTGCGGGAGACCGGTGGGGATTGCTGTCCGGTCCGGCGGTCCGTGCATAGGGTACGTATGCGCACAATTATCCTATGAATGAACGTGCAAATTTACTAATTATTTCTGAAAGTGGGTCTCTTTTTCCTGTTTAGTAGTGATGAAAAGAGCGACGGAAGGAGTGGCGGCATGAAAAAACGTCCGCCGGCACTGTGGACTGGTGTGCCGGCGGACGGGATAGGAGTATGGTGCGGAGGGGCTTATTTGCGGTTGCGCCACATGGTGCTGATGTCTTCAAGCGACTTGCCCTTGGTCTCGGGCACGAGCCGCCATACGAATACGGCTGAGATGAGGCAGATGATGCCGTACAGGCCGTAGGTGAACCAGTGGCCGAAGTGGTCGCCGGGCTGCAGGTGCATGTTGAACATGGGCACGAAGGTGGAGCTTACGATGAAATTGAATATCCACTGGAAGGCCACTGCGATGGCCACTGCTGCGCCGCGGATGGTGTTGGGGAATATCTCGGCGATGTATACCCAGCAGATGGGGCCCCAGGAGAACATGAACGAGGCGCTGTATACCATGATGGACACCATGGTGACGACGTTGAGGGCGGGATTGCCGAAGGTGAGGGCCACGCCGATGGCGCCGACGGCCATGCCTATCGATCCGGTGATGAGCAGGGGCTTGCGTCCGAGCTTCTCTACGGTGAACACGGCGACGAGCGTGAAGAGGATGTTGACCACGCCCATGACGACGGTCTGCACCATGGGGTTGTCCATGCCCATGTCGCCGAAGATGCGCGGGGCGTAGTAGAGCACGGCGTTGATGCCGATGGCCTGCTGGAATACGCTGAGCATGATGCCGATGAAGATGCACAGGTAGCCGTAGGAGAAGAGACGCTCGGTCTTGGTCTCCATGGTGTTCTTGATGTCGGAGAGTATCTGTCCGGCCTTGATGTCGCCGTTGATGCGTGCCAGGATGCGGTGGGCAAGGCTTTCCTTGCCAATCAGCACGAGGTAGCGCGGGGTTTCGGGCACGAAGCAGATGAGGACGGTGAACAGTCCGGCGGGCACCATCTCGCTGCCGAACATGTAGCGCCAGCCGGTGGTGATGGTCCAGGGGTCGGAGGAGGCGGCCACCTTGCTGAATCCCTGTCCTATCTGTTCGATGATGGGGTTGGTGTGGTCGCCGAGGATGAGGAAATTGACGAAGTATACCACGAGCTGGCCGAAGATGATGGCAAACTGGTTCCAGCTCACGAGCATGCCGCGTATCTCGCTGGGGGCTACCTCGCCGATGTACATCGGGCAGATGGCCGATGCCATGCCGACGCCGATGCCGCCGAGTATGCGGTAGAAGTTGAACACGACGAGCAGCGTCCAGGTCGGTTCTCCCTCGGGCAGCATGTACGACTCGGGGCGCATGGAGCCCCAGGCGGAGAGGAAGAAGCAGATGCCGGCGATGACGAGTGACTTCTTGCGGCCGCAGCGGCTGGCGAAGAATCCCGACACGGCACTTCCGATGATGCAGCCGATCAGGGCCGAGCTGGAGGTGAAGCCGTGCATGAAGTCGGTATAGGTGAAGTCTTTGGCACCGAGGAAGAAGGCCTGCAGACCCTTTTCTGCGCCGGAGATGACGGCGGTGTCGTAGCCGAAGAGCAGTCCGCCCAGCACGGCTACCATGACGATGGAGATAAGGTAGCTCTTGCTACCGTTTTGTTGGTTTGGCATTTTCAGTTGATTAGGTTGAGGGGCCGTCCTTTGCGGGACTGCCATGAGGATGGTTTGTTGTCCGGTGGATGTAAGGCGGGGCGTATGCGAAAAGTCCCGCGTCTCCCGTGCGTGGACTGGCACGCGGTGTGAGTCGCGGGACTTCCCTGTGGTGTAGGTGTCAGTCAGACTTATTTGGCATAGAGGGCGACGATGGTCTCGTATTTCTCCTGCTTGCCGCTGGTCTGCTTGGGCTCACCGTTCTTCTTGGCGTAGTCTACGAGTTGCTCGAGGGTGAGCTCACCGTTCTCGAACTTCTTGCCTTCGCCGGCATCGAAGCTGGCGTAGCGCTCCTTGAACATCTTGGGCAGCTCGCTCT
The DNA here is from genome assembly GCA_963637655.1 of bacterium. GTDB lineage: Bacteria > Bacteroidota > Bacteroidia > Bacteroidales > Bacteroidaceae > Prevotella. The sequence continues at coordinate 15,344 of CAVHOL010000023.1, read as the reverse complement.
CGGTGAGGATGGCTGCGGCGTTCTCCAGTGCGCGGGCCATGGCGTCCATGCCGGAGATGTGGGCGATGAAGATGTCCTCGGGATCGGTGCTGTTGCGGCGGAGCTTGGCGTCGAAGTTGCTGCCGCCGTTGCCCAAACCGCCGTTGCGGATGATCTGCATCATGGCCTGTGTGAGGTCATAGTTGTCGATGGGGAACTGGTCGGTGTCCCAGCCGTTCTGGTAGTCGCCGCGGTTGGCATCGATGGAGCCGAGCATGCCGTTGTCTACGGCTACTGCCAGCTCGTGCTCGAAGGTGTGTCCGGCGAGTGTGGCGTGGTTGACCTCGATGTTCACCTTGAAGTCCTTGTCCAGGCCATGTGCGCGGAGGAAGCCTACTACGGTCTCCACGTCGACGTCGTACTGGTGCTTGGTGGGCTCCATGGGCTTCGGCTCGATGAGGAATGTGCCGGTGAAGCCTTTTGAGCGGGCATAGTCGCGTGCCAGGGTGAGCATCTGTGCGAGGTGTTCCTTCTCGCGCTTCTGGTCGGTGTTGAGCAGGGACATGTAGCCTTCGCGTCCGCCCCAGAATACGTAGTTGGTACCGCCGAGCTTGATGGTGGCGTCGATGGCGTTCTTGATCTGTACGGCTGCGCGTGCCACAACGTCGAAGTCGGGATTGGTGGCGGCGCCGTTCATGTAGCGCTTGTGGCCGAATACGTTGGCCGTACCCCAAAGCAACTTGATGTCGGTGCCCTTCATCTTCTCCAGTGCGTAGTCGGTGATGGCCTTCATGTTGGCCTCGTACTCGTCGATGTCATCGGCGGGGTCGACGAGGTCTACGTCGTGGAAGCAGAAGTACTCGATGCCGAGCTTGTCCATGATCTCGAAACCGGCGTCCATCTTGTCCTTGGCGCGCTGTACGGCGTCTTCGGCCTTGTCCCACTCGTAGGAACGGGTGTTGCCGCCGAACTGGTCGCCGGAAGCCTGTCCGAGGGTGTGCCACCATGCCATGGCGAACTTGAGCCAGTCTTTCATCTTCTTGCCCATCACTACCTTTTCGGGCTGGTAGTAGTGGAATGCCATTACGTTCTTGCTTTCAGGTCCCTCGAAGGGGATTTTTCCGATTTGGGGAAAATATTCTTTTGCCATAATTCGTTTGTTGGTTTGAAGTATGTTATGTTTGTTGTTGTTTGTTGTTGTTTTTTGTTCTTGTATGCTTGTACGCCGGCCGTCAGTGGGCCAGGGTCTGCTCCAGGGTCTGTTTCCACCGGGCGTAGGCTTCAAGGTACTGCTCGCGGTGCCGGGCGTCGGGGGCGATCACGCCGAGCTTCTTCAGTGAGGCGAAGGCTTCGGTGTTGTCGCGGTAGATGCCGCAGCCCATGCCGGCTCCGCGTGCTGCGCCTACGCTGCCGTCGGTCTCGTAGAGCTCGATGGTGGCGCCGCTCGTGTTGGCGAGCGTCTCGCGGAATATCGGACTGAGAAACATGTTGGCGCGTCCTGCGTGCACTTTCTGTATGTCCATGCCCATGGAGCGCATCACCTCCATGCCGTAGCAGAAGCTGAAGACGATGCCTTCCTGTGCGGCGCGTACAAGGTGGGCACGGCTGTGCTTGTTGAAGTTGAGCCCGTGTATGGAGCAGCCGGTCTCCCGGTTTTCGAGCACGCGCTCGGCTCCGTTGCCGAACGGTATGACGGTCACGCCGTCGCTGCCTACGGGTACGGTGGCGGCCAGGTCATTCATCTCGGCGTAGCCCAGGTCGGGGGCCACGTTGCGGTGGGTCCATGCGTTGAGTATGCCGGTGCCGTTGATACAGAGCAGCACGCCGAGGCGGGTCTGCGACTCGGTGTAGTTGACGTGGGCGAAGGTGTTGACACGGCTCTTCGGGTCGTAGTTGGTCTCGCCGAGCACGCCGTACACTACGCCGGATGTGCCGGCGGTGGAGGCGATCTCACCGGGATTGAAGACGTTGAGCGAAAGGGCGTTGTTGGGCTGGTCGCCTGCACGGTAGCTGATGGGGGTGCCTTCCTGCAGTCCGGTCTCGGCTGCGGCGGCCTTTGACACGCGGGCCTGTATGGCGAAGGTGGGCACGACGGGAGCAATCATCTCCTTGGGTATTTCCAGTTCGTCGAGCAAGGCCTGCGATACGGTGCGGTTTTTGAAGTCCCAGAAGATGCCTTCGGAGAGTCCGCTGACGGTTGTGTTGGCTTCGCCGCTGAGCTTCATGGCCAGATAGTCGCCCGGGAGCATGATCTTGTCGATGCGTGAGAAGAGGTCGGGCTCGTTGTCGCGTACCCATGCCAGTTTGGCTGCGGTGAAGTTGCCGGGAGAATTGAGCAGGTGGCTCAGGCAATAGTCTGCGCCCAGCCTTTGCCAGGCGCGCTCGCCGTAGGGCACGGCGCGTGAGTCACACCAGATGATGCTGTCACGGAGCGGTTGCCCGTCGTGGTCTACGCATACGAGTCCGTGCATCTGGTAGGAGATGCCTATGCCGCGTATGTCTTCGCCTTTGGCTCCCGTTTCGGCCATGATCTTGGCCAGGGCCAGTTTGGCGTTGCTCCACCACATCTCCGGCGACTGTTCTGCCCATCCTGCCTTGAGGGCCTTGATGGGAGCCTCGTGTTCGGGGTAGAAGGCTGAGGCGGCGCAGTCTCCGCTGTCGATGTCGACGAGAGAGGCTTTCACGCTGCTGCTGCCGACGTCGAAGCCGAGTAAGAATTGTCTTGTTTTCATGTGTGTTTTTAGTCTATGGTAAATGGATCGGCATTTCCATGTGGGGCGCTCCATGTGGGGGTGTGGTAACCGTTACTATGCAAAGGTAGAAAAACTTCATCCTATACGGATATTTTAATGTGGTTTTTTAGGTAAAAAAATCTTAATGGACGGTTGGCCTAAATTCGGAATTTATGTATAATTTTGCATTTGCATATTTTTGCATTTGCACATTGTTGTCTGTTGCGGGTGAATCTGTCTCAAAGCCCGCCTGTAATTCTTTTTTCCGCCATGTCTACTATCATCTATCCCTCGCCCATTGTCGGTCCTATACACAGCCGGCGGTTGGGCGTGTCGCTCGGCATCAATCTGATGCCGGACGACGGCAAGGTGTGTACGTTTGATTGCCTGTACTGCGAGTGCGGCTTCAATGCCGGCCACAGGGCGCACCGTCCGCGTCCGACGCGCGGGGAAGTGGCGGCGGCGCTGGAAGCCAAATTGCAGGCCATGCAGGCGGAGGGTACCGTGCCGGACGTGCTGACCTTCTCGGGCAACGGCGAACCTACCGGGCATCCTGATTTTCCCGGTATCGTGGACGACGTGTTGCGGTTGCGTGACCGCTGGTTTCCGTCGGCCAAGGTGTCGGTGCTGAGCAATGCCACCTTTGCCCATCTGCCCCAGGTGCATGAGGCGCTGATGCGGGTCGACAACAACATACTCAAGCTCGACACGGTCAGCCCGTCCTATATCCGGATTGTCGACCGTCCGGTGTCGCCGCAGTACGACGTGCGCCGTATCATCGACACGATGTGCTCCTTTGCCGGGCACGTCATCGTGCAGACCATCTTCATGCACGGCCTGGCGATGGACGGTACTGTTGTCGACAATGTCGGCGAGGAGTATGTCGCCCCCTGGCTTTCGGCCCTGGCGGCCATCGGTCCGCAGCAGGTCATGATATATACCATAGACCGCGAGACGCCCGACCCGTACCTGGGCAAGGCCACCCGCGAAGAGCTCGATGCCATAGGCCGTCGTGTCGAGGCTTTGGGTATTGCCTGTACGGTGGCTTACTGATTTTAGCGTCTGATGAGTGAGAATTTATAGTATTGAACGATTTATTATCTTGAATGAAAACAATGCAGAGAACCGGTTTTTCTTTTCCCCGTCATAAATTGTCTTTTTCCGTATTCCGCAGGATGTCTTTTCCCGTGATGGCCTGTCTGTCTGTCAGTCTGTTGCTGCTGTACCCGGCCGACATGTCGGCCAAGAAGAAAAAGCGCAGAACGTTGCGCCAGCGCACGGAGCGCTTGCTCGATGTGGCAGACAGCCTGAGGTTGCGCATGCGCTACGCCGCCGACCACGGATACATGCTGCAGTGGATGGATACGCTCTACCGTGAGCGTCTCCGCAAGGGCGACATCGACTCGTTGAAGTACCGCAAGGCGATGCGCCGTCTGGCGCGCATAGACGGTCTTCTTTTCAGCGGTGACTCGCTGTTGGCGCTCAACTACCGCAAGAAAAATCTCGACACGGCCTATATCGTTCGTCCCGGCGGCCGGTGGACGGTCAAGCTGCGCGGCAATCTCTCGGGCGCCAAGCTGCGCATAGTCAGCACTTCCGGCGGAGTACGCGACGATATGACGGTGCGCTCCGAGTACCGCGGTACGATGAGTGTCAGCGTGCTCTACCGCGGTCTTGGTCTCGGAGTGGCCGTCAATCCTGCCAAGTGGGTAGGCAAGGGCAAGGACTATGAGTTCAATCTCAATTCCTACGGCAACCGTTTCGGCTTTGACGTGGTCTATCTGGCCTCGAACACCTATAGCGGATCAAGAACGGTGGGCGGTGTGGAGACACCCATCAGCAGCGGCATGGTGCGGCAGAAGGCGCTCAATGTCAATGTCTACTACGCCTTCAACGGCAGACGCTTTTCGTTTCCTGCGGCCTTCAGCCAAAGCTATGTGCAGCGCCGGAGTGCCGGCAGCTGGATGTTGGGGGCAAGCTTCGACGGTACGCGGACCGACATACGTACGTCTGAGTCGGCCGATGCGCCTACGCTGAAGGTACGCACGGCCGAGGTGGCCGTCGGTGCTGGCTATGGCTACAACTTTGTGGCCGGCCGCCACTGGCTTTTCCATCTCTCGGCCTTGCCTACGCTGACCGTCTATTCGCACGACTATACCAAGGAGGAGGGCGTGCGCAACAGTATGGCCTACCATTTCCCGAGTGCCGTCATCACCGGCCGTGGGGCGGCCTTGTATTCCTGGCGCAACAAGTTTCTGGGTGCCACTGTGGTCTACAATTATTCTATAGCCGGCGACGAGAAGCGGCTGGAGGTGCAGCGTGACAAGTGGCGCTTGCGTTGCTTCTTCGGCTTCCGCTTCTGAGCTTTTTCTTCCCTGTCATATTTGACCTATACGCTTCTGTAAATGCCGTACCTTTTGCTATCGGCGGATTCGTTTGCGGATCCGCCGAAGTTGTTTCAAGGCTTTTGCACCGGCTTCCTCGCCTTTCTGGATCATTTTGCAGACTTTTTTCTCGCTGAAACTTCCGGCGCTGAAGCCTTTGAGGTCGGGATTGATGTATACGTCTACGTGCTTGAGGTTTTCGCGGTAGGTAGGCAGGTCCGGCCGCTGGGCTACCCAGTGCAGTATGCTGGCAAGATTGCTTTTGGTCTTGCGCGAGCGGCGGCGTCGGGATCGGCGGTCCAGGTCCTCGTTCTCATGCTTGTTTTGGGTGAGGTCGACGGCGATTACGATGTCTGCCCCCATGTCGCGCACCACGTCGACAGGCAGGTTGTCTACCAGTCCGCCGTCGAGCAGCCTCACGCTGTCTATCTCTATGGCCTTGAATGCGCCCGGTATAGCCATGCTGGCGCGTATGGCCTGCGAGAGCCTTCCGCTGGAGAGGACCACCTTGCGGTGGTTGCGGTAGTCGGTGGCTACGCAGCGGAACGGTATGGGCAGGCTGTCAAACGATATACTGTCAAGCCGTTGGGTCATGGAGTCGAGCAGCTGTATCACGCGGTCGCCGTACATGAGTCCTACCGCCTTGCTCTTTCCTGCGCGGCTGCTCCGTCTGACCGGGAAACCGAAGACGTAGGTTATGCCGTCGCGCCGTGCAAACATGCGCCTGGTGAGTGTCGTGTCGCGGTCGCTGAGCAGGGTGAGCCAGTCCTGGTGGCGGAACATGCTGTCGAGCTCTTCGCTGCGGTATCCGCATGAGTAGAGTCCGCCGATGATGGCCCCGATGCTTGTGCCTGCGATGTAGTCGATGGGTATGCCCGACCGCTCGATGTACTTCAGTGCCCCGACGGTGGCCGCTCCCTTGGCCCCTCCGCCTCCGAGCACAAGTCCTACCTTGGGCCGTCCGTTCTTCTTCCGGGCCGAAGAGGGAAGGGCGAGCGTCATGGCGGCAAGCAATATGATGAGAATTCTTCTTGTCATTTTTCCTTTTTCCCTTTTTGTAATGTCTTTTTGTGTGATGGTGCAAAGGTAGCAAAAAAACAAAAATGACGCATCGCGGATTGTGTCGCGATGCGTCATTACGGTATGAAAAAACGAGTGTGTGTCGTCTTTCGGTATGTTCTGTCAGGTCTTACATCTTGCTGATGATGCCGATCTTGCTGTTCTCCAGGAAGCGGATGATGCTGCGTACTTCCTTGCCGTCAGGCACCTGCTCCTTGATCTGGATTGTGGCGTCGAACACGCTGGTCTGTCCGTGGAACACAAGACGGTAGGCATTGGCGATGTGGCCGATGATCTTCTCGTCGATGCCGGAGTTCTTGAGTACGCTCTCGTTGACACCGCCGTAGCGCACGGGGTTGTCGGTGGCGACGATGAAGGGCGGCACATCGTGGCTGATGCGCACGCCGCCGGTCACCATGGAGGCACCGCCGATGCGCACGTTGGAGTTGACGATGACGCCCGACGAGAAGATGGCGGCACTGTGTATCTCGCAGTCGCCGGCAATCTTGGTGCCGTAGCCGAAGGTGCAGTAGTCGCTGACCTTGGTGTCGTGCGAGATGTGTACGCCCTCCATGAAGAAGTTGCGGTTGCCGATGCGTGTCTCGCCGTCGGTGTAGGTGGCGCGGTTGATGACCACGTTCTCACGGAAGATGTTCTCGTCGCCGATGACGAGGCGGGTCACGTCGCCCTTGTAGTTGAAGTCCTGTGGCTCTGCGCCGAGCACGGTGTTCTGGTATACCTTGTTGCCGTGTCCGAGCGTTGTGCCGTTCAGGATGCTCACGTAGGGATAGATGACGCAGTCGTCGCCGATCTCCACGTCGCCCTCGATGTAGGCGAAGGGATAGACGGTGACGTTCTTGCCTATCTTCGCCTTGGGGTCGATATATGCTTTTTCGCTGATGTTGCTCATAATAGTAGTGTTTGTTTTGTTATTGTCTTCCGCCACCGAGAGCGTAGTAGAGGTTGACGACGGCCTGCATCTTGTAGAAGTCGTCGGCCACCTTGGAGAGCTCGGCGTTGAGCAGGCTCTGCTGGGCGCTGATCACTTCGAGGTAGGTGCTGCTGCCGTCGTTGAAGAGCATCTTGGTGTACTCCACGTTCTTCTTGAGGCTTTCTACCTGCTTGGCTTCAAGCTCGCTCTTCTCTGCCGACGAGTTGTAGAGCACGAGGGCGTTGCTCACCTCGCTTCCGGCGGAGAGCACAGCGTTCTGCCAGGTGTTGTAGGCCTGCTCCTGCTTGGCCTTGGCTACCTTGAGGTTGGCGATGAGCTGTCCGTGCTGGAAGATGGGCTGCACGAGGCTTCCTACGGCCGACAGCAGCCACTTGCCGGGATTGACGACAACGCCTGCGCTGTTGGTGAAGGTGCCGGAACCGCTGATGGTGATGTTCGGGTAGAACTTCGAGCGGGCGGTGTTGACATCGTAGAAGCACTGTGCGAGCGACATCTCGGCGTAGTGTACGTCGGGACGGTTGGACAGCAGCTGTATGCCGATGCCGGTGGAGAATTCGGCCGGGAGCGACTGGCCTTCGAACGTGCCGCGGGCGATGGTGTGCGCGGGCTGTCCGAGAAGCAGAGAGAGCGAGTTCTCTGTCTCGCGTATCTGGCGCTTGAGGTCAGCGGCCTGTGCCAGTACGGAGTAGTAGTTGCTCTCGGCGCTCTGTACGGAGGTCTCGCGGGTACGGCCAAGGTCCTTCTGTATCTTCATGATGTTCCAGGTGTCCTTGGTGAGGTCGGCCATGTCGTTGACCACCTGCAGTTGCTTGTCGAGCATGAGAAGCGTGTAGTACATGTTGGCCACGTTGGAGATGAGGCCGGTCTGTACCACGAGCTGGTAGTCCTTGGTGGCCAGAAGCGCCATCTGCGAGGATCGCTTCTGGTTGAGCAGGTTGCCGAAGAGGTCGACGCTCCAGCTGGCCGAGATGGGCAGCTGGTAGGTCTTGGTGGCCTTGTTGCCGTCCCATGAGGAGATGGTGCCTTGCGGGGAGAAGGTGAACGAGGGCACGAAGGCAAGCTTGGCTGCCATGAGCTGTGCCTCTGCCATCTTCACGTTGAGGGCGGCGTTGAGCATATTGGTATTGTGGGCCAGTGCCGAGTCGATGAGCACTTGCAGCTGCGGGTCGGTGAAGACGCTGCGCCACGGCAGGTTGCCGAAACTTGCCGTGTCTGCCACGGCGAGCGTGTCGGTAGTGACGGCCGGGTCGCGTACCAGGCCCGTGGTGTTCACGTCGGGACGCTCATATTTGTTGTATAGTCCGCAGCTGCTCAGCAGAAGGGCGGCAGCGGCGAACGCTATCAGTCTGTTGATTTTCATCTTTGTCTTTTACTTTTGGGTATTTTTCTCTATCTGTTCCTGCAGTGCGCCGGCAATGTAGGGGTTGGTGTACTGCTTGATCTCAGTGTCGACGGAGGCGTTGTCGTCCTCAAACTCGAGAGGCTTGATCTTCTCCTGCAGTTTCTGGAATAAGTAGAACAGGGCAGGCACGACCATGATCTGGCAAAGCATGCCGATGAGCATACCGCCGACGGCTGCTGCACCGAGGGTCATGTTGCCGTTGTAGCCTACGCCCCAGGGCATCAGCATAGGCAGAAGACCGATGATCATGGCCAGTGAGGTCATCAGGATAGGACGCAGACGGGCCGATGCACCGAGTACTGCCGACCAGGAGATGGCCATACCCGTGCGGCGGCGTTCGAGGGCGAACTGCACGATAAGGATGGCGTTCTTGGCCAAAAGACCCATCAGCATGATGAGGGCGATCTGCATGTAGATGTCGTTGTTCTTGCCGAAGAGGTTGGTGAAGATGAAGGCTCCGGCCAGACCGAACGGTATGGAGAGGATGACCGACAGCGGCAGGACGTAGCTCTCGTACTGGGCCGACAGGATCAGGTATACGAAGGTCAGACAGAGCACGAAGATGATGGCGGTGGAGTTGCTCGACTCCTGCTCTGTACGGGTCAGACCGGAGAACTCGTAGGTGTAGCCCGTGGGCAGTGAGGTCTTGGCCACTTCCGACATGGCCTTGAGGGCATCGCCGGTGGAGTAGCCGTCGGCTGCCGATGCGTTGACGTTGATGGCGGTGAAGAGGTTGAAGCGGTCGATCTCCTGCGGTCCGTAGATGCGGCTGAGCGATACATACTCTTGTATGGGGGCCATCTCGCCGGTGGAGGTGCGTACAAAAATGTTGCTCAGGCTCTTCAGGTCGGCGCGTGCCTCAGGGGGTGCCTGGATGTATACGCGGTAGAGCTTGCCGTAGGAGTTGAAGTTGCTGGCGTACATACCGCCGTAGTATCCCTGCATGGTGGTCAGTACGGTGGAGGGGTCGATGCCGCTCTGCTTGCACTTGGCCACGTCGACGTCAATCCTGTACTGCGGATAGTTGGCGTTGTAGGAGGTCATGGCGTTGGAGATCTCCGGACGCTTGTTGAGCTCGGCGATGAACTTCTGGGTCACTTCAAAGAACTTGTTGACGTCGCCTCCGGTGCGGTCCTGCATGGAGAAGGTCAGACCGTTGGTGGCGGAGAATCCCTGTACCATAGGCGGCTGGAAGGCCAGGATCTGCGCGCCCTTGATGGCTGCGGTCTGCTTGTAGATCATGCCGAGCACCATCGACGAACCGAGGTTGTGCACGCCGAGGTACTTCAGCGGTCCTTCCTCTTTCTGGCGCTCTTCGAATGACTTCAGCTTGATGATGAACGTACCCTGGTTGGAACCCTGGCCGGCGATGAAGTTGTAGCCCGTGATGCGCATACGGCTCTGGATGGCGGGGTTGGTGGCCAGCATGCGGTCTACCTGGTCCATCACTTCCTCGGTCTTCTTCATAGAGGTGCCCGGAGGTGTGGAGACGGTACAGAATACGGTACCCGTGTCCTCGTCGGGCACAAGGCCGGTCTTGGTGGTGCCCATCAGCGCGGCCATGGCCACGATGCCTACTATCACGGCGCCGATGGCGATGACGGGACGCTCCACGAGCTTGCGCACACCGTGGGTGTACTTTTCCTGTACCTTGCCGTAGGCGGCGTTGAACGAGGCATGGAAGCGGTCGATCATGGTCATCTTGCGGTCGCTGCCGTCCTCGTTTTTCGGTTTGAGGAAGATGGCGCACAGGGCCGGCGAGAGGGTCAGGGCGTTCAGTGCCGAGATGATGATGGAGATGGCCATGGTGATACCGAACTCACGGTAGAACGTACCCGACGTTCCGCCGATGAACGATACCGGCACGAACACGGCTGCCATGACCAGCGTGATGGAGATGATGGCGCCCGAGATCTCGTTCATGGCATCGATGGAAGCCAGACGCGCCGACTTGTAGCCGAGGTCGAGCTTGGCGTGCACGGCCTCGACGACCACGATGGCGTCGTCGACCACGATGGCGATGGCGAGCACGAGGGCGGCCAGGGTCAGCAGGTTGAGCGAGAAGCCGAACACATAGAGGAAGAAGAAGGTACCGATCAGTGATACCGGCACGGCGATCAGAGGGATGAGCGTGGAACGCCAGTCCTGCAGGAAGACGTATACCACGATGAACACGAGCACGAATGCCTCGACAAGCGTCTTCACCAGGTCTTCGATGGAGGCGTAGAGGAACTCGGTCACGTCCTGCATCACGTCGAAGTGTACGCCCGGGGGAAGGGTGGTGGCCTGCTCGTCGAGGAGCTTCTTGATGTTGGTGGCAATCTCGGTGGCGTTGGAGCCTGCGGTCTGGGTCACCATCATGGTGACGGAGGGCTTGCCGTTGAGCTGGGAGGCGACGGTGTAGGAGAGCGCGCCCATCTCTACGCGGGCCACGTCCTTCACGCGGATGGTCTGTCCGTCCTGGGTGGACTTGATGATCATGTTGCCGAACTCCTCGGGAGACTTCAGACGGCCTTTGTAGCGGAAGGTGTACTGGTACTGGTTGTCGCTCGACTCGCCTACCGAACCCGGGGCGGCCTCGATGTTCTGCTGCGAGAGTACGCCGGTCAGGTCGCTGGGGATGAGGCTGTAGCTCTTCATCTTGACGGGGTCGATCCACAGGCGCATGGTGTAGTCTTTCTGCGAGAAGCACTGGCACTCACCCACACCGTTGACACGCTTGATGGCGGGCACGACGTTGATGTTGGCGTAGTTGGCCAGGAACTCGTCGTCGTAGCGGTCGTCGTCGGCGCTCAGACCGAAGAGGATCACGGTAGACGACTGTCGCTTCATGACGGTCACACCGGCCTTGGTCACCTCGGCGGGAAGGAGGGCGGAGGCCTGCGATACGCGGTTCTGCACGTTCACCTGACACATGTCGGCGTTCATGCCCTGCTTGAAGAAGATGGTGATGGAGGCCGAACCGTCGTTGGTGGCCGAGGAGGTCATGTAGGTCATGCCCTCCACACCGTTGATCTGTTCCTCGAGCGGTGCGAGTACGGAGTTCATGACCGTCTCGGCATTGGCTCCGGTATACGAGGCGCGCACCATGATGGTAGGCGGCGCGATGTTCGGGTACTGCTCGATAGGCAGCGAGATCAAGCCGATGACACCCAGTATGACGATCAGGATGGAGATCACCGTCGAGAGTACCGGGCGCTTGATAAAGTTATCTAATTTCATTGATTGATGCTTTTAGTTGAACCTTTCACCATTGATTATTTGCCGAAGTCCTTCTTGAGTTTGCCGAGGTCGCTCTGGTCGGCGCCTAGCTGTTCGGTCTTCTTGAGCTTTTCGGCGTACTGTGCCTCTGTGATGGGCTTGATTTCCTGTCCGTCGGTGAGTGCGGAGATACCGTTGATGACGATGCGGTCGCCGATATTCAGTCCGCTGGTGATGATGTAGTTCTTGCCGTCGTTGTTGGGGTCAACCGTGACTGCGGTATACTTCACCTTGTTGTCCTTGCCTACGACATATACGAAGTGCTTGTCTTGTACCTGCGATACGGCATCCTGAGGGATGATGATGGCAGAGCTGCTGACGTGGGGCACGACGATGGAGCCGGAACCGCCGCTCTTGAGCAGGTGGTCGGGATTGGGGAAGTCGGCACGCATGGATACCGAACCGGTGGTCGGGTCGATCACGCCGCTCACGGTGGCCACGTGTCCGGGCTGGTTGTAGATGGTGCCGTCGGCCAGCTGAAGTTTCACTGCGGGGTAGTCCTTGATGGCGGCGTGTATGCCTCCGGCGGTCTTGGTCATGCTGAGGAGGTCTTTCTCGGTCATGGAGAAGTATACCTGCATGGTGCTGATGTTCGATACGGTGGTGAGGGCCTGCTGGCTGCTTGCGCTCACGAGTGCGCCGACACGGTAGGGCAGGTCGCCGATGACACCGGATGCGGGGCTGGTGACGTAGCAGAAGTCAAGGTTCTGCTTGGCCGATACGTAGCTGGCCTCTGCCTGTGCGAGCTGTGCGGCTGCCGACTCCATGGCGTTCTTGGACGACTGGAGCTCATAGGAGCCGATGACGTTGTTCTTGAAGAGCTTCTCGCTGTTGTTGTAGGTCAGACGGGCTGTATTGAGTTGCGCCTTGGCGGAGTTGACCGCTGCCTTGGCTTGGCGTACGGCTGCCGCATAGGTCACGTTGTCGATGACGAAGAGGAGCTGGCCTGCCTTGACGCTTTGGCCTTCCTTGACGCACAGCTTGGTGATGAAGCCTGACACTTTCGGGCGTATCTCCACGTCCTGCACACCCTTGATGGTGGCGGGGTAGGTGCTCTGAAGGTCGGCCGATTGTCCCGTGATGGTTCTCACGGCATATTCGTTGTCGCCAAAGTCGGGTTTTCCCTGCTTCTTGCTACCGCCGCAAGAGGCGAGAATCGCAGCCATAGCCGCAACTAATAAGAATTTTGTTTTTTTCATACCTATATTTATAAATGAATCAATTTTTTGCAAGTTAGTGGGGCGTTTCCGTCATTTCCGTAGCTGGGCAGACCGCCGTTTCGGGGAAACAAAAAAACTGCACCGGGAAAACTTTAAGCGCTCTTTAAGTTTTCGCGGTGCAAATTTACCGACAATTCGAACACATTCAAGTGCTTGTCGCGTATATTTAACTATAATTATTCAGAATTTAGGGATTTTTTTCATCTGCCGACAGTCCCATTTCGCCTGCCTTTTCGAGGAGGAGGCGCATGAGCGGTTCGCGCTCGTTGGGTACGGTGTTGTCGAGCACGGCCTCCTTGAGGGTCTGTTTCAGCACGCCGACGGCGCGGCAGGGGGTGAGGTGGAAGATGTCCATGATCTCGTTGCCGTCGATGCAGGGCTGCAGCAGGCGCTTGTAGTCGCGTTCCTTGAGGTCGGTGAGCTTTTCGCGCACGGTGCGGAAATTGTCGAGGAAGCGCTGCTTGCGCACCTGGTTCTTGCTGGTGATGTCGGCCTCGCAGAGGGTCATGAGGTCGTCGATGTCGTCGCCGGCATCGTTCATCAGGCGTCTGACGGCGCTGTCGGTCACCTCCTCGTCGGCGATGGCTATGGGGCGCATGTGCAGGTCGACGAGCTTCTGTACGTACTTCATCTTGGTGTCCATGGGCAGCTTCATGCGGCGGAAGATTTCGGGTACCATCTTGGCGCCGACGTAGTTGTGGTTGTGGAAGGTCCATCCGGCCACCGGTTCCCAGCGCTTGGTGCGGGGCTTGCCCACATCGTGGAAGAGGGCGGCCCACCGCAGCCATAGGTTGTCGCTGTGGCGGCTCACGTTGTCGACCACCTCGAGCGTATGGTAGAAGTTGTTTTTGTGGCTGCGCCCGTTCTTGGTCTCCACGATGTCGAGCGCCGCTATCTCAGGCATGATGAGCTGCAGCAGTCCGCAGCGCTGCAGTTCGATGAGTCCGCGGCTGGGCTCGCGGGTCATCATGATCTTGTTGAGCTCGTCGACGATGCGCTCCTTGCTGACGATCTCTATGCGGTGGGCGTTGCGTCCGAGTGCCTCGAAGGTCTCCTCGTCGATGATGAAGCGCAGCTGGGCGGAGAACCTCACGCAGCGCATCATGCGCAGCGGGTCGTCGCTGAAGGTGATGTCGGGGTCGAGCGGGGTGCGTATGATGCCGTCCTCAAGGTCGTACAGTCCGTCGAAGGGGTCGACCAGTTCGCCGTACCGCTTGGCGTTGAGACAGACGGCCATGGCATTGATGGTGAAGTCGCGGCGGTTTTGGTCGTCCTCGAGCGTGCCGTCCTCTACGATCGGCTTGCGGGAGTCGCGGCTGTAGCTTTCGCGTCGGGCACCGACAAATTCCACTTCGGTGTCCTTGTACTTCACCTGTGCCGTGCCGAAATTGCGGAACACCGAGAGGTGGGCTTTCTTGCCCAGTCTAGCCTTGAGCGCCTTGGCGATGGCTATGCCGCTGCCCACGACGACGACGTCGATGTCGTTGGACGGGCGTTCGAGGAAGATGTCGCGTACATAGCCGCCCACAACGTAGCATTCCAGGCCCAGTTCGTCGGCCGTTTCGCCTATTTTGTGGAATATCTCCTTGTCAAGAATTTCTGCCAGTTCGTCGTCGTTGTATATCTTCATTGCTTGTCTGTTGTATGGAGGCGTGTGCTGAAAAAATGCCGCGCAGTGTCGGGTATTTGCCATTTGTGCGGTCCACGCCCGGTTTGGTTCGGGGTGCAAAGGTACGCAAAGTTTTGCACAAATCATAAAGTTATTAAAATTTGGCCTTCCTTTCCCCCGTGTTCCCACATTATTTTATACTTTTGCGCCATTATGAGACATATTTGCGCCCTATTGCTCGCGCTTGCGCTCGTCGGCTGCACCAAGACCGACGAAGACAAGGCTGCGCCCCTGCTTGCGCGTATCCAGCAACTGTACGGTAGCGGAAAGTACCGCGAGACGCTCGACTCCATCGAGTCGCTGCGGTCGAAATACCCGATGGCCATCGAGGCCCGTAAGGAGGCCCTGCGCATCTGGCAGGACGCGTCGCTCTGCATGGCCCAGGACGATGTGGCCCGCACCGACGTATTGTTGCAGGAGACTGTCAGGCAGATGAATGCTGCCACCGACCATCTCACGGCCAACCGCCTGCGCCTGCGCCGCGACTCGCTCGAAGCCCGATACGAGGCCATGTGCGGGGTGGTCAAGATGATACGTGCCCGGCAGAAGAAGGACTGACTTTTTTATAAACTCACCTTAAGGTGGGTTCTAAAAATTACCTTTGATGGATTTTTGAATTTTGGCCGAGCATATTTTTATGTCTTTCTGAAGGAGCATAGCGGGCTATGCGACTGAAGAAGGACGAA
>CAVHOL010000022.1:0-36185 GCA_963637655.1 bacterium | reverse complement strand
AAATTATCGAGATTACCAACTTTTTAAACCACTTTTCTTATCCCGAACTCAGGTTCTTCTATTTTTAGGCATGTTCTAAAAATTCCACGCATTATCAAAATTCTATTTTGACGGGTATGCTCTTTGTGTCTTTTTGATTTTATCCGGCAAAGGCAATTTTTAGAACCCGCCTTTATAGGATATAGACAGGCTACCAAGACCTATGAACAATTACACACAATCACCAAACTCACCTTTCCAGGCAAAAGACACCCGACGTGTGCTACGACAACGGCGCTTTGGAGTTTTCCGATGCTTCATATGATTGGATTGAACTCGTCGAAGCCGAAGACTTTGCGTAATGGTATTCGTTTTTCGTACACCACTCTCAGTAGCGCTAAACATATTGGTTTGAAAAGCCAACAAAAGAATCAATACTAAAATCTTTCTCATTTGTCCGTTTTTTCGATCCGCCTACAAAGTTACATCAAATATATGGGTCACACAATTCACGGTAACAAAACGAAAAATACTTTGTGATTGATTAACAAGACATTACACAACGATAGGGCAGAAAAATCATCCTATTTTGTTACAAAAGCGCTCCAAGGAAGGTACCATTCTAAGTTTTTTCAGAGTACGGCTTTTCAGTTGTTTGTATGCATCCCTGGACATACCCATAAGCAAACGTATGTCTTCTGGCGTTTTCTCAATTCTCCACAAAACAGTGAGCAAACATTCTTGTTTGGTCAATGAAGGATTCTCCATCTGCTCAATCACGGTCCAAAAAGAACTGTCAAGGTATTTATATCCATTAATGAAATCAGTACGGTTCTCCTTTTCGGTCAATACGCCCTCTTCATTCTGCATGACATAAAAAAACACTTGCAACGAAGCAACCAGTTGATTATCTTTGTCTTTACCTTATTGTCAAAAGAGGATTGTTTGTATTTTTTCTCCAATTCTGCCGTTACGCTCTCCATCCGTCCAACAAGTTGCCGATAAGCATCTATTTTTTCACTTATCGTCCTTTCCTCACTTCGCTTCAGACTATCCATATTGTCTTTCAATGTGGACAATTGATTTTCCAGAACCACAATACGAGTCATTCTTCGATGGCTTTTCCACAAAGCTAACAACGCAACCACCAAAAGAACAAGAACGGCAACTAAAGAAAACAACACAATTCGGAAAATCATCTTTTCTTTCTCATTCTTCAGGGCGTTATAATCATATTTCTGCTGTATTTCATCGATTTTCGCTTTGTGTTCGTAATAGTTTCTGGCTGCAACCAGACTATCTGATATTTCCGAGGCCTCAAATGCCCTCTAGTAATCTTTCTGTGTAAGATAATAGTCCTTCAGTAAATCATTCGTGACTACAATAATTTCCTTGTCAGACGAGCGCAACAATCTTTCACATATTTTTTTGCCTTCAATTGCCATTCCATGCTGAAAATACAGTTCGGCCAATGCAAGCAATGTATTTTCAGACTGTTGGTATTTCCATGACAGCTTATGATAATACTCAGCCGACTTCCAATCTCCAGACACTTCATTTTCATACAAAGCCATAGCGTTGTATATACTTGCTTTTCCTGCATCCGTACAATTGGGAAGATACGTCAAACATTCTTGAATATAGGTATGGGCACTGTCCTGTTTTCCTGCCAGCCGCATTGTCATGACCACTTCATTCAAAGCATCGACCAAGAAATCGGTATCATGCGTTTTTCTGGCATATTCCAAATCTTTCTTGGCATAATATAAAGCCCAATCCTCATTCCAACTGTCTATATTGACACCAGCCAACTGATTGTAAATACGACAACACATCAAAGCGTCAGACGCAGAATCCACCAATTGCTCTGCCGCCATAAAGTCTGATATGGAATTATTGCGTTGTCCACCGTTCTCCTCATTTATGGCTCCCCGATAATAATAGGCACGCAACAACATCTTATGGTTGCCCTTTTTCTTATAGTAGTCTACGCAATAATCAAGGTCACGGACAGAAGCCCTACGGTCAAGTTTGTACCTGGCCTGATTGTATGCGAGCAGATAATGCGCCTTGGCCCCATTGCCTGAGATTTCTCTCATGGAAACAGACGCCAACATACGATAAGCAGAATCAGGACTGGACTCCAGAAGGGAGTCTGCCTTCTCTACCATACGCATGACATTGCTCCGTTGACACGCAGAACATGCCAACAACACGAACATTACAAGCAATACATAATGGAAAGGAATAGGTCGGAGGGAATTTGTATTCATTATGTACTCATCATTGATGTCATCTCATAAGAGACGGAAGGGCGGCCGTTCTACAGGCCTACTCCCTTGAACACCCTGTCGGTGGCACCGGCCTTCGAGCAGACATATTCGCCGGCGGCCGTACTGCTTTGCTGCAGATAATCCTGATCGGCAATGAGCCGGTCGGCAAGGCCGGAGAAGGTGGCTTTGTCGGAGATCTCAAAACCGCCCTTGGCCTGAAGCAGTTCCTGTGCCTCCTGGAAATGCTTGTTGTTGGGACCGAAGATGACGGGCATCCCCCAGACGGCAGCTTCCAGCACATTGTGGATGCCTACGCCGAACCCGCCGCCTACATAAGCGATCTCGCCGTAACGGTAGACAGACGACAACAGTCCGAAGCAGTCGATGATGAGACAGTCGGCCTTGGCGGCCTCCTCGGGCGTGGTCTGCGTGTAGCGCACGGCAGGGCGCTTGAGCTTGGAAAGTATCTGTGAGAGATGGTCTTCGCCGATGACGTGAGGCGCAATGATGAGCCGCCAGTCACGGTGCGCATTGAAATAAGGTATGAAGATGTCCTCGTCGGGTTGCCAGCTCGACCCGGCAACAAATATCCTGTACCCTCCGTCAGCAGCCTTGCCGTCGGCACTTCCATGCTTGAAAGCCTCAACGACAGGCAGGCATTTCGATGCATCGCGTATCTGCAGCACACGGTCGAAACGGGTATCGCCGATGACCTCCGCACCATCGATACCGATGGTGGAAAGCAGCTGACGGCTCTGCTCGTTCTGTACAAAGAAGCGGGTGACACACTTCAGCACACGGGCATACCGCCGTCCGTACCAGCGGAAGAATATCTGGTCGGGCCTGAAGATGCTCGACACGCTGTACACGGGTACCCCGCGGTGACGGAGTATGTGCATGTAGTTGTACCAGAACTCGTACTTGATGAAGAAGGCCATCACCGGGCGCACGGCCCGCAGAAAGCGGCGGGCGTTGCGGATGGTGTCGAGCGGCAGATAGCATACGATGTCAGCCCCCTCATAATTTTTCCGCACCTCATAGCCGGAAGGAGAGAAGAAGGTGAGCAGTATCTTGTATTCGGGATGGTCGCGGCGCAGACGTTCCATCAGCGGACGGCCCTGCTCAAATTCGCCAAGCGAAGCGGCATGAAACCACACATACTTCGCCTGCGGGTCGACCTTCTCCCGGAGCGTCTTTATTGCATCCCGCTCGCCACGCCACATCTTCCGCACCTTCTCATTGAAGATGCTGCATACGGCCACACCAAGCAAGTACAGGTATATTGCGATGTTGTACACGACAATATTCGGATTTTTTCGGTTTCTTGTTCAGACCGTTCCCGTCGGAACAACAGGCGACGGGAACGGTTGGTTAGCATTTTTCTGCAGTGCGGGCATCAGCCCAGCACCTCAACGGCGCGGCGCAGACGGCGCAGCGACTCCTCCTTGCCGAGGAAAGCGGAGATGTCGAACATGCCGGGGCCCTTGCCTTCGCCGACAAGGGCAAGACGGAAGGCGTTCATCACGTCACCCAGTTTGTAGCCCTGCTTTTCCACCCATGCCATGACAATGGGCTCCTGCCCTTCGACAGAGAAGTCATCGATGCCTTCGAGCACGGCAGCCAGTTCGGTCATCACCTGGGCGGAGTTCTCCTTCCAGCGTTTCTTCACGGTCTTGGCATCGTACTCCGTAGGAGCGATGAAGAAGAAGGAGCAGAGCGGCCACAGCTCCTTGACGAAGCTGACACGGTCTTTCATCATCGACACCACTTGGGTGACACGCTCCAGGGACTCGTCTACGCCGTTGCCGGCTACGATGGGCGCAAAGAGATGGGCAATCTCCTCATTGCTCTTGCGGAGGATGTATTCGTGGTTGAACCAAATGCCCTTCTGGTAGTCGAAACGTGCTCCGGCCTTCGAACATTTTGTGATGTCGAAGAGCTGTACCAGTTCGTCGAGCGAGAAGAGTTCCTGCTCCGTACCGGGATTCCATCCGAGCAGGGCAAGGAAGTTGACCACAGCCTCGGGGAAATAGCCGCTTTCGCGGTAACCCGACGATGTCTCTCCGGTCTTGGGGTCATGCCACTCCAGGGGGAACACGGGGAAACCGAGACGGTCGCCGTCGCGCTTGGAGAGCTTGCCCTTGCCCTCGGGCTTGAGCAGCAGGGGCAGGTGCGCAAAGACAGGCATGGTGTCCTCCCAACCGAAAGCACGGTAGAGCAACACATGGAGCGGTGCACTGGGCAGCCACTCCTCGCCGCGGATGACATGGGAGATCTCCATCAGATGGTCGTCCACGATATTGGCCAGATGGTAGGTCGGCAGTTCGTCGGCACTCTTGAAGAGCACCTTGTCGTCGAGGATGTCGCTCTTGATCACCACCTCGCCGCGGATAAGGTCGTGCACATGCACTTCCTGTCCCGGCTCTACGAGGAAACGTACCACATACTGCTGGCCGTCGGCGATACGGCGGCGGGTCTCCTCCTCACCGAGGGTGAGCGAGTTGGTCATCGACAGGCGCGTATGGGCGTCATACTGGAAATTCTTCACCTCGGCACGCTTGGCCTCAAGCTGCTCGGGAGTATCGAAGGCGATGTATGCCTTGCCGTCGGCAAGAAGCTGGTCTACATACTTCTTGTATATGTCACGGCGCTCGCTCTGGCGGTAAGGTCCGTACTTCCCGCCGAAAGACACACCCTCGTCAAACTTGATACCCAGCCAGCGGAAGGACTCCAGGATATAGTCTTCTGCACCGGGCACGAAGCGGTTGGAGTCGGTATCCTCGATTCTGAACACGAGATCGCCGCCGTGCTGACGGGCAAAGAGATAGTTGTACAATGCGGTACGCACACCACCGATGTGCAAAGGTCCTGTAGGACTGGGCGCAAAGCGCACCCTTACTTTTCTATCCATCATGGGTTGAAGAAAAATGTCTTATACTAATATATGTCAGTTGCGAAACGACACTGCGGTAGCGATCAAGAACGGGCTATCGTGCGGCCTTTTCATTATATTTTGTGCAAAAATACACAAAAATTCCCGATTTTGACTTTTTTTTTCGTATTTTCGCAATGCGAACACAAGTCAAACGCTTGCAGTGGGCACCGAAGGTTTCCGCCGCCGGCAAACAACAAATACCAAACCCGCCTTATGACAAACATTTTTGACAATACCGAGGGACATTTCTGGCGAAACATGCTCAGCCGCACTGCACTGGTAGTCATCACGGTCATCATCATCGTATGGGCCTTGCCAAGGGCGGAGAACAAGCCGTTCCGCTACGATGTGGGCAAACCGTGGATGTACGGATCGTTCATCGCCAGTTTCGACTTCCCCATCTACAAGACCGACGAGGCCATCAAGGCCCAGGAAGACTCGCTCCTGGAGACCTTCCAGCCATACTACAACTACAACCCCGACATCGAGCACCAGCAGGTCACGCGGTTTCTCAAGGACTTCAGCGACGGCATACCCGGCCTGCCCCGCCAGTATGTCAGCCTGCTGGCCGACCGTCTGCACAGGCTCTACCAGGCCGGCATCCTCGACACGCCCACCTACAACGAGATGTACAAGGACACGACGACCACGATACGCATCGTCAAGGGCAACAATGCGCAGAGCGAACAGCTGTCGTGCATCTACTGCACAATGTCGGCCTACGAGAAACTGTTTCTCGACGAGAAGCTCGCCCCCCAGCGGCAACTGCTGCAGCGCTGCAACCTCAACAACTATATCGAGTGCAACCTCTTCTACGACAAGGAGCGCAGCGAGACCGAACGCAACGACCTGCTCAGCAGCATACCGCCGGCCAGCGGCATGGTGATGAGCGGACAAAAGGTGATCGACCGCGGCGACATCGTCGACGACTATACCTACCGCGTGCTCAACTCTTTCGAGCGCGAGATCAAGCGGCGCAACGCCACCTCCACCGAGATCACCAACACGCTTGTGGGGCAGATCATCTTCGTGACGCTGCTCGTCGGCATCTTCACCCTCTACCTCGCCCTCTTCCGCCGCGACTACTTCGACAAGCCGCGCAGCATCGCCATGCTCTACACGCTCATCACCATATTCCCGGTGATGGTGTCCTTCATCATGCAGCACAACTTCCTGAGCGTGTACATCCTGCCCTTTGCCATGGCCCCCATCTTCATCCGCGTGTTCATGGACTCGCGCACGGCCTTCATCTCGCACGTCACGATGGTGCTCATCTGCGCCGCCGTGGTGAGATACCAGTATGAGTTCATCATCATACAGATCGTGGCAGGCATCATCGCCATCTACTCCCTGCGCGAACTGCTGCGACGCGCACAGGTGTTCAAGACCGCCCTGCTCGTGTCGCTGTGCAGCGCCCTGGTATACTTTGCCCTGCAGATGATGCAGGACAACGACTTCCTCAAGATGGACCGCGACATGTACTACCACTTCGCCGTCAACGGCGTGTTCCTGCTCCTGGCCTACCCGGTGATGTACATCATCGAAAAGACGTTCGGCTTCGTCTCCAACGTGACCCTCTTCGAACTGTCCAACACCAACCGCGGACTGCTGCGCGACCTCAGCGAGATAGCCCCCGGCACCTTCCAGCACTCCATCACAGTGGGCAACCTTGCCTCCGAAATCGCCAACCGCATCGGGGCCAACAGCCTGCTCGTGCGCACGGGAGCCCTCTACCACGATATCGGCAAGATGGCCAACCCGGTATTCTTCACCGAAAACCAGGCCGGCGTCAACCCGCACGACCGGATGTCCTGCCAGGAGAGCGCACGCATCGTGGTAAGCCACGTCACCGAAGGCGTGAAGATGGCCGAGAAAGCCAACCTGCCCAACATCATCCGAGACTTCATCCTCACCCACCACGGCACGGGCATGGCCAAGTACTTCTACATCAAGTACAAGAACGAGCATCCCGACGAGGATGTCGACCCTGCATCCTTCTCCTACCCCGGTCCCAACCCGTTCACCCGCGAACAGGCCATCCTGATGATGGCCGACGGCGTGGAGGCCGCCACCCGCTCGCTCCCCACCTATACGGCCGACACCATCAGCGCACTCGTCAACCGGCTCATCGACAACGACGTGGCCGAGGGATACTTCCGCGAGTGTCCCATCACCTTCCGCGACATCGCACAGGCCAAACAGGTGCTCATCGAGCGTCTCAAGGCCATCTACCACACCCGCATCTCCTACCCCACCCTCAAGGAAGACAAGGCTGCCGCCAAGGCCGAGACGCAAGCCGAAGCGTAAGACCTGTTCAATATCGGAATTTGCGGTCCATGCGACAACTATAGTGTCCCGAAGGAGACATTGGTGATGTCGCACCAACAACAAATCTGACGGCAAAACGTTGCACAAACATGGAGTTTTGTGCAACGTTTTGCCGTTTTATAGTTAATAGACCTTAAAGACAAAGCGGCATATACCGACAAATCGAACAATTTAGATACCTTTGCAACCAATTTTATTAAAGGTATTTAACGATGAACCAATCAAAACTCGTCAGTTTGGCCCTTGTTTCTGTGCTGAACGTTCCCGTGTGGGCAGGCGGTCTGCTCACCAACACCAACCAGAACATTGCCTTTCTGCGCAATCCGGCACGCGATGCTGCGATAGCAATCGACGGTGTCTACAGCAACCCTGCGGGCGTTGCGTTTCTCAACAATGGTCTGCACCTGTCCATCAACCTGCAGAATGCACACCAGACCCGAACCATCACTTCCGAATTTTCCCCCTTCGCCTACGGTGTCAAGAACAACGGCGAGCGCATCAAGACGTTCAAGGGCAAAGCCGACGTACCGGTCCTTCCCTCCCTTCAGGCAGCCTACAACAAGGGCAACTGGAGCTTCCAGTTTGGCTTCGCCATCACCGGCGGTGGCGGCAAGTGCCACTTCGACGAGGGTCTGGCCTCCTTTGAAAGCAATGTCGCCCTTCTGCCTCTGCTCTCCCAAAACCTCGACGCGCTGAGCACCAAGCTCGGCATCGGCACTCTCGGCCTGCCCACCGTGACGGGATACGACATGGAAACCTTCATGCGCGGCCGCCAGTACTACTACGGCTTCACCTTCGGCGCCGCACGCAAGCTCGACGAGCACTGGTCGGTATACGCCGGAGTACGCCTGCTCTACGGCACATCCAACTACTACGGCTACGTCAAGAACATACAGGCCACCGTCGGCGGACAGACGGTGAACGCCGCACAGACCTTCAACGCACAGGCCGCCCTTGCCAATGAGGCCGTCGGCAAGTACACCGAGGCTGCCCAACTCGCCCAGAAAGCGGGCGACCTGGCCAAGGCACAGGAGTATGCAGCCCAGGCCAAGGACGCTACCGTCAAGGCCGCCATGCTCACCGCACTGGGCGAAGCGACTGGCGACGTGACCCTCAACTGCGACCAGACGGGCTGGGGCATCGCTCCCATCCTCGGCGTGGACTACCGCACGGGCGCCTTCAATTTCGCCGCCAAGTATGAGTTCAAGACCCGCATGCGCCTCCGCAACCGCTCCGCCAACAGCGAGAGTGCAAACAACCTCTCCATCCTCGACCGCTACCGCGACGGACTGCGCGTAGCCGAAGACACTCCGGCCCTGCTCACCCTCGGTGCCCAGTGGTCGGTCATCCCCTCGCTGCGCGTGTCGGCCGGATGGCACCACTACTTCGACAAGGATGCCCACCAGTTTGAGAACCACCAGAAAAACCTCGGCGGCGACACCAACGAGTATCTTCTCGGTGCCGAATACGATATCAACAAGATGTTTCAGGTGAGTGCCGGTGCACAGATCACTGACTACAACTTCACCGACAAATACATGGAGGACATCAGTTTCAACGTCAGCTCATGGTCGTTCGGCTTCGGTCTCGGCATACAGGCCACCAAGAAGATCAAGGTCAACGTAGCCTACTTCCAGACCAACTACGGCAAATACAACCGCCAGACCAACGACTACGGCAACCTCTCGTCCATGGCCGGAAAGATTGTGGGCAATGTCGTGAGCGGACTGCAGAACGAGACGGCCGGCGCACAGGCCGCACAGATGGTCTCCACCGTTCTCACCACCCCCGATGCCACGACAGGAAAGAGCATGCTCTACGGCACCGACTCCTTCACCCGTACCAACCGCGTGTTCGGTCTCGGCGTAGACTTCACGTTCTAAGCGATACATACTCCCCCACAACATCCTCATAAAAAGACCGGGCGGACAGCACAGGACATATACATTGTAGTATATATGCCTGCGCTGTCCGCCCGGTCTTTTTCTCTTTCTACTGCTTGCTTCCGGCCGGCCGATGACATTCCACCAATCGGAGAAGGACAAAAAGTTTACCGGCGCTTGCCCTTTGCCGTATGGCGGGTAGTCTTCCGGCGCTTCACGGGCGTTTTCCTCTTCTTTTTCTTTGCGGCCGTCGTCACGCGCTTGGGTGCGGCTGTCGTCGTCGGCGTGCGCGGTTTCTCTTCCGCTGCGACACGGCCGGGGGCCTCCCTGCCGTTCTTCTCGGGCATGGCCACATTCTTCCACGCCTTCACGGGATATTCCGGCTGCGTCAGTTCGAAGTCAAATTCAGAGGAAGCCTCCTCGCGTCGGTACGGTATGCCATCCTGCCCTTTGACCACCTCCACCCGCACCATGGCCACACCGTGGTCGATGATATCGAGCGCCTTGGCGGCAGCCCAGGAGAGGTCGATGATGCGGCCGCGGGCGTGCGGTCCGCGGTCGGTGACACGCACGACGACCTCCCGGCCGTTGTTCAGATTGGTCACGCGGAGCATCGTGCCGAAGGGATGGGTGCGGTGGGCGCAGGTGAGGCTGTCGTGATGCAGACGCTCACCGCTGCTCGTACGCGCCCCGGTCATCCGCTTGGAGTAATACGTAGCCTTGCCCTTCTGCGTCTGTGCGCACAGAAGGACAAGGCTCATCGCGGTTGTCAGTAGAAGTAATGCTAATCTTTTTCCGTTCACTTTTCCGGGTGTTAGTCCTTATTTTCACACCACGCCCTGGGCCATCATGGCATTGGCCACCTTCATGAAGCCGGCCACATTGGCGCCCTTCACATAGTCGATGTAGCCATCCGGACGGGTGCCGTACTTGACACACTGTTCGTGTATGGAGTGCATGATATAGTGCAGTTTCTCGTCGACCTCCTCGTTGCTCCAAGTCAGCCGCACGGCGTTCTGCGTCATCTCCAGTCCCGATGTGGCCACGCCGCCCGCATTGACGGCCTTGCCCGGGGCGAAGAGCTGGCCGGCAGCGACAAACTTGTCGACGGCCTCGGCCGTACAGCCCATGTTCGACACTTCGGCCACGCAGAGCGTATGGTTGGCCAGGAGGCGGTCGGCATCCTCGCCGTCGAGCTCGTTCTGCGTCGCGCAGGGAAGGGCGATGTCGCACTTCACCTCCCACGGTTTGCGGCCGGGGAAGAACTGGGCACCGGGGAACTCGTCGGCATAGGGTTGGCACACGTCGTTGCCGCTGGCACGCAGCTCGAGCATGTAGTCTATCTTCTCGCCGCTGATGCCGTCGGGATCGTAGATATATCCGTCGGGTCCCGAGAGGGTCACCACCTTGGCACCGAGCTGGGTGGCCTTCGTGGCAGCGCCCCAGGCCACATTGCCGAAGCCGCTGATGGCGACGGTCTTGCCCTTGATGTCGAGACCGCGGGTCTGCAGCATCTGGTTGACGAAATAGAGTGCGCCGAATCCCGTGGCCTCCGGGCGTATGCGCGATCCGCCCCACTCGAGTCCCTTGCCCGTGAGCACGCCGTGCCACTGGTGGGTGAGCTTCTTGTACATGCCGAAGAGATAGCCTATCTCACGTCCGCCTACGCCGATGTCGCCTGCCGGCACGTCCTCGTCGGGACCGATATGGCGGTACAGCTCGGTCATGAACGACTGGCAGAAGCGCATCACCTCGGCATCAGACCGGCCTCTGGGCGAGAAGTCAGAACCGCCCTTGCCGCCGCCCATAGGCAGCGTGGTAAGCGCATTCTTGAAGGTCTGCTCGAAACCGAGGAACTTCAGTATCGAGAGATTCACCGAGGCATGGAAGCGCAGGCCGCCCTTGTACGGGCCTATGGCACTGTTGAACTGCACACGGTAGCCGAGGTTGACGTGTATCTCGCCCTGGTCGTCGACCCAGGGCACACGGAACGTGACAATACGCTCCGGCTCGACAAGCCGCTCGATGATCTTGGCCTTTTCAAACTCGGGGTGCTCGTTGTATACGTCTTCGATGGAACCCAACACTTCACGCACTGCCTGAAGGTACTCCAGTTCGCCCGGATGCTTGGCTTCCAAGTCATGCAAGATCTTCTCTACGTTCATAGTATTAATGTTTTTATAGGTTGGTAGTTGTCGTTTTGATAGTAGTCGTACCGCAAATATAGTCCTTTTATCCTCACAGACCAAACAAAACCGGGATTTTTAAGGTTATTTAGTTCACACATTGTATTTTCCGTCCTTCTTTCCGTCCTTCCGCCGCCGACGGCCGACGGCCATTGCACATGCCCATTACGCTGCGGCAAGCCATACGCCAAGGGCAGAAAACTCCGGAAACGCGCGGAAACCCACTGGTTTTCAGGGTTTTATTTTTCGTCATTTCGAAAAATTCCCGCCAAAAGATTTGGAGTTTCTCCCCTCGCCCCATACCTTTGCAACCGTCATCCGACAGCAGTCACAGATGCAAAACCCCATAGGCACGCATTGTGTCCGGACGGTTGCCGGCAAAGGACAACACGAATAACAATATATAATACACGAACAATATCAGTCACAATCAAAAAACGAAGAAGCAATGGAGACAATAAGACTTATCTTTCATCTCATGACCAGATGAACACCACGGACCACAGTCCACTGAAAGTACAGGCGGCAGTGCACCGCAGTCAAATGCACAGAGAGCCCTGACAGACTCTTCCCGACCAACCTTTTTATGGCGGCAACCTACAGTCCACCATCAATTTTTATACACACGGAATATCGCTTCATACATATTCGTGTTTTTCAGCCCTCCCGGATTTTTGTCAGCACCGGCGAGGGCTGATTTTTTATTTATGCGCACATTTGCAATAATAGTATCATCCATTGTCGCACAATTGCATTATCTTTGCATCGTCGGTGGCATACCGCCATCGACGGCCCTAATGAATTCCGAAATCAGAACCAATAATCAAAACCTACAACAACAATGAACAAGAAAAGACTCACACTGCTGCTAGGCGGCTTTCTCCTCGCCGGAAGCCTCTTTGCAGACAACGTCTGCGTGTCCACGCCAGGCACCTCGCTTGTTGTCGATGCCACACAAGGCAAGGACCTCAAGTTTGTCTACTACGGCGCACGGCTCTCCGCAGCCGACCTGTCCACCCTCTCCGCCGCAGAGACTGCCGACAATGCGGCCTACCCCGCCTACGGATTCAACTGTGACAAGGAGACCGCCCTCGCCGTCTGCCACGGCGACGGCAACATGACCCTGCAGATGGAAGTCGCAGGAGTGGAGACCCGGCAGGAAGCCAAAGCCAAGGTGACCGTCATACGGCTCCGCGACAAGTCGTATCCCTTCTACGTCAACGTATGCTACCGCGCCTATACCGACGTCGACATCATCGAGGCATGGACCGAGATCACCAACGGCGAGAAGAAGACCGTCACGCTCAACCGCTTCGACTCGGCCGTGCTGCCCATCCGCCGCGGCAACGTGTGGCTCTCCCATCTCTACGGGTCATGGGCCAACGAGGCCCAGCTCTCGCAGGAACCCCTGCACCCCGGCATGACCGTCATCGAGAACCTTGACGGCACGCGCAACGCCCACACCTCCCACGGCGAAGTGATGTTCTCCCTCGACGGACAGCCGCGCGAGAACGCCGGACGCGTCATCGGAGCCGCACTCTGCTACAGCGGCAACTACAAGCTGCGCGTCAACACCCACGACAACGAGTACCACCAGTTCTTCGCCGGCATCAACCCCGACAACTCCGCCTACCGGCTCGCAGCCGGCGAGACCTTCACCACACCGGCCCTCGCCCTCACCTACACCGCCGAGGGACTGAGCGGCGCCAGCCGCAACTTCCACCGCTGGGGACGCGAGTACAAGCTCATGCACGGCAACCAGGTACGCGACATCCTGCTCAACTCCTGGGAAGGCGTCTACTTCGACATCAACGAGGAGGGCATGGCCCAGATGATGCACGACATCGCCGACATGGGCGGCGAGCTCTTCGTCATGGACGACGGATGGTTCGGCGGCAAGTACCCGCGCAAGACCGACAACTCCTCGCTCGGCGACTGGACTGTAGACCGCAACAAGCTGCCCAACGGCATCGAGGGCCTGCTGGCCGAAGCCAAGAAGAACAACATCAAGTTCGGCATCTGGCTCGAGCCCGAGATGACCAACGCCACCAGCGAGCTCTACGAGAAGCACCCCGACTGGATCATCCGCCCGCAGGGACGCGAACCGCAGATGGGACGCGGCGGCACGCAGCTCGTGCTCGACCTGAGCAACCCCAAGGTGCAGGACTTCGTCTTCGGCGTGGTGGACAATCTCATGAGCAAGTACCCCGAAATCGCCTACATCAAGTGGGACGCCAACATGAACATCACCAACCACGGTTCGCTCTACCTCCCGGCCGACAAGCAGAGCCATCTCTACATCGCCTACCACCGCGGACTCGAGAAGGTGCTGCAGCGCATCCGCGCCAAGTATCCTGACCTCGTCATCCAGGACTGCGCCAGCGGCGGCGGACGTGCCAACTGGGGTCTGCTGCCCTACTACGACGAGTTCTGGTGCAGCGACAACACCGACGCCCTGCAGCGCATCTACATGCAGTGGGGCACGTCGTACTTCTTCCCCGCCATCGCCATGGGCTCGCACATCAGCGCCGCGCCCAACCACCAGACCTTCCGCACCGTACCGCTGAAGTACCGCATCGACGTGGCCATGAGCGGACGCCTCGGCATGGAGATACAGCCCAAGAACATGACCGACGAGGAGAAGACCCTCTGCCGCAAGGCCATCGCCGACTACAAGACCATACGCCCCGTCGTGCAGCTCGGCAACCTCTACCGCCTGCAGTCGCCCTTCGACCATCTCGGCGTGGCCTCGCTGATGTACGTTTCCGATGCCAAGGACAAGGCCGTCTTCTACTGGTGGAAGACCGAATGCTTCGTCAACCAGCACTTGCCGCGCATCCTCATGGCCGGACTCGACCCCGATCGCCAGTACACCGTGCATGAGCTCAACCGCATCGACAACACCCCGCTCTCCTTCGAGGGCAAATCGTTCAGCGGCGCCTACCTCATGAACAACGGACTCGAGATACCCTACACCCACAACGTAGACTACAACAAGCTCAACTCCTACGCCAGCCGCGTGCTCTATCTCGAAGCCAAGTAAAGAAAGCGCCACATACGGCCCGTCTACCCGACTGCCGCACCGCCGGACATCCACTCCAGCGTTGCGGCAGCCTTTTTTTCGCCCCGCCCCCAAAAGAGACACCGCAAGCCCCCGCAAGCGACTCCGCCCGACCGCCGCAAAACTGTCCGATACGGCAAGCGGACAGAGGAATATAGGACATTCCCTATACATAATGGGGAATATCCGTTGCACCGTATTGCAGAAATGCGTAATTTCGCAACCGGATAAAACAGTCAAGAACATGAAAAAGATCAGTCTATACCTCATCGCCGGCACGCTGCTCGTCAGTTCGTGCACCACATACACCGGCGCCGGAGCATACTCCGGCATCACACTGGGATCGGTACTCGGTTCGGCCATAGGCGGCATCGCCGGCGGACCGCGCGGCAGCGATGTCGGCACCATCGTCGGCATGGCCAGCGGAGCAGCCATCGGAGCAGCCATCGGAGCACAGGCCGACAAGCAGCGCGAGGAAGCCGTGCAGCCCCGCTACGAGCGCCGCACACCGCCCGCACCCCGCCGCGGCGCCACACGGCCGTACGGGAACAGCGGAAACGGCGGCACCTACACCTCACCGCGCACCTACAACACCATACCCGACGACACGCTCGGCACCGTACGCACCGACCCCGGCAACCCCAGCGGCTATGACCCCAACGGCGGCGGCGACGACCGTCTCTACGACTTCGGCAGCACCGACTACACCACCGACTACACCGCCGGACGGCCCGTGACCAACCTGCCCGCCTCGTCGAGCGTGGAGGAGCTGGCCGCCGGACTCACCTATGCGCCCGACATCGAGATACGCGACGCCCGCTTCGTCGACGACAACCGCGACAACGCCATCAACCGCGGCGAGATCTGCAAGGTCATCTTCGAGGTGTACAACCGCGGACAGAAACCGCTCCTCGACGTTGTGCCTACCGTCGTGGAGACCACGGGCAACGCCCACATCGCCATATCGCCAAGCATCCACGTCGAGCGCATCGACCCCGGACACGGCATCCGCTATACGGCCATGGTACAGGCCGACAACCGTCTGAAAAACGGCCAGGCCAAGATCTGCGTCTCCGTCGTACAGGGCGGAAAGACCATCTCACAGGTCAGCGAGTTCGTCCTGGCAACACGCAAGTGAACGACAAGC
Source organism: bacterium (assembly GCA_963637655.1). Classification (GTDB taxonomy): domain Bacteria; phylum Bacteroidota; class Bacteroidia; order Bacteroidales; family Bacteroidaceae; genus Prevotella. Next base: position 20,393 of record CAVHOL010000022.1, on the reverse strand, counting down.
CGCACACACGCCGCCGCACGCACGGCAACCGAGATCCCGCAAGACGCCCGCCACGGCGCCCTGCGGGATTTTTTTCTGCGGGCGACACCAAAAAACGGCGACCGGACGGACGGCTTACGGAATATTCTTCGTACCTTAGCCACATGCTAACCTAAACGACGGCAACAATCACGCAGAAGCCTATGGAAAACGACATTCCCCAAGAGTTCAGCCGGTACTGCCTGAAAGACGTATCCTTCGTCAACCTCATGATGCGCCGCATCTACAACGTGCTCATCGTGGCCAATCCCTACGACGCCTTCATGCTCGAAGACGACGGCCGCGTAGAGGAGAAGATCTACAACGAGTACATGGAGCTCGGGCTGCGCTACCCGCCCACCTTCACCCAGGCAGGCACGACCGAAGAGGCCCTGCAGATACTCCACACGGCCAACGTAGACCTGGTCATCTGCATGCCCGGCAATGCCGACAACGACGCCTTCACCGTGGCCCGCGACATCAAGGCCGCCTTCCCCGACATACACTGCGTCGTGCTGACGCCCTTCTCCCACGGCATCACCCGGCGCATACAGGACGAGGACCTCTCCATCTTCGACTACGTGTTCTGCTGGCTGGGCAACACCAACCTGATCCTCTCCATCATCAAGCTCATCGAAGACCGGATGAACCTCAGCCACGACATCGCCGAAGGCGGCGTGCAGATGATACTCCTCGTCGAGGACAGCATACGCTTCTACAGTTCGATACTCCCCCACCTCTACAACTACGTCCTCGCCCAGAGCCAGCGGTTCGCCACCGAGGCCCTCAACCGCCACTCCGCCACGCTGCGCATGCGGGGCCGGCCCAAGGTGGCCCTTGCCCGCACCTACGAGGAGGCGATGGCCCTCTACGGGCGCTACGCCGACAATATCCTAGGCGTGATCAGCGACGCCCGCTTCCCCGTAGCCGGGGAGAAGGACCCCGAAGCCGGACTCAAGCTGCTGCGCACCATACGCTCCCGCGACGAGTACCTGCCGCTCATCATGGAAAGCGCCGAAGCCGGCAACCGCGCGGCCGCCGAAGCCGAGGGCTTCCACTTCGTCGACAAGAACTCCAAGAAGATGAGCCTTGACCTGCGCCACCTGCTCGAAGAGCACATGGGCTTCGGCGACTTCATCTTCCGCGACCCCGAGACCCGTGCCGAAGTGGCACGCATACACAACCTCAAGGAGCTGCAGGACAATATCTTCAGCATACCCGAGTCCTCGATGCTCTACCACATCTCGCGCAACCACATGAGCCGCTGGCTCTCGGCCCGCGCCATCTTCCCCGTGTCGGAATTCCTCAAGAAGGTCACGTGGCACCGCCTGCAGGACGTGTCCGCCCACCGCAAGATCATCTTCGACGCCATCGTGCAGTACCGCCGCATGAAGAACATCGGCACGGTGGCCGTCTTCGACCGCACGAAGTTCGACGCCTACTCCCACTTCGCCCGCATCGGCGACGGGTCGCTGGGCGGCAAGGGGCGCGGCCTGGCCTTCCTCGACGACATCGTCAAGCGCCATCCCGACTTCAACGCCCGCGAGGGTGTCGGCGTGCAGATACCCCGCACGGTAGTGCTCTGCACCGACATCTTCGACCAGTTCATGGAGCGCAACAACCTCTACCCCACCGCCCTCAGCGACGCCAGCGACGAGGAGATACTCGCCGCCTTCCTCCGGGCGCAGCTGCCCGACGAGTTTGCCGACGACTTCTTCACCTTCTTCGACGCCGTGCGGAGCCCCATCGCCGTGCGGTCGAGCTCGCTGCTCGAGGACGCCCACTACCAGCCCTTCGCCGGCGTCTACTCCACCTACATGATACCGTGGCTCACCGACCGCCACGCCATGCTCTCCATGCTGGCCTGCGCCATCAAGGGCGTGTACGCCTCGGTGTTCTACCGCGCGTCCAAGGCCTACATGACCGCCACAAGCAACGTCATCGACCAGGAGAAGATGGCCGTCATCCTGCAGGAGGTGGCCGGCCGCGACTACGGCGGGCACTACTACCCCAACATCAGCGGCGTGCTGCGCTCCGTCAACTTCTACCCCGTAGGCCAGGAGAAGGCCGAGGAGGGTGTCGTGTCGCTCGCCCTCGGCCTGGGCAAGTACATCGTCGACGGCGGACAGACCCTGCGCTTCTCGCCCTACCACCCGCACCAGATCATGCAGACCGGCGAGACACAGCGCGCCCTCCGCGAGACCCAGACCCACTTCTACGCCCTCGACATGACCCGCACGGGCAACGACTTCAAGGTAGACGACGGCTTCAACATCCTCCGCCTGCGGGTCAAGGACGCCGAGCCCGACGGCACTCTCCGCTACATCGCCTCCACCTACGATGCCACAGACGACGTCATACGCGACGGCACCCACACGCCCGGCCGCCGGATCGTCACCTTCAGCGGCGTGCTGCAGCACGGTGTCTTTCCGCTGGCCGAGCTGCTGCGCATGACCATGAAGTACGGCACGGAAGCCATGCGCCGGCCCGTGGAGATCGAGTTCGCCTGCAACATCGCCGACGACCGCACCGGCCAGCTCTACCTCCTGCAGATACGCCCCATCGTCAACGCCAAGCTGACGGTCGACGAAGACGTGGCGGCCGTCGACGACGGCGTGTGCCTGCTGCGGTCGCACAGCGCGCTCGGGCACGGCGTGAGCGAAGACCTCACCGACGTGGTGTACGTCAAGACCGGCGACACCTTCACGGCCGCCGACAACCCCGCCATCGCCGCAGAGATCGCCCGCATCAACCGGGAATACCTCGACGCAGGGCGCAAGTACATCCTCGTCGGCCCTGGACGCTGGGGCTCGAGCGACCCGTGGCTCGGCATACCCGTCAAGTGGCCGCACATCAGCGCCGCACGCGTCATCGCCGAGGTGGCGCTCGGCAACTACCGCGTAGACCCGAGCCAGGGCACCCACTTCTTCCAGAACGTCACCTCGCTCGGCGTGGGCTACCTCACCATAGGGCTGCACGACGGCTTCTTCCGCCAGGACTGGCTCGACGCCATGCCCCCCGTGGCCGAGACCCCACACGTGCGCTGCGTGCGGTTCGACAGGCCGCTGCGCGTGGCCATCGACGGCCAGAGACAGGAAGGTGTAGTGGCACTTTCCGCCCCCCAGACATGACCCGCGCCACCGCCCGGAAGCATGACTGCGGGCAGTACGCGGCATGGAAAACTCCAGTACGCGGTATGACGTACTCGAGTACGCGGCCCGCGTACTCATGTATGCGACAAGTCCGCGGTGCCGCGTACCGCCACTTTGCCCCCGCGCCGGACAATATCCGGCCACCGATACACGTTATACCAACAGACTACAGGAACAACACCATGCAAACATACCTACAAACATACCTAAACCGCAAACACATGGCAACAACACTGAAAACAGCCATGGCCTGTGTCCTCATGGCCTGCTCCCTCGCAGCGCCGGCACAGACCAGGCACACCGCACAACTCTCGCCCAAGGCCTACGCCCCCTTTGCCCTCGGCGAACTGAAACCCGAAGGGTGGCTCCGTGAGTGGGCCGAGCGTGCCGCACAGGGCATGACCAAGAACATGGGCACCGACTACACCGAGTTTGCCACAGGCTGGGCCGATGCCGGCAAGGGCGGGTCCGGCGGCTGGTGGCACTACGAGCAGAGCGGCTACTACGCCGACGGCTTCACCCGCCTGGCCTTCCTGCTCGACGACGAGTACCTCATCAAGCGCAGCCGCGAAGTGATGGAGGCCGTCATCGCCCGCCAGAAGCCCAACGGCTACATCTTCTCCGACAACAAGACGTTCATCGAGAAGTGGGGCACCAACGACATTGACTGGGGCGTATACTGGAGCGAAGGCGTGTTCGGCCGCGCCGCCCTCGCCTACTACAGTGCCACACAGGACAAGCGCGTGCTCGAGATGCTCAAGAAGGAGTACGCCCACTTCCCCGTCTTCTCCTACGCCCAGGACAGCAAGGGGCCGTTCCACGGCGCCGAGCTCGACCGTCTGCGCAAACTGTGCGGACTGGAAAACATGTTCGAGATCTCGCGCATCACCGGCGACATGTCCTTCGCCGACCACGCCCTCAAGAGCATGCAGGGCCATGAGGAGGCCTTCATCGACAGTTGGGCACGCCGGAAGGAATTTCTGCGCACCGCCATCAGCCACGGCGTAAGCTTCAACGAAAGCGCCAAGCTGCCCGCCATCGCCTACATCTACAACGGCGACAAGGAATACCTCGACGCCTCGGTGAGCATCTACGAGTTTCTCCAGGAGAACTCGATGCTGCCCACCGGCGTCAACTCGTCCAACGAATACCTCCACGGCATCGGCGCCTTCGAAGCCGCCGAGACCTGCGACGTCACCGACTTCATGTGGTCGAACATCTGGATGGCACGCGCCACAGGCGACGCCCGCTACGGCGACCGCATAGAGCAGGACGCCTTCAACGCACTGCCGGGCGCCGTCAGCGCCACGTTCACCACCTGCGTATACACCCAGGCCCCCAACCGCATCCCCGGCTTCCACCTGCGCATACGCGACGACGGCGCCTACTACAAGGAGATGCACTGGCCCACCTGCTGCCCCTCCAACCTCAACCGCGCCCTGCCCAACTATATCATGAACATGGCCATGGTCAACGGCGAGGGCGAGCTCATGTGGCTCACCTACGGACCGGCACACCTCAAGACCCGCGACGGCAAGTACGACATACGCCTCACGACCGAATACCCCTTCGAAGACCGGCTCACCTTCACCCTCAACGCCATCCCGCAGAAACAGGTGCTGCGCCTGCGCGTGCCGGCATGGTGCGACAGTCCGTCGCTCACCGTCAACGGCAAGGCCGCCAAGTGTGCCGTCACCGACCACTACATCGTGCTGCGCGGCAAGTGGAAGGCCGGCGACAAGATACAGCTGCACTTCCCCATGAAGCCGAAACTGGTGACCGCCTGCGAGAAGTTCCCCTACTTCAAGGGCAAGAAAGCTCCCTCATGGGGCATCATGGTGCCCATCGAACCTGACTACCGCCTCGACGGCTTCGTCGACCAGGGACGCTGCGCATGGGTGACCTACGGCCCGCTGCTCTTCGCCATGTCGATGCAGAACGGCGACCGCGACTCCTTCAGTGCCAACGAGGAGCTGTGGGGCGAATACCGCTACGCCCTCACGCCCGAGTGCCTCGACGGCTACACCGTCGACACCACACACGTCACCCACCCCTTCATGTGGTGCTACTCCGAGGCCCCCATCACCATCAACGCCAAGGCGCAGCTCGTAGACTGGAATCCCGACAAGGGCGACCCCGTCATGCCCCTCACCGCCCCGGCCGTACTCAAGAAGGACGTCCCCGTCAAGCTCATCCCCTACGGCTTCCTCGCCTACCGCATGTCGATGTTCCCGCTCGTGGGAGAATAGGCCGGGCACGCGGGCGAGTTGACCTGACACGTGGACGAGTTGACCCGGTACAAGGACGAGTTGACCCGGCACGTGGGCGAGCAGACCCGGTACAAGGACAAGTTGACCCGGCACCCAGCCGTACACCCAGCCCCGTAGGGGCGACATAGTATAGGATAGGGCCTTGGCCCTATCTTTACACGATGCACGCAAAATGCCCCTGTAGGGGGCGCATAATTAATTTGAATACGGATGAATTATGCGCCCCCTACAGGGGCATATTGTGTGCAATTGCGAAAGGACGTAGGGGCCGCTCGACTTTGTCGCTTGCCTAAGCAAGAAGCCCCTACGCTATACTATACCGCCCCTACGGGGCTGGGTACACAAAACTGCCAAGAATCCATGGCGGCGTCAAAAGTCCATGATGCCGTTGTCGCCCATGTTGACAATGCGTATGTACAGGTCATGGTTGGCCTCGTAGAGCACGGCCCCGAAATCATAGACAAAGTCTTCGGGCTGCAGCGAATTGAGCGTCTCCTGGTCGATGTTGCGGTGCTGCACGCCGACCGAGCCGTAGGGCGTGCTCACGTCGGTACGGCTGGCGGCCAGCATTTTCCGGCTGCCCTTCACCTTGATGGCCAGGCGCTTGCCGCGCAGATACTTCAGATTGTTGTCGGAGAAGGAGGCGAGCTCCCAGGATTCGTTGGGGGCCACCAGCGCCGCACTGCCCAGCGGCGTGAGGCTTCCGTCCCTGTCGTCTACGACGGCGACCATTGCCTGCACAATCCAGAATGGTGTTCTGTTGACCAGGAACACCTTGTCCTTGATGTTCAGCCTCTTGGGTATCTCCTTGTAGAACACGCCCTGCGATGCACGGGCACTGTCATTTCCGGTCTTGCCGGCACCGTCCTGCGCCGCTGCAGCCATCCCGCAGCACACAAGACACAATAGCAAAAGGATTTTCTTCATATTGTCAATCTGTTTTTGTGGTTATGCTTTCGTCGGGTCAGACATCCGTCTTTCTCACGTCAGGCAAAGGTAAACAATAATTCCGAAAAAGCGGGCCCAACGGAAGAATTGCTTCTCCATTGGGCCCGCTGTCATTGCGGGGCGGCCTATAGTGCCGCCTCAGCTTGTATGTTGCATCACTTGGCTTACTTCACCACCTTCACCGCTGCGCCGCCGGCCGGCTTGAGGATGTATACGCCGTGGGCGGCATGCTGCATGGCCTGTGCGGCACTGTCGTACACGCCCTGCATGAGGCCGTTGGCGGTGTAGAGCGTCACCTTGCCGGAGAGACTGTGCAGGGCGGAGATGCCGGTGGCCACGCCCGAGAGCTTCAGACTGTTGAGACAGTAGGTGAGCGCAGCGTTGCCGGACACACAGTTGGCCGGGCCTTCCACCTTGACGATGAAGTAGTGTGCGGCCGTCTCCTGGGCGTGCAGCGTAGCCGAAGCGGTGACCAGGTCGCCGCTGATATCGGTGCCTTCGGCAAGCAGGGTACTGTTGGTGCCGAGGGTGTCGGCGTCGGAGATGTAGAGCAGGGTCTTCATCTGGGCGAGGGCATCGTCGGTGAGGTTGGAGGCATCGTCGGCCTTCATACTGTACTCGAGCGTCGCGGTGACGGTCGTACCCTCGGAGACGGTGAAGGCAGGCGAGACGATGGCGCCGGGCAGCTCCTTCGACGGATTGCCTGCATTGTAGATGGTCTGCGTAGCCGTGAGGGCGGCATTTTCCAAGGTGTCCTGCCACTGTACGAACTGGGCCGACGGGTCATAGAAGTAGAAGTCGGAGAAGTCGGTCTCGTACGCATCCAGTACGGGGGCCGTCTTGGCGGCATCGTAGAGCTGGATGTTGTCGAGGTAGAGTACGCCGTAGGGCGAGGTCGAGGTACACTTCACGCCGATGTAGTACTTGCCGTCTTCGGGGACGGTGAACTGCTGCTCTACGCGCTTGTAGCGCTTCTCGTAGGCCAGCACGTTGGCCGGACTGGTATAGAGTGTCTGGGTCATGGCCTCGGCCGTCGGCTCGGTGCCGAGGCAGAAGGCGAAATTCTGCGGGTAGAGGCTCTGGGTCTTTCCGTTGAGGTAGGTGCGGTAGAAGAACGAGAGCTCGTAGGTGCCGGCAGGTATCTCGATGCAGCCCGAGAAGGCCCAGTCGCCGTCGGCGTTTTCAGTCTTCTTGTGGTGGGAGATGGCGCCCGTACCGTTGTAGGCCGAGCTCGACGAGGTGTAGGTGCCTGTCTGCCATTTGCCTTCGAGCGTCCACTGTGCCTGACCGTCCTCCGTGTCGAAGTCTTCGGTATAGGGCAGGGTACGGTTGGCATAGCTGGTGACAGAGGGCAGCGGGAGCTGGTCGTTGTACGCATCCTCGTCGCCGTCGCACGCCGCCTTCACGGCGAAGGCATAGGTACCGGGCGCGCTGACATCCACACCGTCGAAGGTGTAGGCCACCGTATCGCCGGGCTGTATGGTCTGCGCATACTCGCCGGCGGTCTCTGCAGACACGGAGTCCTTGGTGGCGGTGAGCGTGAGCTGCACCTTGTCTACGGGTGCCGAACCGTGGTTGGCGATCTGCACGGTGACCGTGTTGACCGTATTGTTGTACCCGCTCTTGGCGGTCTGGTCGGCCGACACGACGGCCACGTCGGTGGCAGCGTCCAGCGCTATCTTGTCGAGCACGATGTCATGGCCCTTGCCGGTGTTGAGGAACTCTATCTGGTAGTCGCCCTCCTCAGGCAGCGTCATCAGGACGTAGCCCTGGCGGTAGTTTGCCCTGGTTGGCATCGGTGACGGCATCGGTGACGGCAGCCACAACGGTGGTGTCGGTACCGAGATGCTTGACGGTGGCGGTGACGAAGGTCACGTCGGCAGCATCGGAAGCCTTCATGCGCGTAGTGTAGTAGTAGGCGAGGCGCACCTGTCCGGGGGCCGAAGCATGGAGCACCGGCGAGCGGAGCACGGCATTGTGCTCGGCTCCGGACACGCTCGACATGTAGGCGGCGTTCTCGCCGTCTACGGCCCAGTTGACATTGCCCACCTTGGCCGTGCCGATGGTCCAGTTGAGCGCATTGTCGCTCATGTTCTGTGCCGTCCAGCACTTGTTGTCGTCTTCAGACTCGAAACCGCAGGCATAGGGCAGCGACGGCTTGTCGTAGGCGTGTATGCTGACGGTGAGGGAGTCGTTGGACTGGTCGGCATCGTCGTCAAGGGCGGTGAAGGCCGTCACATCATGGTCGCCGGCAGCCACGGTCACGCCGTGTACGGTTGCCGTAGTGTCAGCCTGGCCCACCTTCCACTCTACGGTGGCTCCGGCAGCGATGCTCGGGATGACGTCGCCGTCGACCTGCTCACCGTCGACGCAGACCTTGACGGGCACGTCGGCCACGTCCTGCTCGCCGTTGTTCTTCACCTTGACGTACACGGGATGTGACTCGCCGGCAGTCACCGCCGGACCGAGGACGACACCAGACATCTGCACGTCGCTCGGCACGGCCTTGCTCACGGCAAGCGTGTTGACCACAAACGGTCCGGCATACGTGCTGCCGGGCTTCAGTCCGAGCTTGTACTTGCCGTCGGCAGGCACCTCGATGCTCACCTTGCCGTCGGCGGCGTCGGTCGCAGCGGGCAGTGTGACATCAGTCGTCGTAGCCTCGCCGGTAGCGTAGTCGGTCAGTATGAGAGAGAGCGGCACGTCGGTACCGGAGGTGTAGTTGAACACCAGGTTGACCTTGCCCTGCTCCATGGCAAACCACTGGCCCTCGAGTATGCTCTCCTTGGCGCAGAGCTTGTAGGTCCAGGTAAGCTTTTCGCCCGTGGCGTCGGGCATCGACCACCATCCGGTGTAGTTGCGTCCCGACTTCTTGTGGTAGGTGTAGGTCCACCCGTCGGTGCAGTTGGCGGAGTTCATCTCATAGGGAAGGGCAAATATATTGTCGGTCTTGACGCTGACGGAGAGGGTGTCGTTGTCGTGCACCTGGTCGTTGTCGGCGGTGATCCACACCTTCACGGCATTGGTCTGACCGGCCACGAGAGCGGCGGGTGTCTGGAAGGTATAGGTCAGCGTGTCGCCCGCAGCGCAGGCCGGGCCGTCGATCGTCTCGCTCACCGCCTCGCCGCCGTTGACCGAGTACGAGGCGACGGTCACGCCGTTGGCCATGGCCGTATTGGTATATCTCAGCGATACCGTCTGCGTGGTCTCGGGACCGGCCACCGGCGAGAGCAGTCCGACAGGCACGAGGTCTGACTCACTGCCCTGACCTACCTTGACATCGTCTATCCAGGTGCGGTTCTTGAGAAACTTCGAACCGCTGGTGCCGTTGCCGTACTCGCGGAAAGCGATATAGACGGTCTTCCCGGCAAACTGGTCCAGACTGTACGCCTTCTTGCGCCAGTCGGTCTCGCCGTAGGGGACAAACTCGCAAAGGGTCTCGGTGAAGTCGACCGAATCGGTACCCGTGGTCGACACGAGCACGGCAAACTTCATGCGGTCGGTCTCTGCCGTGACGGCGTCGTTGTAGACGGGCGCATAGGCCAGCATGAACGAGAGCACGTCGCCCGACTGCACCGTGACGGCGGGCGAGATGAGCCAGGAGTCGGGCTGTATGCCGTCGTCGGTGGTCTTGCCCGACGATACCATCATGGCGTAGGTGCCGCCCTGCGCATAACCGCTGCGGTACTTGAGCGGGTCGGAGGTGTAGGTCACCTGCTCCCACTTGAACGCGTTGCTTGCATCATCGCTCGATGTACGCACAGTCCACCCCTCGGGCGGAACATCCGAGCCTTCAAACCCCTCGCTGAGCACGGGACTTTGGGCGTTGGCCGACAGTGCCGCACAGAAGAGCGACACCAACGGGAGTAACAGTTTGTTCATAAGCATTCTATTTTGTTATTACTTGGTATTCTAATTACTTGGTATTCCAAGGATCCTGTGTGCCACAAGGGGGAGGCGTTCACTTGCCGCGCGCCACCTTCCTGCCGTTGACGATCACGATGCCGTGCTGGTCGTTGGCGGCGGGACGGCCGTCGAGCGTGTAGGCCCGGCCGTCGGCTGCAGCCGGCTGCAGCATGATGTCCCCGATACCGGTCAGCTCGCCGTCGGCGATGGCGACCACGCTGCCGAAGCGTGCCCAGTCGGTCTGCGACTTGTATGCGTCGACCAGCGGTTCGGGCACATGGAGGGTGGCTTGGGCGCAAGCCTCATCGATAAAGCTCCCGCCGCCGCTGACCACCGTCGGTGCGGTGAGGTAGACATCGGCCAGACGGGGAGCCGTAGTGGTGGTCTTGTAGCGGGCGAAGCAGTCGGTGCCTATCGTCGTGACACCGCAGCCCACGATGATGCGCCGAAGGTTCATGTCGTTGTAGAAACACTTGTCGGGCAGAGCGGTGACACCGTCGGGCACGGTGATTGTCTCAAGGGAAAGGCACTGGGCAAAGGCCGAAGCGCCCACCGACTCAAGGCTGGCAGGAAGGGTGACCGTCTTGAGGGCCGTACTGCCCTGCAGGGCACACTCGCCGATAGCGGTCGTGCCCTCGTGCAGGGTCACGGCGGTGAGCCGGGTGGTGAGCGACAGTACATACGCCGGCAGCTCGGTGACGCCCTGCGGCAGGACAAACTGCTCAAGAGCCGTGCCCATGAGCGCCGCCTTGCCGATCTTGGTCAGAGAGGAGGGCATATTGATCCCGGACAGCGACGAGCAGTTGGAGAAACAGAAATCGCCGAGCGTCTCCACCGTCTCGGGCAGCGTGACGGCCATGAGTGCAGAGCAGCCGTAGAAGGTGCCGTTGGGGACGGCAGCCAGCCCTTCGGGCAGTTCCAGCGAAGCCAGGCTGGTACAGCCGGAGAAGGTGTACTGTCCCAGATCGGTCACGGTAGCTGGGATGCTCACCGCATAGAGTTCGGTACACTTGAAGAAGGCCTGGTTGTGGAGTGCCGTGACGGTATAGGTCTTGCCGTCGTGCTCTACACGGGCGGGAATGGCGATGTCGCCCACATAGGCACCGTTGTTGTAGGCCACTTCTACGGTCAGCCCGTCTTCTGAGAGAATGGCATAACTGATGCCGTCTTCTTCAAAATCGGCTGCGGACACGACACTGAGGCCCGTCACGAGAGCCAGAAAGAGAAAGAGTATTTTCTTCATTTTTACCTTATAAGAATTTCGGCGTGTACCCAAAGGAGCCACGCACGGTTGTGATTGTTACCTATTGACGCTCACCGCCACAGACGTTTACCAAGACGCACGCCTACGACCGACGTGCCATAAGCCACTTGTAAAAAAAACGTGCAGCGACGGGGTTTACCTATTAAATTCCACTTTTTGTATCTGCAAAAGTAATAAATCCTCACCGCCCTGCCAAAGAATTGCTATCCCAATATGACAAACGGACAAAAATAAACGACGAAACGGGGGAAACCGAGCATGTTCCCTTGCCACCCGCACCGGCAACGGCCATTGCCTTTCCGGAGCTTTTTCGTACCTTTGCAAGGATTTGCAAACAAATTGTACATGAACAACCATTCCGTCTCCACCAAAAGACACCACTACCGCGAACTGCTCTCCATCGGCATTCCTGTCATCATCGGCCAGCTCGGCACCATCGTGCTCGGTTTCGCCGACACGCTGATGATCGGACACCACAGCACGCAGGAGCTGGCGGCGGCCGGACTGGTCAACAATATCTTCACCCTCGTGCTCGTTTCCTATATGGGTTTTTCGTACGGACTCACCCCGGTCATCGGCCGTCTCTACGGCATGGGGCACACGGACGAGATAGGCCGGAAAGTACGCAACTCCCTGTTTGCCAATATGGCCGTGGGAATGCTTTTCACGGTGGCCATGACCCTACTCTACTTCAATCTTGACCGTATCGGGCAACCCGACGAACTGCTCAGCCTCATCCGCCCCTACTTCGTGGTCAACCTCGTCTCGGTGATGTTCGTGGGACTCTTCAACACCATGAAGCAGTTCCTCGACGGCCTCACCCATACCAAGGTGGCGATGTGGGTGATGATAGGCGGCAACGTCATCAACATACTCGGCAACTGGCTGCTCATCTACGGCGTCGGCCCATGCCCCGAGCTGGGATTGCTGGGCGCCGGCATCTCCACGATGGGCAGCCGCATCTTCATGGCCGCCGTGATGGTGGGCGTGGCGCTCTGCGACAAGAGGTTCAGACGGTACCGCCGGGATCTGCTCCACTCATCGGTCAACAGGGCCGACTTCAAGGAGATGAACCGTCTGGGATGGCCCGTGGCCCTGCAGCTGGCGATGGAGTCGGCGGCATTCACGCTGAGCTGCGTGATGGTGGGCTGGCTCGGCACCCTTCCCCTGGCCGCCCATCAGATCATGATCACCGTCTCGCAGCTGTTCTACCTCGTCCTGTCGGGCATGGCCTCGGCCATGTCTATCCGCGTAAGCCACTTCGTGGGGCAAAAGGATTTTGCGGCCGTGAGGCAGAATGCCTACGACGGTTTCCGTCTCAACCTCATGTTCTCGCTGGCCATGGGACTGCCCATCCTGCTTTTCCGCCACCACATAGGCGGCCTCTTCACCGACAACGCCGAAGTGCAGGCCACCGTGGCGCTGCTGATCATCATGCTGATGGCCTACCAGTTTGGCGACGGACTGCAATACACCTTTGCCAATGCGCTGCGGGGTATCGCCTGCGTAAAACCGATGGTGACGTATGCCTTCATCGCCTACTTCGTCATCTCTCTACCGATGGGGTACACCCTCGGCTTCCCCTGCGGCATGGGCATCCTCGGCATCTGGACAGCCTTTCCCTTCGGCCTGACCGCCGCCGGCCTGCTCTTCTGGCGCAGGTTTGAGAAAGAGGTGGAAAAGATGGAAAAGGCGCAATAGCGGCGGAGGGGACACCCGCCAGGAGATGGCAAAAAGATTGGGTCTATGCCGATACGTGCGGACAACGTACCGGCATAGACCCATAACTGTTTTAGGACAATGCTATAAACGACCTATTCCACTTCCTCGCACACCGCCATCTCCGTGCCATGGAACACCACAACAATCTTGTGCAGAGTAGTGGTCTTGACGGCCGACCGCACGGTTTCCGTCCCAGCGTAGCGGTTGACCTGGTCTACGGCCTGCCGGCGGAGCTCCTCCACCCTTGTCTCCGGATCCTTGCCCTTGGCGTACTTCAGTTCGATGATATACGAATGGAGCATGTCGGAATAGATGTCAAGGAGCGGTATCATGAAGATGTCGGCGTAGCCCTCCTGCGTGTCGCTCTCTGAGACGGGACGGTAGAAACGGTTCTGGCAGGTCATGGCAAGCGTGAAGCCGTGCACGAAGTACTCGCCCTTCTGCTTGTCGCGCTGCGAGGCATAGCGGTGGATGGCATCAGCGATATACTGGAAATACTCTTTCCACTGTCCGCGGTAGGCAAGGCGGCTGCATAGCGGACCCATCTCGTAGTTCTCAAACGTCAGGTCGTTTTCCTTGTAGGCATCGAGAAGATAGCGGAATATCTGCTCGCGCACCACCTCGTTGGGGATGACAAACTTGGTGTCGCCCTCGTGTGTCCCGCCGATTGTCACCATGCCGAAATAGTACAGCAGACTGACGAAATTGTCGGGGTCGCCGATGTTCTCGGCAGGAAAGCCGGTCTTCAGCGTACCCGTGATGTAGCCGTTGTTCACGAGATTCTGGATAACGCTTGCATCATGGGCGAACTCCTTGTCGCGACGGATCAGCATACGGAGCTTATTGTAGTCCACACGGATATTTTCCTCTATCATCGTCCGTGGCAAGCGGCCCTTTCCACGGATGTAGTTGTCCACGAAATAGAGCACCATATTGGAGTTGTACATCGTCGTTTCACCATAAGCCTCTTCGGCAAAGCAGTAGTTGTCGTACCACGGCTTCATGACCTCTATGAGTTCGTCTATGGTATGGTTGTGGATATTGCAGAAGTCGGTGTAGTAGACCAGCATGTCGCGCACCTCTTCCTCGGTGAAGCCCGTCATCTCGTTGAACTCATAATTGAGCGTGTAGTTCGTGCCAATATTGAAGCCGCTCGTCAGGTCGTCCATCGTCACGGGACTTACGCCGGTGACGAAGACCCGCTCTATGGAGGAATATGTGCCGGCCTTTATCGTGTCGAAGAAATTGCGAAGGTAGCCCGTGCCGTGGGTTTCGGAGCGGTAGTCGTCAAGACAACCCGGCTCGGCGAGAATCTTATTGGTGAAATGGTCGTACTCGTCGATGAAGAGGTATATCTTCTGCCCCGATTTCCTACACTCCGTATACAGATAGTCCAACTGGTCTACCGCACCGTCCTTTTTGTTCATCTCCTCCTTGATACCGGCCGGAAGATACCGGGCGTATACATCGCAGAAGAAATTGAACGCCGTATTGCAATGGGCGTCCAGAGACTTGCGGTAATTGTCGAGTTCGGCGTTGACCACGGCGAAATTCAAATATATCACAAGATACTTGTTGCGCTCCGGCGTAGGATGGTCGCCGATGTAAAGCCCCTTGTAGAGCATGTCGAAGTTGTCGGCCTCGTTGACGTCGTAATAGTGCTGGAGCATCGACAGCGTGAGGCTCTTGCCGAAACGCCTCGGACGGATGAAGAAGAAGAACTTGTTGGCACGCTCTATTTCCTCGATAAAGCGTGTCTTGTCTACATAATAGCAGTCGTCGCGCCTCACGGCGACAAAGTTCATCATGCCGTAAGGGATTCTCTTCGGGTATCTCTTTGTATTGTATGTATTCTCTGCCATAGTTTGCGGTTTTGTTGTCTGCGTGGCTGACGTCAGGGCGTTTCCGTAAAGCGCCACCCATTACGCAAAATTATGGATTTTCCGTGAATACTCAAAAAATCTTGCAGAATTACTTCCCCAAAGTTCCCGATTTGGACCGAGGTCCTGAGATACGACCCTACAGGAAGCGCTACTTGCGGTACACAGTCTGCGGAATGCCGGAACCGCCCTTCTTCCCCTTTGCGTCAAAGCGATAGGTGAACCCCAGCTGCAGATAGTGGTGGAGATAGTCGGACACATACTCCGAGCGCTGGTAGGCATGATGGTCACTGTAATAGTAGTAATTCTTGTTGAAGATGTCATCGGCACTGAGCGTCAGCACACACTTGTTGTTGCAGAAACGGTACGACACCTCTCCTTCAGCCAGTATGCGGTGGCCGTTCATGAACGACGACTGATAGCCCGACATGTAGTAGTCCTTGATGTCGAAATAGAAGCTGAACGCCTTGATGTCGAGGTTCACGTTCACCCCGACCCGGTTTTTGAGCGGATGGCAGTTGTAGGACGAGACATCGTAGCTGTATCTGTTCCAGTCGAGACGGTCGTAGAGTTTCAGCTGCAGCTTGTCAATCTCGTAGGAGAACTCGAAATTGTTGCTGATGCCCAGCTGTCTCTGGCGGTTGAGCGTGGGCGCAAGGCCGGCGTCACTGTCATCGACCACGGTAAGGAAACCGTATGACTTCGACGAGGTGAGACCGAGCTTGTCCATCACGCGGAAATCGGCGCCAAGCCCCTCGTCATAGTCGATGTTGACCTGCCACTGGTCGCCGCCCTTGACATTCATCGGCATGGACTCGTACACACCGGTAAGCGAGTGGTAGCGGTAGAGCGTAGCCAGCGGATGGATGTCCTTCTTGTAGGAGACGTTCAGACCGAGCACGATCTGCTTGCGCAGCCACATGCGATGATAGCCGAGCGTGGTGGTGTGGCTGCGGGTGTTGCCGAGCCGGGCGTTGCCCATGGAGATGCTCAGCGGGTCGGTGGTATTGCGGAAGGCAAAGGTGCTGGTCAGCTCGGGCACGGTGGTGGTGTAGGCAAACGAGAGATCCATGCTGCGCACGCGGCTCGGTTTCCATTTCAGAAAGAGCGACGGTGTGTAAGCATGGCTATGGCGCACGGCGGCGGTATCGAGCTGTCCGTAGCGGTAGCCGGCACGCTCACGGACGGACGACCAGTCGAACTTGGGCATGACCATCAACTGCTTGACAGGCGTGACGGTGCTCTTCACCGACAGCAGGTTGGTCCACGCATGCACGGTGGCATTCATGCCGTTGGCGGCATCGGGCGTGGTGGCCGCCCCGTCGGCGACAAGCGACTCGTCGCTGTCGGCAAAGACATCGGAGCGGTTGTGGTAGCGCCGGTAGGTCACGCGGTCGCTCACGTTGACGTAGACCTTCTTCGTAAGCCAATAGTCGAACGTGCCGCCGAGACTGGTCTGCAGGTCGTGGTTCCGGGTATCGAAGCGCTGCCACTGGCTTTCGTTGCGCCCCTCACGGAAATATTCGAGCCGGCGGTTGATATACTCGTCGGCGTCAGTTCCGCTTGCGGTGGTGTTTCCGCTCAATGCGAACGAGCCTTTCTTGCCCAGATAGCGGGTCCATGAATAGTCGATCGTGAGCGACCGTTCCTGACTTTCTGAGGTGCGGTAGTTGCGGTGACGCGTCACGAGATGCTCATAGAGCGCATCACCGGGCTTTGCCCCCATGGCCTCGGCAAGCGAATAGTAGCGGAACTGTCCCGGCTCGTATCCGTATGACGCTCCGGTATCCTCGCTGATACCCCGGCTTTTCGCATACGAGGCCCCGAGGCTCACACTCACCGAGTTGGCCGTATCGGCGTAGGCGAAGAGATTGGCCGACAGCTGCGGGGCGAGCTTGTGATTGTAGTGATAGTTTTTGGAGAGCGACAGCGTATGGTCCTGGTTGGGGAAGAACGTCTCCGACGACTGTCCGGAAGTGGCCCATCCGTCGCTGTGGCCCATGCTGGCGCCGATGTCGAAGCGGTTGCCGGAAAGCGCTTCCGCCCCCTTGGTCATCCAGTTGTGCTGAAAGTTGTACGATCCGTACTGGCTCCTGCCGTCGCTGTCAACATTGCGGTCCATCGACTGGCGCATGTTGCGGTCTATGTAGCGGTTGCGGTTGTTGGCCTGCGCATACACCATCTGCGGGTCGTGGTCGCTGAGACGGTTGGCCAGCAGGCTGAACATGTAGCGCGCCTTGGTCTGGTAGATGGCGTCTGCCCGGCCGTACCACTTGTCGAGGAAGCCCGGTTTCACCTTGATGTCGAGCACATGGTCTTCCGTACCGTCATCCGCTCCGGTATGGCGGGCCAGCTCCGACTTGCGGTCGTACAGTTTGATCTTGTCGGCCACCTCTGCCGGCAGCTCCCGTATGATCTGGTCGCCGCCGAAGATGTTCTTGCCGTTCATCATCATGCGTATGGGCTTGTTGTGCCAGAAGAGCTGTCCGTCGCGGTTTTCCACACCTGGCAGTTTCTTGATCAGTTCGTCGAGGCGCGCGCCCTCCTTGAGCTTGAATGCTTCGGGATTGAAGACAATGGTGTCGCCCGACATGGTGACACGCGGCATGCTTGACTTCACCTCCACCTCGCTGAGCATCAGTGCCGTGGGCTGCAGCCTGATGACGCCGAGATCTATGGTGTCCTTCACCTCCTCGCCGTAAGCGTAGTCCACCTTGCGGCAGTTCTTGAATCCGATCATGCTGAAGGTGAACAGTATGCGCCCCTCGTACGAGCTGCCCAAAGTGAAGCAGCCGGTACTGTCGGCGTCGGTCGAGCTCTGCACCGACCATCCGGGATGAGGGTTCACCTCATATCTGGCCGTAGCGCCGTCAAGCGGCTCGCCGGTTTCGGCGTTCACGATCTTGCCCTTGAACCAGTCGGCATGGCACAGTTGCACATGGGCAAAGCACACGAGGGAGAGCAATGCAAGTATTCTGAATGTCTGTTTCATAATCCAAAGAAAGCTGTACTTTTCGAGTATACGCCACATAGACGCTTGAGCGGTACAAAGTCATACGACTTTTTCGTCCCTTCACTTTTCTTTGTACACGTTAACAAATATCGGCAAACGACAAATTCCTCCAGTCGAAGTGTCACCCCTTCGAGGGACAGCCTACTTTGCCAAAAGAGCAAGTCCGGGTTCCCGCGAATCCAGTGGTGATGTCGGCCGTGGACCTGCCGTGACTTGTCCGGCCAGTGTCTATCAAAACAGGGCCAGCCGGAAGAAGGTGCCCATTATTCCAGTTACCAAAAACGGATGGTGTCTACCTTTCCAGTTAATAGGACGAAAAAGTGTCTACTGAAATCAGGAAAAGTCAATATAGTTTTTCAAAGGGCCTTGTACGACTGCTACAAGGCCCTTGTACGGACACTACAAGGCCCTTGTACGGTCGCTACAAAGGCTTTGTACGGTTCGTACAAGGCCTTTGTACTAAATGGAGCAGGACTGATGCTGAACGCAAAGCGGTCCTATCAACGTAAACGACTGACTAACTGTCAATTAAAGATGCGGACACAGTAGTCGCCCATCTCGTCATTGAGCTCGAGCATCCATGCAGGCAGCCGCTTCTTGGCATTCTCCACAAGCGCGGCAGGCATCTCCTTGTAGTGGGCGTAGGCCATAGGACCGGCAATGGCGGCAAGCGTATCGGCGTCGCCGCCAAGGGCAATGGCCAGCTTGAGACAGTCGGCATAGTCGCTGCTTTCCAGGAAACAGATGAGGGCGGCCGGAACTGTCCGCTGGCAGGTTTCGTTGAAACTGTAGCGCGGCTTTATTTCATCATACGTCCTGCCGCTCCACGACGGATAGTATTCGTCGAGCACATGCCGGCGGATGTACTCCTTGCCCGCATTGCGCATGGCATGGTAGACAGCCAGCGCAGTGGCCACCGCACCCTTTATGCCCTCTGGATGGTCGTGGGTGGGCAGAGCGGTCTGCGTAGCCAAGCTGACGCACTCCTCTTCATTACGCGCCATGAATCCGGCTGCCGCACACCGCATGGCACTTCCGTTGCCGAACGAATGGTAGGACGGCTCTATCCGCGGGGCGATCAGCCAGCGGATAAACCCTCCGCCGAAACCGCGGCGGATGTCAGCACGGCATCTTTTCCACAATGTCTTGGCCATGTCTTCGTGATGCAGCAGCGCCTCCGCACAGGCAAAGGTACAGACCGTGTCGTCTGTATAGTCGTTGTCGGAACGCAGCAGGTCTACCTTGGCATAATCCTTGGTACGTGCGACAAACTCGTAAGGTTTGCCGCTGATGTCGCCGATAGCTTCGCTCAGCAGCAAATTTTTCAAGCACACAGGTTCTTTCATGTTGTTCGTGTTATGATTGGTTCTTGTTTTTTACAAAGGCGTATCACGTAGGATATTCGTCAGAATTCCAGTCTGAAACCTTTTTGTTTCATCTCCTCGTACATGTCCGGATTGAACGAGTAGAGATAGGCTTCCTTGCCTGCCGGCTGCTTCACGGTCTCGTCCAACTGGCGAAGGATACCGAGATGCAGCATCTTGTTGTAGAAATTGCGCCGGTCGAACTTCACGCTGAGTATGGCCTCGTAGAGCTGCTGCAGGGCCTTCATGGTGAACTTCTCGGGCAACAGTTCAAACCCTACCGGCTCGAAATGTATCTGCTTGCGCAGCGCCTGCTCTGCCATGCGCAGTATACAGTCATGGTCGAAGGCCAGCGACGGCACCTCGTCGAGCGCAAACCACTGTGCACTGGCCGCATCGTCGCCGCCCTTGACATCCTGGAGACGCACCAATGCATAGTAGGCAATGGTGATGACTCGCTCGCGGGGATCGCGGTCGGGCGCCGTGAATGCGTGGAACTGGCGGATATAGGCACCCGTCAGTCCTGTCTCTTCCTGCAACTCGCGCAGCGCTCCCTCCTCGGCCGACTCCGTCATCTTGAGGAAACCGCCGGGGAACGCCCATTTCCCCTTGAAGGGCTCCAAACCACGCTCTATGAGCAACACTTTCAGTTTGCTTCCGTCAAAACCGAATATCACACAGTCGGTCGTCACACTCGGATGCGGATATTTGTAGATATATTCCTGCTGGTTCATTCTGTATATTGTGTATTTCTTACACAAAGTTAGGCATAACATTTTATCCCAACAAGTTTTTGTGTATTTCCTGACTTCATCACTTTTCTGCGCCATCATATAGCGCATATTGAAAATCAACA
>CAVHOL010000021.1:0-37497 GCA_963637655.1 bacterium | reverse complement strand
CAAAATCCGCATTTTTTAGTAGGTGCGGTGTCCCACCGCACAGTGAGGAGGACACCAATAAAAATAAAGCCGCACCCGCCGCGGCAGACAATCCCCCGGCACCCCGGTCACAAGCAGGATAATCCCCGCCGTTTTTCTACAAGGCCCTTGTACGACCAGTACAAGGGCCTTGTAGCGTTGGTACAAAGGCCTTGTAGCGTCCGTACAAGGCCTTTGTAGTGTCCGTACAAGGCCCTCTGAAAAATTTTGCGGACGACAGGATGCCCGGCGACGGTGCAAAATCCCGGGCGCCATTGTGCCGGTAATAGCCTTCAGCCCCGTAGGGGCGTCATAATATAGGATAGGGCCTCGGCCCTATCTCAAACGGGTATCTCAAACGTTGCCCCTGTAGGGGGCGCACAATTCATCCGTATTCAAATTAATTATGCGCCCCCTACAGGGGCAGCGGTCAAAACACAATCCTAAAACGTAGGGGCGAGCCCCTACGCTATATTATGTCGCCCCTACGGGGCTGGGCGCACAAATGACTTTTCTCATTCCCTACGGGGCTGCGCCGCGCCCCCGTCTGCAAAATCCCGCCCGCCAATCCTGTGCCGTTTCCAAAAAACGGGCCGAATATTCGGTAAATAGGGGCTTATTTCGTAATTTTGCAGTTTAAAACCGATGGACGGGACCAGTCCCGCCCGCAAGACAAAAAATGGAACAGAACAACGAGAAAAACGCGTTCGTGCGCCAGGTGGCCGAGCAGAAGTACGAGTACGGCTTCACCACCGACGTGCAGACCGATATCATAGACAAAGGACTCAGCGAGGACGTCGTGCGGCTCATCTCGCAGAAGAAGGGCGAACCCGAGTGGATGCTCGACTTCCGCCTCAAGGCCTTCCGCCACTGGCAGACCATGAAGCAGCCCAGCTGGGGACACGTGCACCTGCCCGAGATCGACTACCAGGCCATCTCCTACTATGCCGACCCGCTCGCCAAGAAGAAGGACGAGAAGAAGGAAATCGACCCTGAACTGATGAAGACCTTCGACAAGCTCGGCATACCCCTCGAGGAGCGGCTTGCGCTCAGCGGTGTGGCCGTCGACGCCATCATGGACTCCGTGTCGGTGAAGACCACCTTCCGCCAGCACCTGGCCGAGAAGGGCATCATCTTCTGCTCCATCGGAGAGGCCGTCAAGCAGTATCCCGATCTCGTGCGCGAGTACCTCGGGTCGGTCGTGCCCTACCGCGACAACTTCTTCGCCGCGCTCAACAGCGCCGTCTTCTCCGACGGGTCGTTCGTCTACATCCCCAAGGGCGTGCGCTGTCCCATGGAACTCAGTTCCTACTTCCGCATCAACGCCCGCAACACCGGACAGTTTGAGCGCACGCTCATCATCGCCGACGACGATGCCTACGTCTCCTATCTCGAAGGCTGCACCGCCCCGATGCGCGACGAGAACCAGCTGCACGCCGCCATCGTCGAGATCATCGTCAAGGACAACGCCGAGGTGAAGTACTCCACCGTGCAGAACTGGTACCCCGGCGACGAGCACGGACGCGGCGGCGTGCTCAACCTCGTCACCAAGCGCGGCGACCTGCGCGGCGTCAACGCCAAACTGTCGTGGACACAGGTCGAGACCGGATCGGCCATCACCTGGAAATATCCCTCGTGCGTGCTGCGCGGCGACGGGTCGCAGGCCGAATTCTATTCCGTCGCCGTCACCAACCACTACCAGGAAGCCGACACCGGCACCAAGATGATACACATGGGCCGCAACACCAAGTCGACCATCATCTCCAAGGGCATCTCCGCCGGACACAGCCAGAACTCCTACCGCGGACTCGTGCGCGCCACCTCAGGCGCCGACAACGCCCGCAACTACTCCTCGTGCGACTCCCTCCTGCTCGGCTCTGACTGCGGCGCCCACACCTTCCCCTACATGGACATACACAACGACACGGCCGTCGTCGAGCACGAGGCCACCACGTCGAAGATATCCGAAGACCAGCTCTTCTACTGCAACCAGCGCGGCATACCCACCGAGCAGGCCGTCGGCCTCATTGTCAACGGCTACGCCAAGGAGGTGCTCAACAAGCTCCCCATGGAGTTCGCCGTCGAAGCGCAGAAGCTGCTCAGCGTGTCGCTCGAAGGCACGGTAGGGTAGGGCGCAGCCCCCTTCCCATCCAAAAGCAACGGGACCCCAAAAACAACAACGGGACCATACAAACGCCAACGTCACCATGTCAGCAAAGCATTTTGTCCTTCTTCTCCTCCTTGCCCTCACGTCCGTCGCCGCACACGCATCCGACGACGAAACCCCGCGCCGCTGGGCCGTCATCGGCGGCATGGGCATATCCTGCCCGACCGTGGGCAGCCATGACGTGCCCGACTTCCGTACGGAGAAGACCGCCACGTTTGACTCGCCCGGCGCAGTGGTGATGGCGGAGTACTATCTGCCCTCCGACCATTTCTCCGTCCTGGGCGGATACACCGCCGAGACGCTCAACTGGTATGAGGGCGACGTGTCGGTCAAGATGCACAATGTCGCCCTCGGCGCCCGCTACTACCCCCTGTCCCGGCGCTGCGCCGTGCAGCCCTACGCCTCGCTGATGGCCTACGGCAACGTCGCCCGCCGCTCCGTCTCGGGCAGTGCCGACGTCCTGTACGCCAACCAGGGCTACAAGCGCGACTATACGGTCAGCGCCCCCTTCCTGAGCGTCGCCCCCACAGTGGGCTTCGACGTGTACATCCTCTCGTCGGTGGCCATCGAGGTGCAGTACGGATTTCCCGTAGCCGTGAGCGGAAAGACCGATGTCAGCTCCGTCTACGGCGGACATTCCGGCACCTACGGCCTGCACTCCAACATGAACCGCCACAACATCCAGGTCGCCCTGAAGCTCACCTTCCCCTTCCGCGTCAGCGGAAAGGAAGCCGGCAACTGCCTCCTTGACCTCATCCAGATGGCGTTCGGAGTCTACGACGCCGATGCGACGGCCGGGCAGGAGACCAAGACGCAGCACCGCAAAAACAGTCTCCAGCATGCGCTCGACTCCTATTGAGCGACGCGACGGCTGCCCCCCGCTGCAAGGGAGCGGAAAAGACATCCGCCCCGGACAAAATGAAACGAAAAAACAGAAAACGAAAGATATGTTAGAAGTTAAGAACCTCCACGCCTCCATCGCAGGCAAGGAAATACTGCGCGGAATAGACCTCGTCATACCCGACGGAGAGATACACGCCATCATGGGACCCAACGGGTCGGGCAAGTCCACCCTCTCTGCCGTCCTCACCGGCAACCCCCTCTATGAGGTGACCGGCGGCGAGGCATGGTTCGGCGGCAAGGACCTGCTGGCCATGAAGCCCGAAGACCGCGCCCACGAGGGACTCTTCCTCTCCTTCCAGTATCCCGTGGAAATCCCCGGCGTGTCGATGACCAACTTCCTCAAGGCCGCCGTCAACGAGAAGCGAAAGTACCAGGGACTGCCCGAGCTCAAGGCGTCGGAATTCATGAAGCTCATGAACGAGAAGCGCCGCATCGTGGAGCTCGACAGCAAGTTCACCCGCCGCTCCGTCAACGAGGGCTTCTCCGGCGGCGAGAAGAAGCGCAACGAGATCTTCCAGATGGCCATGCTCGAGCCCAAGCTCTCCATCCTCGACGAGACCGACTCCGGACTCGACGTCGATGCCATGCGCATCGTGGCCGACGGTGTCAACAAGATGCACACCCCCGAGACCTCGGCCATCGTCATCACCCACTACGAGCGTCTGCTCGACATGATCAAGCCCGACGTGGTGCACGTGCTCTACAAGGGACGCATCGTCAAGACCGCCGGACCCGAGCTCGCCAAGGAGATCGAGCAGCGCGGCTACGACTGGATCAAGGCCGAGGCCGACGCCCAGGAATGACCTTCCGGCCCGCCCGGCCCCGCTCCGCCGCCCGGCGGATACGACAAGACACCGATAAACAACAGAACAGATGGAAATGCAAAGCGAACAGCAATACATCGACCTCTATACCCAGTCGCGCGAACTGATATCCCGCCACAGCGCCGCCGCCCTCAATGCGGTGCGCGACAAGGCCTTCGACGACTTCCGCCGCCTGGGATTCCCCACGCGCCATGTAGAGCGGTACAAGTATACCGACATGCAGGCCCTCTTCGCCCCCGACTACGGGCTCAACCTCCAGCGGCTCGACATCCCCGTCGATCCCTACGAGGCCTTCCGCTGCGACGTGCCCAACCTCAGCACCCAGCTCTACTTTGTCGTCAACGACAGCTTCTACCAGCGCCTCCTGCCCAAGGCCGCCCTGCCCGAAGGAGTGGTGGTCGACTCGCTCGCGGCCTACGCCGAAGCCCACCCCGAGTTCGTCGCCAAGTACTACTCCCGCCTGGCCGACACGGCCGGCGACGGCATCACCGCGCTCAACACCATGCTCGCCCAGGACGGCCTGCTCGTGTATGTGCCCCGCCGTGTGCGTGTGGAAAAGCCGCTGCAGATCATCAATATACTCCGCTCCGACGTGCCGCTGATGGTCAACCGCCGCGTGCTCATCGTCGTCGAGGAGGGTGCCGAGGTGCAGCTGCTCTTCTGCGACCATGCCGCCGACGACCGCGACTTCCTCACCACACAGGTCATCGAAGCCTTTGTGGGCGAGCGGGCCGCACTCGACCTCTACTGCATGGAGGAGACCCACATCCACAACACGCGCGTCAGCAACGTCTATATCGACCAGCGGGCGGCCTCGCGCGTCAACCACAATGTCATCACCCTGCACAACGGCACCACCCGCAACCGTCTCGACCTCACCCTCAGCGGCGAGGGCGCCGAGTGCTGGTGCAACGGCTGCGTCATCGCCGACAAGACCCAGCGCGTGGACAACAACACGCTCATCGACCACCGTGCGCCCCACTGCACCAGTCACGAGCGCTACAAGTACGTGCTCGACGGCAAGTCGGTAGGCGCTTTCGCCGGACGTGTGCTCGTGCGCCACGGCGCGCAGAAGACCACCTCCGAGGAGGTCAACCAGAACCTCTGCGCCACCCGCGAGGCCCGCATGTACACCCAGCCGATGCTCGAGATCTACGCCGACGACGTGAAGTGCTCGCACGGATCGACCGTCGGACAGCTCAACGATGCCGCCCTCTTCTACATGCGGCAGCGCGGCATCAGCGAGCACGAGGCCAAACTGCTGCTCCAGCTGGCCTTCATCGGCGAGGTCGTCGACAGTATCCGCCTCGAGCCGCTGCGCGACCGCCTGCACTATCTTGTCGAGAAACGCTTCCGCGGCGAGCTCAGCAAGTGCGACGGCTGCAAACTCTGCAAATAAACCCACGACAATATGCCCATGGCCATGTACGATATACAGAAAGTCCGCGCCGACTTCCCCATACTCTCCCGCACGGTCTACGACCGTCCGCTCGTCTACCTCGACAACGCCGCCACCACACAAAAGCCGCTCTGCGTGCTCGACGCCATGCGCGACGAGTACCTCAACGTCAATGCCAACGTGCACCGCGGCGTGCACTACCTCTCGCAGCAGGCCACCGACCTGCACGAGGCCGCCCGCGAGACCGTGCGCCGCTTCATCAATGCCGCAAAGACCGAGGAGATCATCTTCACGCGCGGCACGACGGAGAGCATCAATCTCGTCGTGTCGTCCTTCTGCGAGGAGTTCATGCACGAGGGCGACGAGGTCATCGTCACCACCATGGAGCACCACTCGAATATCGTGCCCTGGCAGTTGCAGGCTGCCCGCCGCGGCATCGCCATCAAGGTCGTACCCATCGATGAAAAGGGCGAAATTTCGCTCGACGACTACCGCGCGCTCTTCTCCGACCGCACCCGCTTTGTCAGCGTCGCCCATGTGAGCAACGTGCTCGGCACGGTCAATCCCGTGCGCGAGATGATCGCCATCGCCCATGAGCACGGTGTGCCCGTCATGGTCGACGGCGCACAGTCTACCCCTCACTTCCGTGTCGACGTGCGCGACCTCGACTGCGACTTCTTCGCCTTCAGCGGCCACAAGATCTACGGTCCGACCGGCATCGGCGTGCTCTACGGCAAGGAAGACTGGCTCGACCGCCTGCCGCCGTACCAGGGCGGCGGCGAGATGATCGAGAGCGTGAGCTTCGAGAAGACCGTCTTCGAGCGCCTGCCGTTCAAGTTTGAGGCCGGCACGCCCGACTATGTGGCCACCCACGGCCTGGCCACCGCCCTCGACTATGTCGACAGCATCGGTCTCGACGCCATCGCCGCGCATGAGCGCGACCTCACTGAGTACTGCATGGAGCAGATGCAGACCATCGATGGAATCAGGCTTTTTGGCACTTCTCCCCACAAGGATGCCGTCGTGTCGTTTCTTGTCGGCGACATCCACCACCTCGATATGGGCACCCTGCTCGACCGTCTCGGCATCGCCGTGCGTACCGGTCATCACTGTGCCCAGCCCCTCATGATACGCCTCGGCATACAGGGCGCCGTGCGTGCCTCCTTCGCCATGTACAACACGCGCGAGGAGATCGACGCGCTCGTGGCCGGTGTCAAGCGTGTCAGCCGCATGTTCTGACCTCGCCGCCTTCCAGTATTGGGAAGGTGCGGTTCATCCCCATATCCGTCATGTGCCTATGTACCGTCGTTTTTGTCTTCTTGTCCTTATTCTTTTTGTTTCTGCTGCAGGCCGTGCGGCGGGCAGACAAGGCGACGTGGATCGTGGTGAGGCACTTGCAGCGAAGGGCGAGACAGCCTCTTCTCTGCTCGTTTTGAACCATTTCATCGAAGTTTTTCCTGCCGTAGGCGCCTCACGCTCTGACTCCGTCCTCCTCATGCGCGCCCTCATGTGCGGCGCATCCGACTACCAACGGCTCGGAGGCAGCCACCAGTCGCTGGTGTACTACCGCCGTGCCATCGTGCTGGCCAAGTCGCTGGGCGACCGCCGCCGGCTCGCCTCGCTGTACAACAATGTGTTCGGCATCTACTATTCGCGCCGCGAATTCGAGCAGGCTGCCGACCTGCTGCAGATGTCGCTCGACCTCAATCTCGCCCTCGGCGACTCTACCGCCATACGCAACAACTACAACAACTTCGGACTGATGGCCGCGGAGCAGGGACAGTACGGCCGCGCCATCGACCGGATGAACATGGCGCTCGCCTATTCGCCCGAAGACGATGCCGTAGGCCGCTCCATGATCATCACCAACCGGGCCGACGTGTACTGCCGGCAGAACCGCCTTGCCCTTGCCGAGCGCGAACTGCAGGCCGCCATCGACCTGCAGGCCGGACAGCCTTTCGACTACCGCAGCATACAGACCCTGCTCAACATGGCTCTCGTCAAGGCCTGGCTGGGCCGCCGTGTCGAGTCAGCCGGGATGCTCCCGCATATCTACCGGGCCATACCCCGCGTGCCGCTCGACATGCAGGCCAACTCCTTCGTCCAGATGGCCGAGATACATTTCTGTCTCGGCGACTCCCTGGCCGCCCTCCGTGACATCCTCCAGTACCAGCACCTCTATGACTCTCTGCGCAGCAGAAGCAGCGAGGCGCAGCTCCAGCAGCTCCTCGTAGCCTACGACGCCGACCGCCTCAAGCAGCGCAATACCTCCCTGCAGCAGACCGTGACGAGCCGCACCACGCTCATGTATGTCGTGCTCGGATTCCTTGCCGTGCTGGCCGTGCTCATCGTCGCCCTGCTGCGCCGCCAGCGGGCCGACAAGCGCAAGAATGCGCTCATACGCAAGCAGCAGGACCGCCTGCTCGCCTACGAACAGCAGGAGCACAGCAGGCGGCAGCACGAACTGTCGCTCGAGATCGACCACAAGAACCGCCAGCTCACTTCGTACACGCTCGACCTGGCTGCCGTCAACGACTACCACCAGCGCGTCAGCGACGAACTGTCTGCCATCCGCAGCGCCAAGGGCGTCACGGCGGAGGCCGCAGCGAAACTGGGCGAGGTGGTGCGCAGTCTGCAGCACTTCAACGACCAGCCGCTCGGCGACGATTTCCGCGTCTACTTCGACGAGGTGCATCCCGGATTCCTGATGCGTCTCTCCCGGCGATACTCGCTCAGCAAGTCAGACCTCCGGCTCTGCGCCTATCTCCATCTGGGCATGACCACAAAGGAGATAGCCGCGCTCACCTTCAAGGAAGTGCGCAGCGTGGAGTCCTCACGCAACCGTCTGCGCAAGAAACTCGGCCTTGCGCCCGAAGCCAGCCTGCAGCAGTTTCTTGCACAGGTGGCCACCGATGAAATGGGATAAAACCGCTTTTTGTTTCTCCTTGCCGTAGTATTGCCGTACCCATATATTTGATGAATATGAAAGAAAGTTGCTATTTTTGCGGCAGATTTAATTACAAAAAGTTGCTTATGGGAATAACTTTATTTCAGAATGGACGAAAGGCGCTGATTTCTGCAGCGCTGATGGTGCTTTCTTCCGTTTCTGCCTTTGCAGGACCGGGCGACAGCATCTTCGAAGAGACTTTTGACTCGAATGACGCTTTCGACCAGTGGACCATCGTCGACGGCAACGGCGGTCGCTCCTGGGAGTACAACAACAAGAATGCTTCCTACATGCTCGACTACCAGACCGGCCTGCCCGCTGACGACTGGCTGATCTCGCCCGCCTTCCAGCTCGACGGCGACAAGGTATACCAGCTCGAGTTCTATATGGGCGTCATGTCGCGCACGGAAAACCTCCGCGTACTCCTCGGCACCAGCACCGACACGACCACCTTCACCAAGGTGCTTGCCGACTTCCCCAATGTGGTAAAGGCCAACTCCGGCACCAAGTATGCCAAGATATATGTACAGGCGTCGGGCGAGTTCCGTCTGGCCTTCTATGCCTACAGTGCCGCCAACATGCACCGCATAGACATCGACAATGTGCGCATCACCGAGGTGTCGGCCAAGAGCGTGCCCGGCACGGTCGGCAACCTGTCGCTCACACGCGGTGACAATGGCGCGCTCAGTGCAGCCCTTGCGTTCGACGCTCCTGCCGTGACTGCAGGCGAAGAGACACTCACCGGCACGGTCGACATCAATGTGTACCGCAACGGCGGCGAGACGGCCGTCAAGACCTTCACAGGTATTGCTCCCGGTGCATCGGTCGCCTGGACGGACGACGAGCCGGAGTACGGCGCCAATACCTACAAGATCGTGGCAAGCAATGCTTCGGGTGAAGGCAAATCTGTAGAAATCTCCGATTTCATCGGTCTTGACGCTCCCCAGCAGGTGACCGGACTTACCGCCCGTGTCAATGCCCAACGCGGTGTGTCCCTCTCGTGGACCGCTCCGGAGGCCTCCGTCAACGGCGGCTATTTCGATCCCGCCCACCTCAAGTACTCCGTCTACCGTGACGGTGTGAAACTGGGCGACGCCGTGAGCGAGACCACCTTCACCGATGCCAATCCCGTAGACGAGGGCCAGCGCGCCCTTGTATATAGTGTTGCTCCCGAAGCCGACGGAAAAGTAGGCCCCGAGACCAAGGCCACAAGCGTAGTGACCGGCCAGCCGCTCACGCTGCCCTATGTGGAGTCGTTTGCTGGCCAGAAGATGGACACTCCATGGTCGCTCGATGCCGACGTGCACGACTTCGAGTGGACGCTCATGCCCGACGATGAGGACGGCGAATATGAAGAGATCTCTTCACAGGACCGTGACAACGGCATACTGCGCGCCGAGTCGAAATATGCCGATCCCGGCCAGCAGTCGCGCTATGTATCTCCGCTGCTCGACCTCTCCTCGGTGAGCAGTCCTACGATGACGTTCTGGTTCTACTATGCCCGCAGTCCGTGGTACGACCCCGACTACGAGGGAGCCATCAACGACAACCTCCGCATACAGGTGCAGACCGACGGCGGCGAGTGGAAGGACGTGGAGAACGCTCAGTTCAACCTCAATGACAACAGCAACGGCTGGACCAAGTGCGAGGTACACCTGCCCAAGCAGGAAGGCACCTTCTCGCGCATCGGTCTGCTCGCCACGGCCGACGCCGAGGAGAGCGCCTACCGCAACATCTATGTCGACAATATCACCATCGACGAGTCGTCGTATGCCAACGACCTCGCCCTTGACTCCTTCACGGTGGACAAAAACCGTGTGAACATCGGTGAAACCGGCCATTTCCGCATCTCCGTCTTCAATCGCGGCAACTCCGCCAACAGTGACTACAAGGTGCTCGTCTATCGCGACGGCGAAGTGGTGGATACCCTGGCAGGCGTGGCCGTAGAGCCAGGCTGCAAGCAGTACCTGGAATACAATGTCACCGCCCGCCTGGCCGACGCCCAGACCGACGGCTACGAGTATTTCGCCGAGATCGACAATCCTGACGACGAGCTCGTCGCCAACAATGCCTCCGATGCAGTCGCCTTCTCCGTACGCCGTCCCGACGTGCCTGCCACCGACGGACTGCAGGGCGAGCGCGGTACCGACGGCAAGGTGCGCCTGACGTGGAATGCGGCACAGAGCGT
Organism: bacterium; assembly: GCA_963637655.1. Lineage (GTDB taxonomy): Bacteria > Bacteroidota > Bacteroidia > Bacteroidales > Bacteroidaceae > Prevotella. The sequence goes on along the minus strand of CAVHOL010000021.1, from coordinate 27,051 downwards.
TCCGGCATCAGAGGGTGAGGAGATGTCGCCCGTGACCGATGACTTCGACAGTTATACCCCGTTCATCATCGACGGTATCGGCGACTGGACCGTCTTTGACGGCGACGGTTCCACGACACTGGCCTCGCCGCGTATACCCAACGCCTACGACCATGAGGGCGAACCGATGGCCTTCCAGGTGTTCAACAATGTAGATGCCGGCACTTGGGTAGAAGACAACTACGACGATCCCTTCGAGGCACACTCCGGCAACCAGTACCTCATCTGCCCCTCTGCCGACTATCCTGCAGAAAACGACGACTGGATCATCACTCCGCGTCTCAGCGGCCACGAACAGACCGTATCGTTCTGGGCACACAGCGCCACCTACGATCTCGAATGGATACAGGTGCTCGCCTCTACCACCGACAACCACCACGACAGTTTCGTCAAGATCAGCGACGGCGATCACCTCTCCGTGCCCGAGCGCTGGACACAGTACACCATCACCGTGCCCGAGGGCACACGCTATGTAGCCGTGCGCTGCGTCTACCGCAAGACACTGCTCTTCCTCGACGACTTCACCTATACCCCCTACGGCGGTGCTACCTCCGGCTGCACGCTGCGCGGCTACAATGTATACCGCGACGGACAGAAGGTGAACGTGGGTCTTGTCAAGTCGCCTGCCTACACCGACAGCAAGGCTGATGCGGGTACCCATACCTATAGTGTGACAGCAGTCTACACCGAGGGCGAGTCAGACTTCTCCAATGAGGTGACCGTCTCGGATACCGCTACGGGTATCGGCGAAGTGACAGAAAACGGCGGTTTCACCGTTGTAGAACGCTACAACGTGGCCGGCCAGCGCATCGCAGCCCCCGCTACGGGCATCACCGTAGAGCGTGCTGCTGACGGCAAGGTACGCAAGACCGTGCGCAAGTAATAATACTGTACGAGAAAAAATACAAAAAAACACAAAAACCGGGTGCGGCACTCACGTGCGGCATCCGGTGTAAAACAGAAACCGAGGTATAGGGCCGACTACAGGTTGCCCTATATCTCGGCTTTGCATTTCAGAAGGGCGTGTATGAGCCACCCGAAGACCAACAGGCGCAGCATGACGGGCAGGTCGGCCGGAAGTACGGTCAGGAAGAACGCCACCTGCGCATTGATGATGAGCGCCGTCTGGCGGAGGGTGAACTCCTGTCCCATGGTCGACGAGTAGTGTCTGCGCACGGCCTCCGCTGCGCGGAGAGCGAGGTTGCGCACTTGTTGGAGAAGCGGGAAGGACGGCGCTGCGCTGTCCTGTCTGCAGGTGATGTTCTTTTCCATATATATATAAGCGTTTTGTGTGTTTGCCGTTGCGGTCGTGCCGCCAGTGCGGTGTGCAGGGGGCGGCAATGTCCGTTGTTGTTTTCTCGGTTGCAAACTTACGGAGATAGTTGGAAATAACATTTCCATCTGAAAATACTTTTGTTAAACAATATTATATCCACATCTCCGTTTTAGGTTAGATGCCCCGTTATTCTTATCTTTTCATATCCGCTGGCGTGCATTGGATGCGTCGGCAGGGAAAACCGATCATTAGAACCCACCAAGTACCATGCTGCAATCCCACTATTACAAAGACCTCATAGAGGCCGGATGCGACGAGGCCGGACGCGGTTGCCTGGCCGGAAGCGTCTATGCGGCGGCCGTCATCCTGCCGCCTGACTACGACAATCCGCTGCTCAACGACTCGAAGAAGCTCACCGAGCGCCGCCGCTACGCGCTGCGCGATGCCATCGTCGCCGATGCCGTGGCGTGGGCGGTAGGGGTGGTCACCCCCGATGAAATCGACAAGATCAATATCCTGAGGGCCAGTTTTCTGGCCATGCACCGCGCCCTCGACAGTCTGAAGGTGCGTCCCGAGGCCGTCATTGTCGACGGCAACCGCTTTGTGCCCTACCGCGACCTGCCCTATACCACCATCGTCAAGGGCGACGGCAAGTACCAGGCCATCGCTGCGGCGAGCATCCTGGCCAAGACCTTCCGCGACGACTATATGGACAGCCTGGCGTGCGAGTATCCCTACTATGACTGGGAGAAGAACAAGGGCTATCCTACGGCCCGCCACCGTGAGGGCATCCGTCTGCACGGCATCACTCCGTACCACCGCAAGTCGTACAATCTGCTGGGCGACGGCCAGCTGTCGTTCGACTTCGGCGACGGGACCGACGGCCATCAGTAATACCTTCTGTCATTTTTTTTTCTGTCAACTGCACCCATATGCGCATGGACAAATACGGTCGCGAGCTCGACCTCATACTTCTGCTCACCGACAACAACCGTTATACGGCGCAAGAGCTGGCCGACAAGCTCGGCATCACGCGCCGCAACCTCTACTACTATTTCGAGTATCTGCGCACCTGCGGGTTCACGCTCATCAAGAGCGGCGTGACCTACCGGCTCGACCGCGGCGGGGCGTTCTTCCGCCGTCTGCACGAGAATATAGCACTCACCGAAGACGAGGCGGCCTATGTCTGCCGACGGCTCGACACGGCCGACCCCGACGGCTACATGTCGAAGAGCGTGCGTACCAAGCTGGCGCGCGCCTACAATCTCGCCGACGCCTCCACCCCCGAGATACTCCGGCGGGTAGACCGCAACCTCACCGCCCTGCGCCGCGCCATCGCCGAGAAGCACATGGTGACGCTGCACGACTACTCGTCGCCGCACAGCGGGTCGGTGACCGACCGTGTGGTAGAGCCCTTCATGCTCGGCGACGACAACCGCGACGTGCGCTGCCACGAACTGCGGTCTGGGGTGAACAAGACGTTCAAGCTGGCGCGCATCGGCAGTGTGGAACTGCTCGACGTGCCTTGGCTGCACGAGAGCGAGCACCGCACGGTGTTCACCGACATCTTCATGTTCAGCGGCGAGGAGCGGCTGCCCGTGTCGATACGGCTGGGCCAGCTCTCGCACAACCTGCTCATGGAGGAGTATCCCGCCTCGGCCGCCTGCATACGCGACTGCGGCGACGGACACTGGATGTTTGAGACCGAGGTGGCGTCGTATCTCGGCATCGGCCGCTTCGTGCTCGGCCTGTACCACGATGTGGAGGTGACGGGCAGCGACGATTTCCTCCGCTATCTTGATGGGAAGGTGGAGGAGATGACGGGGAAAAGGAGGAAGTGACGGGGAAAGGAGAAGGAATTGAAGGGAAAAGGGGAAATTGAAGGGAAAAGGTGAATGCAAAGGGGAAAAAGCCCCGTAGGGGCGACATAGTATAGCGTAGGGGCTCGCCCCTACGTTTCCACAATCGCATACAATCTGCCCCTGTAGGGGGCGCATAATTCATCCGTATTCAATTTAATTATGCGCCCCCTACAGGGGCATCGGTCGAAACACAATCCTAAAACGTAGGGGCAAGCCCCTACGCTATACTATGTCGCCCCTACGGGGCTGGGCGTACAGGTAAAAATATAGGCGGGCTCCGAGAACCCGCCTATATCGCTTGTATTTTTTGTATGTCCTAATATTCCTAATATTTTCTTATTTGTATGTCCTGATATCGCTTTACATGACGCCTCGCCGTATATCACACCGTCAGAGCAACGATGCGATCTCGGCGTCGAGATCCTTGATCTGCGCGTCGCGCTTGTATACGTTGGCGTTGCGGTCGAGGAGGAAGAAGGTGGGGATGCTCTGCACGTTGTAGTCGCGGAGCACGCTGCCGGTGTTGTCGTCGACGCGGACGCTGATCCAGGGCAGGGCGGCGGTCTGCGTCTTCCAGAAATGCTCGTCGGGGTCGACGGATACCTGGTAGATCTCCAGTCCGCGGCTGTGGTACTTGTTGTAGACGTTGCGCAGGCTCATGATGCGCTCGGTGGAGTTGTCGCCGGCGAAGACGTGGAAGTCGAGCAGCACGACCTGTCCCTTGAGCGAGGAGAGGCGGCGCAGGTTGCCGCGGTTGTCGCGGAGGTTGATGTCGATGATGCCGGTGGTGTTCACCTTGCTGGCCTCGATGGTGCGGTCGGCCTGCTGGTTGCGCATTATGCGCACGTCCTTCATGCCCTCGATGGCGATGTTGTGGAGGTTGGTGCCGCGCTCGTTGCCGGGGTAGAAGGTGTCCCAGCTGGTGGCGACGGCGGCAAACACCTTGTTGTCTTCGGCGTTGTTGCGGGGGTTGAAGATCAGGGCCGACTGTCCGCCGGCGGCTATCGACTGGAAGAGGGCGAAGTAGGCGTAGGCCTTCATCGGCTCCTTGAAGATATAGTTGACCTTGACGTGCTGCTTGTAGTTCTCGAGCATCTTCATGATGCTGTCCTGCACGGCATCCACGCCCAGGGCGGGAGCGGCCACGACGGCATTGATGCTGGCCTGCAGCTGCATCTGCATGAGCGACAGTTCGCGAATCTTGGCGCAGTCGTCAGACCCGGTCACCTCGTAGCCGGTGGCCATGGTGGGGTAGGAGGCCTTGACGGTGACGGTCTCGGTAGAGTCGATGGCGATGTTGATGATCTGCCCGGAGATGCGCAGGCGGTAGAAGTCGGGCGCGTCGGAGGCCTTGCCGTCGAAGGCGAACGAGCCGTCGTCGCCGAGGCGCACGGAGTCGACCACTACGGGCCCGTTGAGGCTCATGTTCTCGAAGTACAGTGTGGAGTCCTTGGCGTCGCTGACGGTTCCCTCCACGCGGAACTTGCGCTCGTTGCACGCCGTGAACGCGATGACGGTCAGCACGGTGGCGACGGTGGCGAGCACGCGGGTCAATGATGGTGTCTTCATATCGTTGGTGTAGAATGTTTCGTTTATAGATTGCAAACTTACACATTTTTTTCCGTATCGGTGCATATTCAGCCAAAAACCACTAACTTTGCACTGTGAACCGCCGCCATGCAGCGTGTATGGCCGGTCATCGTTTTACAACCCGAATACAACAATAACATTCCGGCGTACCGCCGCATGGCGGCAGGCACGCCACGCTTCAAAACTCAAAAAATATTATGGCAAAGAAAGCACTTTTGATGATCCTCGACGGATGGGGCATCGGCAAACATGGTGCAGGCGACGTGATCTACAACACGCCTACACCCTATCTCGACTATCTGACGGCTGTCAGCGCACACTCCCAACTGCTCGCCTGCGGCGAGGATGTGGGTCTGCCCGACGGACAGATGGGCAACTCCGAGGTAGGTCACCTCAATATCGGTGCCGGACGTATCGTATACCAGGACCTTGTCAAGATCAACCGTGCCTGCAAGGACGGTTCCATCCTTCAGAACCCCGAGATTGTCAGCGCCTACAGCTATGCCAAGCAGACCGGCAAGAAGCTCCACCTGATGGGCCTCACCTCTACCGGCGGCGTGCACTCTTCGCTCGACCACCTCTTCAAGTTCATCGAGATCGGCAAAGAGTACGGTCTCTCCGACGTCTACGTACACTGCTTCATGGACGGCCGCGACACCGACCCGAAGTCGGGCAAGGGCTTCATCGAGCAGGTGCAGCAGTGCTGTGACGCCAACGGTGCACACATCGCCAGCATCGTGGGCCGCTTCTACGCCATGGACCGCGACAAGCGCTGGAACCGCGTCAAGGAAGCCTACGACCTGCTCATAGAGGGCAAGGGCAAGCAGTCGGCCGACATGGTGGCCGCCATGCAGGAGAGCTACGACGAGGGCGTGACCGACGAGTTTGTCAAGCCCATCCACAACTCCACCGTCGACGGAACGATCGGCGAGGGCGACGTGGTCATCTTCATCAACTACCGCAACGACCGCGCCAAGGAGCTCACCGAGGTGCTCACCCAGCACGACCTCACCGAGGAGGGCATGCACACCATCCCCGGCCTGCAGTACTACTGCATGACGCCCTACGACGCCTCTTTCGAGGGCGTGCACATCCTCTTCCCCAAGGAGAACGTGCAGGACACCCTCGGCGAATATCTCTCCAAGCAGGGCAAGCGCCAGCTGCATACGGCCGAGACCGAGAAGTACGCCCATGTGACCTTCTTCTTCAACGGCGGACGCGAGCAGCCCTACGAGGGCGAGGACCGTATCCTCGTGCCCTCTCCCAAGGTGGCTACCTACGACCTCAAGCCCGAGATGAGCGCACCCGAGGTGAAGGACAAGCTCGTCGGCGCCATCGGCACCCAGGAGTATGACTTCATCGTGGTCAACTTCGCCAACGGCGACATGGTGGGCCACACCGGCATCTACAACGCTATCGCCAAGGCCGTGCACACCATCGACAACTGCGTCAAGGAGGTCGTCGAGGCTGCCAAGGCCAACGACTACGAGGTCATCATCATCGCCGACCACGGCAACGCCGACAATGCCATCAACGCCGACGGCACGCCCAACACGGCCCACTCGCTCAACCCCGTGCCCTTCATCTACGTCACCGACAACAACTCGGCTACCGTGAAGGACGGCCGCCTGGCCGACGTCGCTCCCTCCATCCTCCATATCATGGGTCTGGAGCAGCCTGCCGACATGACGGGCGAGAACCTGATCTCCGACAACAAGTAAACTTGATTATGCGTGGAATTTTAGAACACGCCTAAACAGAAAACCACCGCCAGGTGAACCATACATGGGGTGCGTCATGGATCGATATGATCATGGCGCACCCCATTTGTATCTACTGCCCGAACGGCCCAGCCCCGTAGGGGCGGCATAGTATAGGGTAGGGGCTTCTTGCTGACGCAAGCGACAAGGTCGAGCGGCCCCTACCTATATTGTGTGCCATAAAAAGCCCCTGTAGGGGGCGCATAATTCAACGTGGTCAATTCATTTATGCGCCCCCTACAGGGGCAAATTGTATGTGTATACGAAAAAACGTAGGGCCGAGGCCCTACGCTATATTATGCCGCCCCTACGGGGCTGGATGTGCTAAACCGTATGTTTTCCGGTTGTGCCGGACCGTATGTTTCAGGTCGTGCTAAACCGTTTGTGTCAAACCGTTTGTATCAAAATCGGATGTTCACAATCGTATGCACGAAACCGGATGCACCTGACCGGAAAAGGTGTCTCCTACTTGAGTACCTTCACGGTCTTGCCGTCGGCCATGCGGATGATGTTGACGCCCTTCTGCAGGGTTTGCGTCTTGGCTCCGCCGATGGTGTAGATCTCGGTGACGGTGCGGTCGGTGGCAGCGTCGCTGATGGCGGTGGCGGTGTCGGGACCGAACTTCAGCGTAGCGGTGTAGAAGCCGCCGTAGTCGACGGTGAAGTCAGCGGTCATCTCGCCCTCGGCGGTGACCTTGCCGGTCATGGTGACGGTGCCGTTGTAGGCCGACCATTCGCCGGGAAGCGCTGCGGTCACGTCGGTAGCGGTGATGTAGACGGTCTCGTCTACCTCCTCTACGTTGACATCGAAGGAGAAGTCGCCCATGACTTCACCGTCGGCGTCGAGCATGTTCTTGATGACCATGGTGTAGGTGTCGTCGGCCTTCTTGACGAGTTCTACGGTAGCGTTCTTGTCGCCTGCATAGCTCTTGTCGCCGTACATGTCGAAGGTGTAGGCCATCTGTCCGGTGTAGGCTACGGTGTCGGCCGTCTCAGGCTCGGGAGTGACTGCGAGGGGCACGAGCTTGATGCTCTTGTAGGTAGCGTAGGACTGCTGGTTGCTGCCCTCGCCGCTGCCGATGGCGATCTCGGTGAGGCGGTAGAGGCTGTCCATGCGGTTGGCGGCGATCTTGACGGTGCCGTCTACCACGAGGCCGTCGGCCTTGGAGATCTCGATGGTGACGGGGTTGGATACTTCATATTCGCCGGTGTTGTTGTTGCCGTAGCCGTCATTGCCGTCCCAGAAGCTGGTGAATACGCCGGAAGACTTTCTGTAGACGTGTATGTTCAGCGTCCAGGTGGTGGCGTCGGTACCTACGGAGAGAATGTCCTCAGTGGCGCGCTGGCAGGTGGTCACGTCGACAATGGCCTGCAGCTTGTACTTGTCCCAGTCGATGGGTGTGGTGAGGAGGAATCCAGTACCGTCGGCCACGTAGTCTTCCTTGAGGACCACTTCGCCGCTTTCAGGCTCCTCGTCCTTGGGCTCGGAGCCGAATGTGGCGGCCAGGGTGTACTCCGTCTCTCCGACAGTACCCGTGAGTTCCATGTAGGCGGCAAAGTAGGTCTTGCCGTTGTCGGCCGTCACGGGAGCGGCGTTGAAGATGTCGATGGTGAACTCGGCGCCGTTGAAGGTCTCGTCGTCGGTGGTGAAGGTGACGGTCTTGCCGTCTTCCTCGATGCTGTAGAAGTCGCCGTCCTCGTCGGTGGAGAACTGTACGCCGGTCACGGTGAGGTCGCCGAGGGCATGTCCGTCGATGCGGAAGTCCTTGAAGGTGAACTGGTAGGTGTCGTCAGACATCTCCTCCACGAGCAGCTGGGTGTCGCCGGCCTTGTAGATGGCCGGTTCGTCCTCGCCGGCGGCGATGCTGGTGCTGAGGCTGTCGGTGTAGGTGGTGTCGCTGACCACGGTGACGGGCTCTTCAGTCTCGATGGGCAGGATCTCCAGCGACAGGTAGGTGGCGTTGCTGCGGTTTGAACCTTCGGCGCTGCCGATCTGTATGGTAGTGGCCTCCCACAGTTTGGAGGTGAGCTCCTGCCATGTGCCGGTCTGGGTGCCGTTGAGCGAGTTGTACTCCTCGCCGTCGACGAGCACGCCGTGCTCCTTGGATATCTCTATGGTGATGGCGCCGGTGACGCCGGTCTTGTAGGTGAGCAGGGGGTGTCCCTTGCCGTTGGCCGAAGTGTCGAGGTAGTCTACCTTGAGTGCGTTGGCGCCGTAGGTGGCGTGCGACAGCGAGTAGTAGAAGTGCCATCCGCCGATGAACCAGTTGTCGAGGTCCTCGCCTACGGAGAGGATGTTCTCACTGGTACCGGTGCAGGTGCTCACGTCGATGACGGCCTTGACGTACTGTTTGTCCCAGTCGATGGTGTACGACTTGTCGTTGCCGAAGGCAGCGCCGGCGGGCTGGTAGTCGGGAGTCACGACTTCTACGGGGTCGATGGCAGCCATAGCGGCCATGGTCACCAGAAGCATGGTGAAAAGAGATAGAATCTTTTTCATGTGTGATGTAGGTTTGTAGTTTGGGTATTGTAAAAAAATAAAAAATTATAGGTCGTAAGGTATTCAGGTGTGCAAAGATAGGACAAAACTCCCGTATGTACAAATAAATGTCGGCCATTTCGCACAATTACACAAAAAAACGACTAACTTTGCACGTATAGGTGCTGTGTAGAGTACCCTGCAAAAGTACGATTCCCCAAACCTTTTATCACTTTTTTATTAACTATCACAATTATTTTTTATGAAAAACAGATTTTCAACGATTGTCTGCACGCTTGCAGTCGGTCTGTCTGTCTGTACGTTCACCCAGGTCAGAGGACAGGTGACGGTGACGCAGAGCGACGGCGAGGTGACCATCGGCAACGAGTATCTGTCGCGCACGTTCAAGACGGACGGACAGAAGCTCAAGCCCGGTGCACTCGTCAACAAGCGTACCGGCGTGACGTTCACTCCCGGCGAGGGCAGTGAGGAGTTTGCGCTCAATCCTGCCAATCAGGAGAAGCCCATCTCCGGTCTGATCGACCGCGAGAACTGGACCATCACTGCCGACGGATACTCCTACGACAATGACGGCAAGGACGGCTGGCCCGCCCTCATCATCGACGGAGACGCCAACACCTACTGGCACTCCAACTACGACGGCTCCGACGCCTCGGTGATGAACATGCCTCACTGGTTCCTGATCGACATGCAGGAGGAGCAGACCGTCCGGAGCTTCGGCTTCACCCCGCGCCAGCACTCGCTCGGTGCCGAGGCCAACGGCCAGGTGAAGACCTGGGAGCTGTATGCCGGCAACGATCCCGATGCGCTCACCAAGGTGACTGAAGGCACGTTTGAGACCTTCCAGCTCGAGGAGCGCTGGGTAGACTTGCCCGAGGCAGTGACCTGCCGCTACGTGAAGTTCGTGATTACCTCCTCGTTCAACGGACTGAAGTTTGCCAACACCGCCGAGTTCCGTCTCAGCAGCGAGGCACAGACCGGCAGCGACGGCGAGACCGAAGAGATCACGGCGCTCGACCGCACCGGCTGGACCGCCGAGGCCGACTCCTGGATACACGAGAGCAGCACCACGGGCGACCCCTCGCTGGCCATCGACGGCAACGAGCACTCGCTGTGGCACTCCTGGTATGACGATTCCAGCCATCCCGAAGGCACCGGCACAGGTACCGACGCGCTGCCCCACAGCCTGATCATCACCCTGCCCGAGGCCACCGCCTTCCGCGGGTTCGGCTACCTCGGCCGCTACGAGGGCGTGCAGACCAACGGCTGCGTCAAGGGATATGAGTTCTACATCTCCGACGACAAGACCAACTGGACGCTCGTCAAGAAAGGCTCCTTCGGCTACACCACCATCGAGACCGAATGGGTAAGCCTCGGCGCCGAGTACACCGCCAAGTACGTCAAGCTCACCTGCACCTCGGCCATGAACGGCAGCAAGTTCAGCGGCTGCGCCGAGTTCTACCTGACCGACAGCAAGATTGACGCCGACATCGTGAAGCGTTCCTACATGACGGCATCCGACATGACCATCAGCGAGGTGCGCACCGAAGACATCGACGGCGGCAAGCGTGTCATCTTCGACATGGCTCCCTACAAGCACACCAACGCCGAGGACGGCGTTGAGGCTACCTGGGACATCGACATGGTCGTAGAGATGAAGGACGCCGACCACTTCATGCGCAAGTACCTCCTCGTGAAGGCTGCCGACGACGTGGCCCTGAACACTCCCATCGACTATATCGAGATGGAGAACCTCGGCACGCAGGACGTGGCTTCCACCGACAAGTGGACCCGCTCGCAGGCTTCCGGCGGCGTAGGCGGCATGACGGCCTACACCATCACCCTCGGCCAGCCGGTATACATCGACGGCATGTTCTTCGGATCGGAGTTCCCGCAGGCCGAGAACGAGATCGACGACGACAACATGTTCCACACCCGCTACTACAGCGGCAAGACCCTCAAGGCGCTTGACAACAACGAGCACCGCCTCAACGCCAACGGTCAGTTCCAGACCTGGAGCAACGTCATCGGCGCCACCCGCTCGGTGACCGACCTCAACATCGTGCGCACCGACTTCTTCAAGTACATCAACACCATCGCACGCCCCATCCAGGCCCGCATGCAGTACAACTCCTGGTATGACTGGATGCTCACCATCACCGAGGAGCGCATCAACACCTCGTTCAAGGAGATGGAGCGCGGCTTCAGCCAGTACGGTCTCCGTCCGATGGACTCCTACGTGGTAGACGACGGATGGAACAACTACAACGTGAGCGACGCCTCACGCTCGGGCACGACCAGCAACGTGTCGGGCTTCTGGGAGTTCAACTCCAAGTTCCCCAACGGCCTGCAGGGTGCCAGCGACATCGCCCACCGCTACGGATCGGGCTTCGGCATCTGGCTTGGCCCGCGCGGCGGATACAACTTCCCCAGCAGCTTCGCCAAGTTCCTCGAGAGCCAGGGCAACGGTACCTACAGCACCACGACCGACGACATCGTGACCGGCGACTCCGTATACCTCGCCAAGCTGCACGACTTCTTCATCAAGCAGCAGCAGGACTACGGCGTCAACTACTGGAAGCTCGACGGATTTGCCACCCAGCAGCCCCAGGCATCCAAGAACGGACGCTACATCGTGGGCGGCAAGAACGGCAACTACTACTTCACCGAGCACTGGGAGCGCTGGTACAACGTGCTGAGCGACATGTACCGCGACGCCGACTCGCGCAACGACAACCTCTGGATCAACCTCACCTGCTACGTCAACCCCTCACCCTGGATCCTGCAGTGGAGCAACTCCGTGTGGATACAGAACTCGCAGGACATGGGCCGCAAGTCCGTGTACAGCCGCACGCGTGAGATGGACCAGCAGCTCACCTACCGCGACGACCGCTACTATGAGTTCATCAACAACCAGCAGCTGCAGTTCCCGCAGGCCAACATCTTCAACCACGACCCCGTATACGGCAAGACCGACTGCGTGGCCGCCAACGCCATGACCGACTCCGAGTTCCGCGCGTACCTCTATATGATGTCTACCCGCGGTACCGCCTTCTGGGAGATGCTCTACAGCTACAACCTCCTCAACGAAGGCAACAAGTGGATGGTCAACGCTGAGGCACTCTCGTTCATCGACAAGAACTTCGACATCCTGCGCAACTCCATCTACTTCGGCCAGTCGCCCGTCAACGGCAACATCTACGGCTACTCCTGCTGGAACACCGCCGACAACGGACAGGCACAGGGCATCGTCTCCTTCCGCAACCCGTCAAGCTCGTCGAAGACCTACACCTTCACACTCGACAAGAGCGTCGGTGTGCCCGAAGACGCCACCGGCCTCTATCCGAGCCTCGTGATGGAGTACTCCGGCTCGAAGACAGAGGCCGCCACTGACATCACCAACAATGTGAACGTCGGCACCTCCGCCCTCTCCTACGGCCAGACCTTCTCCGTGACGCTCAACGGCGGTGAGATCCGTCTCATCCGCTTCGGCGCCAAGGACGAAACGCCCGCTGCCGTCGAGACCGCCACAAGCATCACCGACGGACACGTGACCCTCAAGTTCGACGAGCCCGTCATTGCACAGGCCGACGAGTTTGTGCTCAAGGCCGACGGCCAGACCGTAGCCACCGCTTCTGCCGTGTCTACCGGTGCCGACTACCGCACGCTCGACCTCACCTTCGGCGCTACGCTCGACGAGAGCAAGAAGTACACCGTAGAGGTAAGCGGCCTGGCCGACTGGAACGGCAACACCACCACCGCCGTATCGCCCGAGTTCTTCTACAACCCCGGCGGCATCGTAGTCAAGGTGGCTTCCGCCGCCGACATCACGCCCGCCGACGCTGCCACCGTCAAGACCGACCTGCACTGCGACGACGCCCAGCAGGCTACGCTCACCGGAGCCGTACAGCCCACATCGGGCAAGTACTTCAACGGCCGCGGCGCCTTCTCGCTCTCCTTCCTGCTCAACACTACCGAGAGCAATGCCAACATCGCTTCGCAGGCCGGAGCATACAGCGTGGCCCTCGTGGGCGGCAAGGTATGCTTCACCGTAGGCGACCTCTCCTACACGGCCGACACCAACGTGAGCGACGGCAACAGCCATCATGTGGTCTGCCTGCGTGAGAACAACGGCATGATCAAGGTCTACGTCGACGGCGACCTCCAGGGCACCGCCTACGACAAGGCCCACATCTGCGATCCCGTGGCCGCCGGCGCACTCACGCTCGGCGAGGACGGCAAAACCGTCTCCCTGACCGGTTTCGAACTGCGTGTCGGTGCCTACAACTATTCTGAGGTAGGCACGGCCAGCACGGCCAACAAGTATCTTGTAGTCACCGTCTCCGCCCCTTTTGGCGTAGACCTGAGCATCGCCAATGCTGAAAAGACCCTCACCGAGGACGACGGCACCGTACAGGGCCGCGTGTCCAAGGGCGGTTCTGTCACCTTCGGCGCTACGCCCAAGGCCGGCTACACCATCACCAGCTATCTGCTCAACGGCGAGGAGAAGTCTGTGGAACTGACCGCTGACCAGTCTCTCTCCGAGACGCTCAGCAACATCACTGCCGACCAGACCGTCTACATCAACGTGACCGTACCTTCCGGCATCCATGAGACCGCCACCGGCTACGATCTCCAGATCGCCAAGGACCGCATCACCGTCACGGGTGCCGAGGGTCATGTCGCCCTGCAGGTGCTCAACCTTGCCGGCCAGCTCGTGGCCGAAGGCGAGGGCGAGGGTACGGCCATGGCCAGCCGTGCCGGACAGCCCGAGGGTGCCTACATCGTCGTGGTGAAAACCAATGACGGCGAGCACGCCTTCAAGTTTGTCAAGTAACGACACCGCATTATCAATAAAATCCCTGCAGGACGGCGCAACGCTTGCGTATGTCCCGCAGGGATTTTTTTGTTTTTCTCAAGTGTGAATCCCGTGGAGTGGTTTCGCAAGCGTGAATCCCGTGGAGCGGTCTCGCAAGTGTGATTCCTGTGGAGCAGTTTTGTAAGTGTGAGTCCCGTGGAGTAGTTTTGCAAGCGTGAGTCCCGTGGCGTGGTTTTGCAAGCGTGAGTCCCGTGGAGTGGTTTGGCAAGCGTGAGTCCCGTGGCGTGGTTTCGCAAGTGTGATTCCTGTGGAGCAGTTTTGCAAGCGTGATTCTCGTGTAGCGGTTTCGCAAGCGTTAGTCCCGTAGGGACGACATAATATAGGATAGGGCCTCGGCCCTATCTTAAACGGGTATCTCAAACGTTGCCCCTGTAGGGGGCGCATATTTAAATTGAATACGGATGAATTATGCGCCCCCTACAGGGGCAGATGGTGTGAATTGTGAAAAAACGTAGGGGCTTGCCCCTACGCTATACTATGCCGTCCCTACGGGGCTTGTTGCTTGCGATATTTTATCGGACATTAATATTCACAATAATAAAATTGTGCGCCCCTTTGCATGGACAAATTTCCCTGTCGCCGCAGACACGAAAAAAGGCCTGCCACGTCGTTCGACGGAGCAGGCCTTTGGCTATTGTCTTATTGATGATGTTGCTTGCGCTTAGTGGTCGCGGCGCTCGCCGCGCTCTCCGCGGGGACGGCGCTCTCCGCGGGGACGGCGCTCGCGCTCTACGTAGCCTTCGGGCTTGTCGATGAGCACGCGGTGCGAGAGCTTGTACTTGCCGGTCTTGGGGTCGATCTCGAGGAGTTTCACCTTGATCTTGTCACCTTCCTTGATGCCGGCCTCTTCTACGGTCTCGAGACGCTTCCAGTCAATCTCGGAGATGTGGAGCAGACCGTCCTTGCCGGGCAGTATCTCTACAAAGCATCCGTAGGGCATGATGGAGCGTACGGTACCCTCGTATATCTCGCCTACCTCGGGGATGGCCACGATGGCCTTGATCTTGCCGAGAGCGGCGTCGATGGAGTCCTTGTTGGGTGCGGACACCTGTACCTTGCCTACGCCGTCGACCTCGTCGATGGTGATGGTGGCGCCGGTCTCTTCCTGCATCTGCTGGATGATCTTTCCGCCGGGGCCGATCACGGCACCGATAAACTCCTTGGGTATCTCGATCTGTACGATGCGCGGTACCTGCGGCTTGAGCTCGGCACGCGGCTCGGCGATGGTCTCGGTGAGCTTGCCGAGGATGTGCTCACGGCCGGCCTTGGCCTGCATGAGCGCCTTCTCGAGGATCTCGAAGCTGAGTCCGTCGCACTTGATGTCCATCTGTGTGGCGGTGAGTCCGTCCTTGGTACCGGTGGTCTTGAAGTCCATGTCGCCCAAGTGGTCCTCGTCGCCGAGGATGTCGCTCAGTACGGCGTACTTCTCTTCGCCGGGGTTCTTGATCAGACCCATGGCGATGCCGCTGACGGGCTTCTTCATCGGCACGCCGGCGTCCATGAGGGCGAGTGTTCCGGCGCAGACGGTGGCCATGGAGGAGGAACCGTTGGACTCGAGGATCTGCGACACGAGACGTACGGTGTAGGGGAAGTCTTCGGGTATCTGGCCCTTGAGTCCGCGCCATGCGAGGTGGCCGTGGCCGATCTCGCGGCGGCCTACACCGCGCTGTGCCTTGGCTTCGCCGGTGCAGAAGGGCGGGAAGTTGTAGTGCAGGAGGAAGCGCTGGTAGCTCTTGTCGAGCACGTCGTCTACCATCTTCTCGTCCATCTTGGTGCCGAGCGTACAGGTAGAGAGCGACTGTGTCTCGCCGCGGGTGAAGATGGCGCTTCCGTGGGGCATGGGCAGGGGCGACACTTCGCACCAGATGGGACGGATCTCGTCGGTCTTGCGGCCGTCGAGACGCTTGCCCTCGTCGAGGATGCAGCGGCGCATGGAGTCGCGCATCACATCGGCGTAGTAGCGGCCCATCTCGGCGTGCTTCTCGTCGAGCTCCTCGGGGGCGAGGTCGGCGTGGGCGGCGTCGTAGGCTTCCTTGAAGTCGGAGAGGATCTTGTCGAAGGCTTCCTCGCGCGACTTCTTGTCGTGGTCGCCGGCCTGGGCGATGGCGTAGCACTTGTCGTAGGTCTCCTTGCGGATCTGCTCGCGCAGCTCCTCGTCGTTGACCTCATGGCAGTATTCGCGCTTGACGTCGCTGCCGAGCTCCTTCGACAGTTCGGTCTGCAGCTCGCACATGGGCTTGATGGCTTCCATGGCGGCCTTGAGCGCACCGATCATGTCTTGCTCGGATACTTCCTTCATCTCGCCTTCCACCATCATGATGTTCTCGGCGGAGGCGCCGACCATGATGTCCATGTCGGCTTCTTTCATCTGCTCGAAGGTCGGGTCGATGACGTACTCGCCGTTGACGCGGGCTACGCGGACTTCTGAAATCGGGCATTCGAAGGGAATATCTGAACAAGCCATTGCAGCCGATGCTGCAAATCCGGCCAGTGCGTCGGGCTGGTCTACGCCGTCGGCGCTGAGGAGCATGATCTGTACGTATACCTCTGCGTGGTAGTTGGAGGGGAAGAGCGGGCGGAGCACGCGGTCTACCAGACGCGACGTGAGAATCTCGTTGTCGCCTGCCTTGCCTTCACGCTTGGTGAATCCGCCGGGGAAGCGTCCTGCTGCTGAGTACTGCTCCCGGTAGTCTACCTGGAGGGGCATGAAGTCTGTTCCGGGAACTGCATCTTTTGCGGCACAAACAGTGGCGAGAAGTACGGTGTTGCCCATACGTAGAACAACGCTTCCGTCGGTCTGCTTTGCCACTTTCCCGGTCTCAATGCTGATGGTTCTTCCATCGGGCAATGATACTGTTTTTGTAATAACGTTCATCTATGTCTTAAAATAACATCTAAAAAAATATAATTCGCACAAAGTTACTCATTTTTGGCAGTATACACGTAGCGTGCGGTGTTTTATTTTCTTTTTTTATGAATTATGGCGTGTTCTAAAAATTCCACGCATTATTAAATTCTATTTTGACGGGTATGCTCTTTGTGTCTTTTTGATTTTATCCGGCATCTTTTTCGTCTTTCTTCAGTCGCATAGCCCGCTATGCTCCTTCAGAAAGACAGAAAAATCTACTCGGCTAAAATTCAAAAATCCATCAAAGGTAATTTTTAGAACCCGCCTTATGTGATTGTGGGGATGCCGCCCTCTGCCGCCGGCGTCTTGTGCGGTGGCTGAAAAACGCAAAAGGCCGGCCCCTTTTTTGCGGGACCGGCCTTTCGTAGGTGTGGCATTGCGCCGGGAGGGTCAGGCCTCCTGGAATGCGGCGTATATCTTTGCGGCGATGTCGGCGAACTCTTCTTCCGTGAGCTTGAGCTTGGGGTTGGCGAAGTTGAGGTCGCCCTCGCTCTGCATCGGCACTAGGTGGATGTGTGCGTGCGGCACTTCAAGTCCGAGCACGGCCTGGCCTACCTTGCGGCAGGGGAAGGCTTTCTTCAGCGCTACGGCCACCTTCTTGGCGAAGGTCTGGAAGCGTCCGATCTCGTCGTCGTCCATGTCGAAGATGTAGTCTACCTCACGGCGTGGTATGACGAGCGTGTGGCCCTTGGCGATGGGGTTGATGTCGAGGAAGGCGTAGAACTCGTCGTTCTCGGCGCACTTGTAGCTGGGTATTTCGCCAGCGGCGATTTTTGAGAAGATGTCCATGGAGCAATAGGTTTTGTTGACTTTTCTTGCCGTCGCCTGACGGTCTATCCGACGGTGATTTTCTCTATGCGGAGCTGTATGGTGCCGCGCGGTATCTTGATCTCGGCCACTTCGCCCACCTTCTTGTTGAGCAGTCCCTGTGCGATGGGGGTCTTGATGGAGATCTTGCCTTCGCGCAGGTTGGCCTCGTTCTCGCTGACGATGGTGTAGGTCATCTTGGCCTTGGTGGCGAGGTTGGTCATCTCTACGGTAGAGAGTATCTGTACGGAGTCGGTGCTCAGACGTGACGTGTCGATGATCTTGGCCTCGGTGATGGCCAGCTTGAGCCGGTTGATCTTGTCTTCGAGGTGCGCCTGTGCCTCTTTGGCGGCGTCGTATTCGGAATTCTCGCTGAGGTCGCCCTTGTCGCGGGCTTCGGCGATGGCGGCCGATGCCTTCGGCCGTTCGACGGCTTCGAGCCGCTGGAGTTCGGCCACGAGCTTGTCGTAGCCATCTTGTGACATGTAAGCCATAATGTGTAAAATTAGTTGTTATCGGACAAGACAACAAAACAAAGAATTCCGACATCGTGTCTTGTTGTCGGAATTCTCTATTCTGCTGTCCTGTATGTTCTTCGGTTGCAAAGTTATGCCTTTTCTTCCAAACGGCCAAACTTTTCCGGCGGAAAAGCGATGCGGCCGTTTATCCGGCCCTGCGGGGTAGGGCGTTCGAAACATGCGTTTCGAGTGAGACCGTTTGCCTGTCAGCTCTGTCTGGCAATACTTTTTATTGACAGGCTCCAGCCCCGTAGGGTAGGGTGTTCAAAACCCGCCCAAAGATAGGGCCTCGGCCCTATCCTATACTATGTCGCCCCTACGGGGCTGGGCGTACCATGATTCAATTAGGGCTTATCTGAAATTTGGCTATACGCCTAAAAGTAGCCCGCCTAAAAGCTCTCGAGCCAGGCGCGGAGGTCGAGCAGCATCTCCGTGTGGTAGGGGAAGTCGGTCTTCATGCCGAAGCCGTGGCCGCCGCCGGGGTAGATGTGAAGGGCGGCCGGCACGTCGTGGCGGTAGAGTTCGGCGTAGTAGTTGACGCTGTTGGCGGCGAGCACGAGGTGGTCGTCGTCGGCGAGCAGCAGGCAGGCGCGCGGCGTGACGCGGGTCACCTGCAGGTCGTTGCTGTAGAGTTGTTCCTTCTTCTTCTTGGCGTCCTTGCCCAGCAGGTTGTCGTGCGACCCGGCGTGGGTGAAGTCAGACATCATCGTGATGACGGGGTAGAAGAGTATCTGGAAGTCGGGCTTGGCGTCGCCCTTGGAGTGGGTGGCGACGGTGGAGGCCAGGTGTCCGCCGGCCGACGAGCCCATGATGCCCACATCGGAGGCGTTCACTTTCCATGCCTTGGCGTTGCGGCGCACGAGTCTGATGGCTTCCTCGGCGTCGCTGACGGGCACTTCGGGCCGTCCGTGCGGCATGCGGTACTTGAGCACGACCACGGCGATGCCCATATTGTTGAAGTACGGTGCCCAGTCGTAGCCCTCGTGGTGTATGGCGAGGGTCTCGTATCCGCCGCCGGGGCAAATCACGATGGCGCGGCCGGTGGCCTTCGACTCTTTGGGGAGGTATACGCGCACGCGGGCCGTGTCGGATGCGTCGCCGTTCTTGTTGGGCGTGCGTCCCTGCCAGAGGTCGAGGTCGAACGTGCGCTGTGCGCTTGCCGTCAGGGCCATGACGGCGAGGAGGAGCGTTGTCAGTAGTCTTGTTGCTTTCATAGTCAGATACGGTGATTTTGTGGTGTCATCATTTGCAAAGGTAGCGTTTTTTTCGTAATATTGCATCCGTATAACAGCAAAGCCGATATGCGTAAACGATTTTTAATGCTTTCTCTTGCCGCCGCTGCCTGCCTCTTGTCGCAGGCGAAGGTGCGCCTCCCCCACATTCTTTCTGACAATATGGTACTCCAGCACAGCGCCGACGTGCGTCTGTGGGGCTGGGACAAGCCCGGACGTACCGTCACCGTGCGTGCCTCTTGGACCGGCAGTCCCGTCTCGGCCAAGACCGGGCGCGACGGCCGCTGGTCAGTGACCGTGCATACGCCCGAAGCCGGCTATACGCCGCTCTCGCTGACGTTTGACGACGGCGAGCAGACTACGCTCTCGGGCATACTCGCCGGCGAGGTGTGGGTGGCCGCAGGACAAAGCAATATGGAGATGCCCGTGCGCGGGTTCGACCAGTGCCCCGTGGAGGGGTACAACGAGACCGTGACCGGCGCAGCCGCCTCCCAGAACGCCGTGCGCTACTGCAAGATACCGTCGCGCATGAGCATGCGTCCGCTTGACGATGCCGACTGCCGGTGGCTGGAGACCACCCCGCAGAACGTGACCTGGGCCAGCGCCACAGGCTACTTCTTCGCCCGTACGCTGCACCGCGCCCTCGGTGTGCCGGTGGGCATCATCGAGGCCAACAAGGGCGGCACCCGTGTGGAGTCGTGGCTAAGCGGAGACTGCCTGCGTGCCGAGACCGACGAGCGGCTCGACTCCGCCTCCATCTATGCGATGGACACCGACTACTACCGCCCCATGGTGTGGGGCAACGCCACCTTCCACCCCATACTGCCGTACACCGTGCGCGGCATCATCTACTACCAGGGATGTTCCAACGTGGGCTACCATACGGACGACTATGCCCGCCGCCTCTCGCTGCTTGTCGGCGAGTGGCGCAAGGGGTTCGGCAACAGTGACCTGCCGTTCTACCTTGTAGAGATCGCACCCTACTTCTACGACGATGCCGAGGGTACGGAGGGCGCGCTCCTGCGCCAGCAACAGCAACTCGCCGCCCGGCAGATCGCCCACAGCGGCATCGTCGGCACCAACGACTGTGCCTACCCCCGCGAGATGCGGCAGATACACCCCACACAGAAACGCAAGGTGGGCGAGCGTTTGGCCTACCTCGCCCTCGGCGACACCTACGGCTGGACCAACCTCATCTACCGCTCGCCCTCGTTTGAGAGCGCATCGGTAGAAGGCGACAAGGTGTATGTGCGCCTGGCCGACACCGAGAAGGGCGTGCAGCCCATCGACGGTATAGAGGGATTCGAGCTGGCCGGCGACGACGGTGTCTTCCACAAGGCCACGGCCACGGCCGACTGGCAGCGCGGCATCATCGTGACCTGTCCCGAGGTGAAGGCCCCGAAGCAGGTGGCCTACTGCTTCCACAATTTCTCGCTCGGCAATCTGCGCAACCAGGGCGGACTGCCGCTGCTTCCCTTCAAGGAGAAACTGGGCAGCAAATGACGGCCAGTCCCGGACGATCCTGCCGCAGGCATCCGGACAGCCGTTTCCAACCTACATTCAGCAAACGACCATATCAATGGAAATCATAGAAAAACTGCAATACTGCCCCAAGTGCGGCAGTCGACATTTTGAGAAAGTGAGCCCCAAGAGCCGCCGCTGCGACAACTGCGGGTTTGAGTATTTCATGAACGCCAGTTCGGCCAATGCCGCCTTTATCGTCAACGAGCGTGGCGAACTGCTCGTCACGCGCCGCAACCGCGAGCCGGCCAAGGGCACGCTCGATCTGCCCGGCGGCTTTGCCGATGCCGGCGAGACGGCCGAGGAGGGCGTAGTGCGCGAGGTGAAGGAGGAGACCGGACTGACCGTCACCGCCGCCGAGTATCTCTTCAGCCTGCCCAACGTATACCACTACGGCGATGTCGACATTCCCACGCTCGACCTCTTCTTCCGCTGCGCAGTCGACGACCTCACGGCCCTCACCGCCGGCGACGATGCCGCCGAGTGCCTCTGGCTCCGCCCCGAAGATATCCATACCGAGCAGTTCGGCCTCCGCTCCGTGCGCTGGGCGCTCGTGAAGTATCTGGAGATGGCAGCAGGCGACAAAGAGTAGACCGTACGGGCTCCGCATTTGGAACCGTTTTCGCATAAAGCCCCGTAGGGGCGACATAGTATAGGATAGGGCCTCGGCCCTATCTCTAGACGTTTTCCGACAAACGTGCCCCTGTAGGGGGCGCATAATTCAACCATATTCAATTTAATTATGCGCCCCTTACAGGGGCAGCTTTTGCGTATTCCGATAGGGATAGGAGTACGCTCGACTTTGTCGCTTGCCTTAGCAAGAACCCCTATCCTATACTATGTCGCCCCTACGGGGCTGTACCCCAATAACCGTGCAAACAGGTATGCGGTTTTAGGTTCCGGGAATGGCGTCGGTCGACAAAGATTCGGAATAAAGGTTCCGCATTCGCAATAAATTTGTAACTTTGCGCCCGGAAACAGTGCCTCGGTCCTGTCGCTGGCGCACACGAGGTGCGCAAGAGGAAAGTCCGGGCAGCATAGGGCACCCCACTTCTGAAAATGGAAGTTACCGGCGACGGTAAGTGTCGGCAGAAGAAAACAACCGCCGCGCCTTGCGTGCGGCAAGGGTGAGAAGGTGGTGCAAGAGACCACCAGCCGGTGGGCGATCACCGGGCTGTGCCATCTGGGGGCTGCAAGTCCGCGTATACCATCATTTGAGGGTAGCCCGCCCGAACTTCGGTGTGATGGAGGGTAGGACGCTAGAGCCGTAGGGTGACCTGCGGAGTAGATAAATGACAGGGACAGCCGCAACACGTTGCGGTAGACAAAACCCGGCTTATAGAGGCACTGTTTCCTTTTTTTCTTTTTCCCCGCCCTTCTTCCGCTTGACATATTCACGTATAACAAAATGTTGCAGCAGCAACCGTCTACATGACAAGTATTCTAGCCCCGTAGGGGCGACATAGTATAGGGTAGGGCCTCGGCCCTACCTCAACAGATTGTTACAAACATTGCCCCTGTAGGGGGCGCATAATTCAGTTCCATAGTTTGATGTAATTATGCGCCCCTTACAGGGGCAAATTGTATGGGGATCTCAAAAAAAACGTAGGGCCGAGGCCCTACGCTATATTATGTCGCCCCTACGGGGCTCGTTGACGGCGATGCCGTTTGGCCTCATTGTCATTTGACGTTGCCGCCTTTGTCGGAATCATGCCGTGTATGGCGTGGCGTGAACGGCAATCTGACGGCCATTCACGCTGCGCGCCGTGTCGTCACTCTGCCGTCGACGGTGTCAGGCGCAGAGTGTAGGTGTAGCTTCCGCTGGTGGGGCAGACGTACTGCGAGAGGCAGGAGTCGCCGCCGCAGGAGTTGTTGCCCAGGCCGCGCTGCCAGTAGTCGAAGTGTGCGTACACCTGGTCATGGCGGGTGAGGTTGTACCAGTGCTGGCAGGTGCTCCACATGGTGTCGCCCTCGCCGCACCAGTCGGTCTCATCGTAGTGGGAGAGCGAGAAGGCTACCTTGCCGGCGGTCTTGATGCCGAGAGCCAGGCCGCTGGTGGGGTTGCTGAGCGTCAGGTCGCGCAGATCCTGGTGGTCGCCGTAGGTCTGCGGGTGCATCTGCTCTTCCACCATGTCGTCGACGGTGGTGGTGTAGCGGCCGAGGAAGGAGCCGGTCTTGCGGTCGACGTAGTTCGACCACGGGCCGCGGGCGTAGTAGTCCACGTCTTCAAATCCGGCGGCAAACTGCCAGCCCAGTCCGATACGGCGTGTGGCGCCGCTCGGGGTGAACGTCACCTTCATGTCGACCGTAGCGTCGGCGTAGAAGGTGTAGTCGATGGTGTAGGAGCAGTTGGATGCCTGTCCCTTCATCGACATGGTGGCTGTCTCGCCCGACTTGGCGAGGCTGGCCGTCACGCTCGTCGACGAGGAGTTGGCGAAGCCGATGCTGCCGACGTTGCGGTCGTTGTCGATGTCGCGGTAACTGTTGAAGTCGGGTCCTGCGGCGATCATCTTGTTGCCGTCGAAGGTCCAGTCGGTCATCTTGCCGCCCGAGAAGGTCATCGAGAAGGCCTTGCCGTCCTTGGTGGTGCCCGAGACGGTCGTGCCGCTCACGGAGAGGCTGCCGCCGTCGGCGGTATGCGTGCCGAGGTCGGGACGGTCGGTGATGGAGAACTGCTCTTCGGCCACGGCGTATCCGGCCTTGGCCCAGAGTGCGTCTTCCTTGAGGGCGAGGCGCACGTTGACGAGGTACTCGGCACCGTCGGTCGTCTCGGTGGTGTAGGGCAGGGTGACGGTCGAGGTGCTGCCGGCTGCGATGGAGGGCAGGGTCACGGTGCCGCGCTCTACAAACTGTCCGTCGCGCAGTACGACATAGTCGAGATTGTACTCATTGAGGTCGGCGAAGGCATTCTTGTTGGTCAGGGTGAGGGTCTTGCCGCTGAGGCTGGTGAAGGCCACGTTCTGGTACACCTTCTTCACCTCGGTGAGCTTGGCTGTCCATGAGCGGTCGGGGGTGATGATACCGTTGTTGAGGAAGTTGCCCTGGAATCCCTGTCCTACGTAGCTCGGGCTGTTGTAGTCGTAGCCGGCTACCCAGTAGTGCAGTTTGTCAGAGGTGAGCTTCTCGCCCTGGAGGAGCTTCTCGGGGTTGTAGATCGACTGGTCGACCCAGTCCCAGATGCAGCCGCCGATCATGCCGGTGCTGCCCTCGATGATGTCCCAGTACTCCTTGAGGTTGCCGACGGCCTGTCCCATGGCGTGTGCGTACTCGCAGAGGAAGTAGGGCTTGCCGTAGTAGCCCGACGTGCGTCCCTGCACGACAGATATGGTGGGGTACATGCTCGAGCCGATATCGGCGAGCGAGTTGTTGCCCTCATAGTGTATCATGCGGCTGTCGAGGCTGCGCACGGTGGAGATGGATGTGGAGAGGTCGTAGGCCGATCCGCTCTCGTTGCCCATCGACCAGAAGATGACGGCGGGGTGGTTGCGGTCGCGCATCACCATGCGCACTTCGCGGTCGGTGATGGCTGCCGTCCAGGTAGAGTTGGAGGCGAGGTTCTGGTTGTAGTGGCACTCCATGTCGGCCTCGTCCATGCAGTAGAGTCCGAAGGCGTCCATCATGGCGTACATCTTGGGCTGGCGCGGATAGTGCGAGGTACGGATGGTGTTGACGTTGGCCTGCTTCATCATGGTGATGTCCTTGAGCATGGTCTCGGTGTCGATGGCGCGGCCGTACTCGGGATGGGTGTCCTGGGTGTTGACACCCTTGAAGAAGACGCGCTTGCCGTTGATGTAGATGGCGTTGCCCGACTGGGTGATCTTGCGGAAACCGTACTTGGTGGAGAAGGCCATCTCGGTGGCGCCGTTCTCGTCCTGCTGGGTGACGATGACGGTATAGAGATCGGGATGCTCGGCACTCCAGGGGCTGAGGCCCGTGAGTCCGTCGAGGGTGACGGTGAGGGTCGACGTGGCGCTGCCGTCATAGGTGGCGGTGCCGGTCTTGACGCTCTTGCCGGAGGGGTCGACGAGTTCTACGCCGAAGGTCTTCTTGGCGGCCGATGCGTCGCGGTTGTCGACGGTGAGGGCCACGGTGAGGGTGCCGGAGGTAGCGTCGTCGCTCAGTGTGGAGGTGCTGATATAGTGGTCGGAAACGAACACCTTGGGTGTGGCCACGAGGTATACGTCGCGGTGTATGCCGGAGAGGTGCCACATGTCCTGTCCTTCGAGGTAGGAACCGTCGCACCAGCGGTAGACGCGCACGGAGAGCTGGTTTTCGCCGGTGGTGGCGAAGGCGGTGATGTCAAACTCGGCGTCGGTGTTAGAGCCTTGCGAGTAGCCCACGTACTTGCCGTTGACCCATACGACGGCTGCGCTGTACACGCCGTCGAAGTGCAGGAAGACGCGCTTGTCGCTCCATCCCTCGGGCAGGGTGAAGGTGCGGCGGTAGAAGCCGGTGGAGTTGTTGTCGGTCACGCCGGCCTCGGAGATGCCCACGTTGGCGTTGGGCGGGTTGTTGCGGAAGGCGTAGCCTACGTTGCAGTATACGGGCTTGCCGTAGCCGGCCATCTCCCACGACAGGGGCACGCGGATGGAGTCCCATGCGCTGTCGTCAAGGTCGGCGGCGAAGAAGTCGCTGGCGCTCGGTCCGGAGGTGGTGCCGGCCACGTACTTGAACTTCCACGTGCCGTTGAGCAGCATGGTCTCGGCCTTGGTGGGCGTGAGCCACGGCTGGGCGTAGTGGGCGTCTGCCTTCATGTCTTCTACCGATGCGTAGGGGATGAAGGTGGCATGTGCGTCCTCCTTGTAGTCGGCGAACTTCTTCTGGTTCTGTATCCAGCTGACATCGAAGGCGCGGTCGCCCGTGTCGGGCGTGGTGGTGTCGACCTTCACAAATCCGAAGGCCGTGGCCTCGCTCTGGCTGGTGGTCTTGGTCAGGCCGTCGGCCGAGGAGTTGAGGGCGAGGTAGTAGTTGGAGGATGAGCCTTGGGGCTTGCAGTAGATGTAGAACGTGTTGTCGCCTGCGCTCTCGAAGATGAATTCCTGGTTGGCGTTGGCCGTATTGTTGTAGTCGTACTCCGAGGTCCATTGCAGGGGAGCGGTGGAACCGGTGCCGGCGAGGTCGAGGGCTTTGCCCGAGTAGACGTTCTTCAGTAGGTTGGGGTAGGTGGTGGAGAGGCTCTGTATGATCTCCCACTGCTGGCCTTCGCCGGTGCCGAGTGCCGACACGGCGATGGACTCGTCGTTGTCGCCCGTGCTCACGCCGAGCGCCTGCGTGGGATCGGAGGCCAGGCAGATGTTGTAGGTGCCGCCGATGGCGGGTGTGGTGAAGGTGGGCTTGGTCTGGCTTGACGTGCCGGTGACGCTCACCTTGGTGTAGGTGGCCCAGCTGCGGGTGTTGCCCTGCGTGCTGCCGACGGTGACGGTGCTCTCGCCGAGCAGGGCGGAGAGGGTGCTGGCGTCGCCGTGGGTTTCGCCGTTGACGGTGAGGCCTTCAGACGAGAGCACGATGGTGACGGTGCCGGAGATGTTGCTGATGTCGTCGCGCAGCGGGTATGACGTGCCGTTGAGGTAGTTCACCTGCAGCGAGCTGCCCGACTTGGTGTAGTAGATGTGGATGTTGTTGGCAGAGGATGTGCTCCACTGCCCGATGTCGGTACCGATGGAGAGCACGTTCTCGTAGGTGGTGGTGCTCTGGCAGGTACTCAGGTCGATGACTGCGGTGAGTGTCTGCTTGGAGAAGTCTACGCTCACTGACTTGGAGAACGACGTGCCGCCTGGCGAGTAGTCGCTCCACAGCACGTTCTCCGTGCTGTTCTCTGATGCAAAAACGCTGCCGGCACACATGGTGCCGAGCAGCGTTATAAGCAACAGAAATACTTTTTTGATGTTTTCTGTCATATTGGTCAATAAATGTTCTGTCTGCGCAAGATTACTTCAGCACCTTCTTGCCGTTGACAACGTAGATGCCGTGAGACAGGCCGCTGAGGTCGGTAGTGTTCGACTTGAGCAGCTGGCCGTTGATGCCGTATACGTTGAAGTTTGTCTTGGTCTCGGGCTTCAGGGTCTCGATAGCGGTAGGAGTCTTCTCGATGGGGAGGATCTCGAGGCTCTTGTAGGTAGCGTAGGACTGCTGGTTGCTGCCCTCGCCGCTGCCGATGGCG